>NZ_BAAHSC010000170.1:0-350 GCF_054655095.1 Thermus sp. FJN-A
GGTTCAGGGAGAAGCTTCCCGAGGGGTACGAGAAGCTCCTGAAGGACGAGGCGTTCCTGGCCCACGCCCAGGGGTTCTACCGGGCTAAAGCCGAGGAACTCCGCACTCAGAAGAGAAACGAGCGTGACAAGTCCCGCGGGGACAGCCTCTCCCGTGAGCTCAAGAGGGCTCAGGGGTCCCTGTCCCTGCTCTCAAGCCTTCAGGGCTCGCCGGGCGGCCGGGACGGGTTTACCGGGGGAAGGAAACGTCCCGGTACCAACGCCTGGAGGGTCCTGAGGGTAGGCCTCTTCCTTCCCCTCCTTGGGAAGACGGTGCCCCGTGACCTCTCCCCGTTGAAGGTCTTCCTTCAC
>NZ_BAAHSC010000171.1:0-665 GCF_054655095.1 Thermus sp. FJN-A
CGACCCCTACCACCTGGCCTTAGCCGTGGTGGGCCCGGATGGAAACCTGAAGCATCACCTCACCCTCTCCCTGGAAGAAGTGGACCGGGCTCACAACAGGGGAGCGAAAGAGCTCGCCCTCTGGAAGATCGCCCACGAGGTCATAGCCCTGGCCCTGAAGGAAGGCGTGGCCATCGCCACCGAACGCTTGAAGTATCTCCCCAAGGGAAAGAGGGGAGACGGCTCAGGCAGGGCCTTCAGGCGGACCCTGCACCGCTTCGCCTACCGCTCCCTCCTCAGGAAGGTCCACTCCTTGGCCAGGAAGAAGGGCGTCCAGGTGGTGGAGGTGAACCCAAAGGACACCTCCACCATCGGCATGCTCAAGTACGCCCCGCAGCTTTCCCTGTCCAAGGACGTGGCCGCCGCCTACGTGATCGGGAGGAGGGCCCTGGGGTTCAGGGAGAAGCTTCCCGAGGGGTACGAGAAGCTCCTGAAGGACGAGGCGTTCCTGGCCCACGCCCAGGGGTTCTACCGGGCTAAAGCCGAGGAACTCCGCACTCAGAAGAGAAACGAGCGTGACAAGTCCCGCGGGGACAGCCTCTCCCGTGAGCTCAAGAGGGCTCAGGGGTCCCTGTCCCTGCTCTCAAGCCTTCAGGGCTCGCCGGGCGGCCGGGACGGGTTTACCG
>NZ_BAAHSC010000172.1:0-499 GCF_054655095.1 Thermus sp. FJN-A
GCAACCTCAACCTCCGCCTGGAGGCAAAGGACGGAGCCCTTTGGCTCCGCGTCAACCTGGGAAACGGGAGGCACGCCCACGCCCTGGTGAAGACCTCCCACCCCAACCTGAGCGCCCTGGTGGAGCGTGTCCACGCCTCCCTCCCCTACAACGTGGAGCTCTCCCTCAAGGAGGGGAAGGTCTACGCCGCCTTCACCTGGGAGGAGGAGCCTGTGCCCCTCGTGGCCACGAAGGAGAAGGGGGTCCTGGGCGTGGACCTCAACGCCGACCCCTACCACCTGGCCTTAGCCGTGGTGGGCCCGGATGGAAACCTGAAGCATCACCTCACCCTCTCCCTGGAAGAAGTGGACCGGGCTCACAACAGGGGAGCGAAAGAGCTCGCCCTCTGGAAGATCGCCCACGAGGTCATAGCCCTGGCCCTGAAGGAAGGCGTGGCCATCGCCACCGAACGCTTGAAGTATCTCCCCAAGGGAAAGAGGGGAGACGGCTCAGGCAGGGC
>NZ_BAAHSC010000173.1:0-46198 GCF_054655095.1 Thermus sp. FJN-A
TGTTCCCATGGTCATCCGCAGGAGGAACAGCCGGCGGTATCTCCCTTGGATGCAGTACCTGGCCATCGTGGGGCGGAGGGTGGTGGAGACGGTGGGGAGCATGCTCCATCACCTCTTCCCCAGGCGCATCCACGCCGTGACCCAGGAGGGTTTCGTCATCAAAGTTCTCACCTTCGTCCTGGCCCATAACATCAGTCTCCTGACCCAGAAGATGGCTGGGTAGCAACTTGGGTTAGCATAACACCAGTATGCAGGCGAGGCCACGTACCCAAACCATCGTTCGCCCCATCAACGTAACCACTCGCCCCCTACTCACCGTACTCCTTCTTTTAGCTTCGGACTTAGGGGCTTTGGTTTTAGCCGGAGGGCTCTCCGTAGGGGTCCGGTTTCTTTGGGACGGCAGCTTCAACCCAGCCCTCTACGTGTCGCTTTGGCCGGTAATCGGGCTTTTTGTGTTGGCTTACGCCCTCATGGGTCTCTACCCCGGTATAGGAAAAGCCCCGGCAGAAGAGCTGCGCCAACTTACGCTCACGACGACGCTGGTCTACCTCGTACTCGGCGCGGCAACCTTCTTATTCAAGGTAGGGGATACCTACTCGCGGGCAACCTTCCTTGGTGCATGGGCACTCTCGGTAGTCCTGGTGCCTCTAAGCCGTGCCCTCACGCGCCACCTTTTTGCCCACAGAAAGTGGTGGGGCTATCCGGCCGTGGTGCTCGGGGCCGGGGAAACCGGACGCATGGTGGTGCAGATGCTCAAGCGACAACCGGGACTAGGCCTGAAGCCGGTGGCCGTTTTGGACGATGATCCGGAAAAACAGGGGGTAATGGAAGGCGTACCCGTACTTGGTGGCCTGGATCTGGCTCCGGCGCTGGCACGCGAACTGAGGGTGCGACACGCCATCGTGGCGATGCCGGGGGTGCCGCGGGCCAAGCTGCTGGAAGTCTTAGAGCAACACGGTCACGCGTTCCCTCACCTAGTCCTAATCCCCGACCTCTTTGGCTTTTCCAGCCTTTGGGTTACAACAAAGGACCTCGGGGGGATACTGGGGCTCGAGGTACGCCAGCAGCTCCTACTACCAGGACCGCGCCTTGCGAAACGCATCGTTGACGTTGGCCTTTCCCTCATTGGGGGTCTGTTACTTTTACCTTTTCTAGCACTAATCGCCATCCTTATCAAATTGGACTCGCCAGGTCCTGTACTGTACGGCCACACGCGGATTGGCCAGAACGGACGGCGGTTCAAAGCTTGGAAATTTCGTTCCATGGTGAAGGATGCTGACAAGGTTCTCAAGGAATACCTAGAGAAACACCCTGAGCTACGCGTAGAATGGGAACGAGATCAAAAACTTCGGAGCGATCCTCGTGTGACACGGATAGGACGGATACTGCGCCAAACAAGCTTGGACGAGCTGCCTCAACTTTGGAACGTGCTGCGAGGGGAAATGAGCCTCGTGGGACCCCGGCCGATTGTTCAGGATGAGGTGATAAAGTACGGCGAAAAATTTGCCCTTTATATCAAAGTAAAGCCAGGCATGACTGGGCTTTGGCAGGTCTCGGGGCGCAACGACACCACTTACCAGGAACGTGTGAATCTGGACACCTACTACATCCGCAACTGGTCCCTCTGGCTTGACCTCTACATCCTGGCCCGGACGGTGTGGGTGGTGCTCACGCGGAAGGGAGCGTACTAGGGTAAAGTGGAGCGCGTATGATGGAAGCACCCCAGGAGGAAATCACCCTACGGGACATCGTGGAGGTTCTAAAGCGGCACCGCACCTACCTTTGGGCCTTCCCCCTCCTCTTCGGCGCGGTGGCCCTCATCTACAGCTTCTTCATCGCCGAGCCCACCTACGCCTCCACCGCCACCTTGAGCGTGGCCCCGGTGCAGGTGCAGGCCCAGCTGGAGCAGAGGATCCAGGTGCAGCAGGCCACCCCCATCACCTTTGAGGGGCTGAAGGCCTTGGCCCTCTCGGAGGAGGCGGTGGGGGAGGTGTGGGAGGCCCTAAAAAAGGAGGGAAAGCTTCCCACCCGCTGGCAGGACCAGGGGGACGGGCGGGGGGTGGAGCGGATGCTCCGGGACCTCGAGGTGAAGGACATCTCCCCTAAGCTCCAGGTGGCGAACCCCAACCAGGTCCCCCCCATTGTGGCTAGCTTCACCGTGAAGGCCCCGGACCCCGAGGTGGCGGCCAAGGCGGCCAACCTCTGGGTGGAGGCGGTGAAGGCGAAGGTGAACGAGATTCCCTTGCGGCGCCTCAAGGCGAGCCTCGCCGCCCTCGAGGAGCAGGTGCCCCCCGCGGAAAGGACCTACCGGGAGGCCCAGGCCCGCTGGGAGGCCTTCCAGAAGGCCACCACCCTGGCCCAGGACAAGGCGGAGCTGGAGGCCAAGACGGGGGAGCGGGTGAGCCTGGACACGGAGCTTTCGGGGTTGGAGCGGGACCTGGCCGCGGCGCGGGGGCGGATCGCCGCCTTGGAGCGGGAGGTAGCCCGCCAGGCCCGCCTGGTGCCCCTGAACACGAGCCCGGAAAGCCTCGCCGTCATCGGCAAGCGCCTCCAGGAGGCCCAGGCCGCCCTGAAGCGGGAGACGGAGAAGGCCAGGCAGGCTTACCTGGCGGCGGCTAAGGCCCTCGAGGCCTTTAAGGCGAGTGAGCGCGTCCCCGTGTGGCAGGCGGAGCTCTCCGCCTACACGGACGGCTACGCCTCGGTCCAGGCCCGCCTTATCGCCCTGGAAAAGGACCTGGCGGTGAAGCGGACCCAGCTCGCCGAGGCACAAAGCCGCCTCGCCCAGTACAAGGCGGAGATTCCCGGTCTTTCCGTGGAGAACCTGGTGGCCGGGCTCACGGTGGAGGAGGCCCAGGCCCTGGTGGCCGGGCGCCTGAAGGAGGCGGACGCCCGGCTCAAGCAGGCGGAGGCGGCCTGGCAGGTCTACCAGAAGGAGAGCAAGCTTTCCGTGCTCAAGCAGCAACTCGCCGGGTTCGCCGACCGGGTGGCCGGAATCCGGCAGCGGCTGGAGAAGATCCCCACGGACAGGGCGATTTTGCAGACCAGGCTCCAGGCCGCGGAAGCCGAGCTGGCTAAGGAGCCCAAGCTCCTTGCCCTGGAGCGGGAGATCGTGGCCGATCCCGTGGTGGCCGCGGCCATCGCCCAAGGAGGTGGCCTCCAGGCTCTGGTGGGCCTCAAGCTCAAAAACCAGGAGCTCAACCCCACTCACCAGAAGCTCCTCTCCGCCGCCTTGGACCTGAGGGCGGACCTGGCGGCTTTGGAACGGGAGGAGCGGGCTTTGCGGGAGGAGGAGGGGAAGCTGTTGCCCCAGGTGGAGGACCTGCAGGCGCGGGTGGCCGAGGAGGAGGCTAGGCGGGCCCGGCTTCTCACCGAGCTGGACGTGGCGCGGGATGTTTACAACGCTGTTTACCGTTACGCCGAGACCCTCAAGCAGATGGCCTCCAAACCGAAGGACCGCCTCCGGGAGGTGAGCCCGGACGTTCTCCGCTACCGGGACCTGGTGGTGGGGTTTCAGGCGGAGATCGCGGCTCTGGAGGGGGAGAAGGCGGCCCTAAACCGCAACCTGGCCGAGTACGACCGGCGCATCCGGGAACGTCGGGCCCAGATCGCCGCCCAGGAGCGGGAAAAGGAGGCCATCACCCTGGAGTACGGCGCGAAGAAGGCCGCCTACGAGGCCTTCCGCGCCCGCTACGACCAGATCGCGAACCTCTCGGAGGCGGACCTCGCCTTTGACAACCCCAATCCCGAGTACCAGCGCCTGCGCTCGGCGCTCATAGACGCCCAGGCGGAGGAGGCCAGGCTCCTCTCCAGGAAGGCGGCCCTCGAGGCCCGCGTCGCCCAGGTGGACGCCCGCATCAACGTCCTCAAGGACCGGGTGGCCCGGGCCCAGGTGGAGCAGGACACCCTCAGCCAGGCCCTGGAGCTCGCCAAAAACGCCTACCTGGCCCTGGCCCAGAAGCGCACGGACCTAGAGATCCAGATCGCCAGCAGCCAGGAGGCCTGGGCCTCCCTCCTGGCCCCGGCCTACCCCGTCTACGAGAAGGTGGCCCCCAGGCGGGGCCTCCTCTTCGCCCTGGCGGTGGCCTTGGGCCTGATGCTCGGGGTGATGGCCGCCTTTGTGGCCGAGGCGCTTAGGCCCCAGGGGGCTCCTTCCGGGGGGGGGCGCGTGACTGGATGCGGCAAGCCGAGCGGGACCTTAAACGCCTTGGCTGGCCTCCAGGAGCGGCTCAACTTGGTCCCCGAGCTCAGGCGCTGCGCCCTGGTCCTGGATAGGCTCTACATCCCCACGCGCTATCCGGACAGCTGGGAGGCGGGTGCCCCTCTGGACTACTATGGAGAGGAGGAGGCCCGGGATGCGCTCCTTTGTGCAGGAGAAATCCTACGGTTCGGTCAAAGTGTTCTGGCTGGACCGGGAGAGGCTGCTTCAGGCTCTTGAAGAAAAGGCGGCCGAGCTCCTCGCCACCTTCCCCGAGGTCCTCGCCGTGGTCCTCTTCGGCTCCTTGGCCCGGGGAGAGGCGACCCCGCGGAGCGACGCCGACCTCCTCCTTCTCGTGGGGGAGGCTCCCCCCTTCCTGGAGCGCCCCGGGCGTTACCTTCCCCTCTTCGCCGATCTGGGTTTTCCCGTGGACCTTTTCGTCTACACCCCGAAGGAGGCCGAGGCCAATCCCCTGGCCCGGCGGGCCCTGGCGGAGGGCCGGGTGCTCGCCGAGCGGAAGGGCTAAAGGCGGGCCGCTTCCTCCAGCGCCCTCTCCGCCTCCTCCATGTAGCGGTCCCAGGGGATGAGGGCGTAGCCCTCCTTTTTCCGGGCGGCGTAGTAGGGGAGGGCGAGGGAGAGGGGGGGCCGCACCTCGAGGTGTTCCCGCACCAGGGCGGGGAGGGACTTTGGGTAAACCCTGGGCCTCCGCAGGCGCTCCAGGAGGAGGCTTAGCCTAAAGGGGCGCATCAGTTCCTCCGCACCTTCTTGTTGAGGAAGTCCAGGAGGAGGTACTTGCCGATGTTCCTGGGGCTCGTGAGGTAGGCCTTGCCCCGGGTGATCTGGGAAAGCTTCTTCACGAAGGCGAGAAGCTCGGGCTCCCGGGCGAGCATGAAGGTGTGGATGGGGATCCCTTCGCGCCTCGCCAGGGTGGCCTCCTTGAGGGTCTCGGCCAGGATCAGGGGGTCCAGGCCCCAGGCGTTTTTGTAGATCTCCCCGCTCGGCAGGGTTAAGGCCGAGGGCTTGCCGTCGGTGATGAGGATGATCTGCTTCATCTCCCCGCCCATCTTCTTAAGGAGGGTCCGGGCGAGCTCCAGGCCTGCCTTGGTGTTGGTGTGGTAGGGCCCCACCTGGGCCAGGGGGAGCTTGGCCACGGGGATTTCCTCGGCGGTGTCGTGGAAGAGGACGAAGCGGACCCGGTCCCCGGGGTATTGGGTGCGGATGAGGTGGGCGAGGGCGAGGGCCACCCTCTTCGCCGGGGTGAAGCGGTCCTCCCCGTAGAGGATCATGGAGTGGGAGCAGTCCAGGAGGACCACGGTGCTCATGCTGGCGGTGTACTCGGCGAGGTCTATGACCAGATCCTCGTGGGAGAGGCCTTCCAGCCCCTTGGCCACGGCCTTCTTGAGGGTCTCGGGGACGTTGAGCTCCAGGGGGTCCCCCCACTCCCAGGGCTTGGTCTCCCCCGTCTTCTCCACCCCAGGGGCGTGGTGGGGGGTGGGGTGGAGGCCCGGGGGGTTGCGGCCCAGGGCCCCGAGGAGCTCCCGGAGGCTCTTCAGGCCCAGGAAGTCCGAGGCCTTCTCCGTGAGCTCAAAGCGGGCCTCCCCCGCCTCCCCCCGGTAGCCGCCCTGGGCGGGGTCCGTGGGGTCCTCCCCGGGAAGGCGCAGGTAGCCCGCCTCCTGGAGTTTCCGGATCATCCCCTGGATGGCCTGGTAGAGCCTCGTCTCCTCCTTGCGGTCGGCGAAGCGGGCTTCTCTGAGCCAGTCCTCGGGGACGAGCTCGTTCTTGAGGAGGGCCTGGAGGAGGGCGTCGTAGAGGTCCTCGAGGGTGGGGGCGCGGTCGGGGTCCGGGTCGTAGCGCTGGAAGGGGTCGGAAAACCCCGAGTCCAGGAGGAAGTCCTCTAGGAGGCTTAGGATCTCCTCGGGGGAAAGCTCCTCCAGGCCTCCCTCGTAGCGGCTATAGCGGATGGCTTTCATCGCGGCAACCTCCCCCGCTCTAGAACTCGGCCCATAGGATCCCCTCTCTAAGCACCCGCTCCCGGAAGGCGGGCTCCGCCTCGGCCAGGTCCACTAGGTCCACCCGCCGCACCACAGGGGCCTCCTCCAGGGCCTCCCGGAGGAGGGGCATGAGGTCCGTGAGGGGCGCGGGGGAGAGGAGGGCGAGGTCCAAATCGGAGGCCCGCCTCCCCTCCCCCCGGGCGAAGGAGCCGAAGAGGAAAAGCCGCGTCCCCATGCCCTCGAGGTAGGGCCTCAGGGCCTTTAGGACCGCCTCCTTGTCCCGGTCCAGGCTAGTTGCCATAGCTCCTCGGGCGCTCCGCCGCCTGGTAGCTCGCCTCGCCCCGGGAGAGCTTCCTTCGCCCCACCAGGCCCTCGAGGACGAACTCCCCGGCGGAAAGCAAAACCTCAGGGGCTTCCCCCTCGGCCAGGACCCTTGCCGCCTCTAAAAGCCCCGGGACCCCGGCCATGGCCCTAAGGGCCTCCTCCACGTCCCCTTCGGGCAGGGTGAGGAGGTTCCCCTCCTCAAAGTGGGCCACGATGGGCTCGGTCCTTAAGCGGTAGCGGGGGAGGACCAGGCCGAAGGCCCGCTGCACGATCTCCCGCGCCACCCTCTCCGCCCCCTGGAGCTCCCCCTCGTACTCCAATTCCAGCTTCCCGGTGATGGCGGGAAGCCCCTGGTAGAGGTCTAAGGGCCTCGCCACGGGCCTTCCTCCGTAGAGGAGGGCCCTTCTTTCGGCGCTTGCCGCCACCACCTCCAAAAGGCTGATGGCGAGGCGCTGGGAGACCCCCGCCGTCTGGTCCACACGGCGGTCCTCCCGGGCCACGAAGGCCACGGCCTCCACGGAAAGCCTCACCCACTCCGGGACCAGGACCCCCTCCGGCACGTAGGCTTCCTGGGCGCTGATCCGGGCCCCCTCCTCCAGGGAGCGAGGGTAGTGGGTGCGGATCTCGCTCCCGATCCGGTCCTTGAGGGGGGTCACGATGCGCCCCCGGGCGGTGTAGTCCTGGGGGTTGGCGGTGAAGACGAGCCACACGTCCAGGGGGAGCCGGATGGGGTAGCCCCGGATCTGCACGTCCCCCTCCTCGAGGATGTTGAAGAGGGCCACCTGCACCTTGGGGGCGAGGTCGGCGAGCTCGTTCACGGCGAAGATCCCCCGGTTCGCCCGGGGCAGGAGGCCATAGTGGATGCTCTCCAGGTCCGCCATCCCCGTGCCCCGCCTGGCCGCCTTGATGGGGTCCATGTCCCCGAGGAGGTCGGCCACGGTGGTGTCGGGGGTGGCGAGCTTCTCCACGTAGCGCTCCTCCCGGGGAAGCCACACGATGGGGGCCTCGTCCCCCGCCTCCTCCAGAAGCCTCCTGCCCTCGGGGGAGATGGGGCGAAGGGGGTTGTCGCGAAGCTCCGTGGCGAGGGCGGGCACCTCCTCGTCCAGGAGGCCCGTGAGGCATCTTAAAATGCGGCTTTTCGCCTGGCCTCGGGTGCCCAGGAGGATGAAGTTCTGCTGCGCCAGGATGGCCTGGACCAGGGCGGGGATCACCGTGTCCTCGTAGCCGTGGATGCCGGGGAAGAGCCTTTCCCCTTGGCGGAGCTTGGCCCTTAGGTTCTCCCGGGCCTCCTCCTTGACGGTGCGCCTCAGCTTTTCCAAGGGGTAGGTGCGCTTGAGTTCGCCTAGGGTCTTGGCCTTCACCCTTTCCAGTCTAGGGGAAGGGGAGGAGCCAGTATGTGGCCTTGGTTTCCGTGAGATAATGAAGGGGTGAACCGGGCCCGCGACATCCCCACCCGTTACCCGGACGCCCACCCAGCGGGGCCGGCCGCCCGGCACTACACCCGCCTCGAGGCCGAGGAGGCCCTGGCCCTGGCCCAAAGGGTCGTGGCCTTCGTGGAGGAAAGGCTATGACCCGGGTCTTCCGCTTTGACCCCGAGGCCCGCCTGGAGGAGGTGGCCCAGGCGGCCCGCGCCTTGGGGGCACACCCTGAGGTCCTCGCCGTGGTCCTCTTCGGCTCCCTGGTCCGGGGGGAGGCCACCGCCTTCAGCGATGCCGACCTCCTGGTCCTTCTCCGGGAAACCCCCCTCCCTTTCCCCGAGCGGCTCGTGCGCTACCGCCCGGAGGGGGTGAGGCGGGTGGAGGTCTTTCCCTACACCCTCGAGGAGGTGAAAGAGGGCCTCGGGGTGGCGCCCGTGGCCCTGAGGGAGGGCGTCCTCCTTTGGGCGCGGGAGGGCGCCTTGGAGCGCCTTGGGGCCTTGGGACTCGTCCCCTCTGCCTAACGCCTCTCTCATGCCCAAGGGGTATCTTGGCGGCGTGGAGATCCATGGCACCACCATCTTGGCCGTGCGCAAGGACGGCGTCACCGCCCTGGCGGGGGACGGCCAGGTAACCTTCGGCCAGACCGTGCTGAAGCGGGCCGCGGTCAAGGTGCGCAGGCTGGAGGTGGGGGAGGGCGTCCTGGTGGGCTTCGCCGGGGGCGTGGCCGACGCCATGGCCCTCCTGGAGCGCTTTGAGGAAAGGCTCAAGGAGGCCAAGGGGAACCTCCTTAGGGCTGCGGTGGAAACCGCCAAGCTCTGGCGCACCGACCGGGTCCTTCGCCACCTGCAGGCCATGATCGTGGCCGCCGACCGAGAGACCCTGGTCCTCCTCTCGGGAAGCGGGGAGGTGATCACCCCGGAGGAACCCCTTCTCGCGGTGGGCTCTGGCGGCCCCTACGCCCTGGCCGCCGCCAAGGCCCTTTACCGCCACTCGGGGCTTTCCGCCAGGGAGATCGCGGAGGAGGCCCTTAGGATCGCCGCCGAGGTGGACCTCTACACCTCGGGCCAGGTGACGGTTCTCACCCTGGGGGAGGCATGAACCTGACGCCCGCCGAGATCGTACGGGAGCTTTCCAAGCACATCGTGGGGCAGGAGGCGGCCAAAAGGGCGGTGGCCGTGGCCCTAAGGAACCGCTACCGCCGCAAGCGGCTTCCCCCGGAGATCGCCCGGGAGGTGACCCCCAAGAACATCCTCATGATCGGGCCCACAGGGGTGGGGAAGACGGAGATCGCCCGGCGCCTCGCCCGCCTGGCCGGGGCCCCCTTCGTGAAGGTGGAGGCCACCAAGTTCACCGAGGTGGGGTACGTGGGCCGGGACGTGGACGCCATCGTGCGCGACCTGGCGGAGGCCAGCTACCAGCTCGTGCTGGAGGAGATGAAGAAGAAGGTGGAGGAAAAGGCCCTGGCCATGGCCGAGGAGGAACTCGCCACCCTGCTTCGGGCCTCGGTGGCCGAGGTGCGCTCGGGCCGCCTGGACGCCCTTTCCGTGGAGGTCCAGGTGGAGGAGGAGGTCTCCCTTCCCTTCATGGGGGTCTTGGGAGGGGAAGGCTTCGGGGGGATGGGGGAGATGCTCAAGGGCCTCCTCCCCAGGCGCCCGGTGCGCAAGCGGATGACGGTGAAGGAGGCCCGGGAGGTGCTCAAGAACCAGCACGCCGAGCGCCTCATAGACAAGGAGGAGCTCAAGGAAGAGGCCCGCAGGCGCGCCCAGGAGGAGGGCATCGTCTTCATCGACGAGCTGGACAAGGTAGCCCGCCGGGAAGGCACCGTGGGGCCGGATGTCTCCGGGGAAGGGGTGCAGCGGGACCTTCTGCCCATCGTGGAGGGCACCGTGGTCTCCACCCGCATCGGCCCCATCTCCACGGAGCACGTCCTCTTCATCGCCGCCGGGGCCTTCCACGTGGCCAAGCCCTCGGACCTGATCCCCGAGCTCCAGGGCCGCTTTCCCATAAGAGTGGAGCTATCCCCCTTGGGCCCCGAGGAGTTCTACCGGATCCTCAAGGAGCCGGAAAACTCCCTGATCCGCCAGTACACCGAGCTTTTGCGGGCGGACGGCACCGAGCTCATCTTTGAGGACGAGGCCCTTTGGGCCATCGCCAAAGCGGCCCACCGGGCCAACCAGGAGCTGGAGGACATCGGGGCGCGGAGGCTCGCCACGGTCTTGGAGAGGGTCTTGGAGGAGGTGAGCTTCCAGACCGACCTAGGCCGGGTGGAGATCACCCGGGCCTACGTGGAGCAAAGGCTGGAGGCGGTCTTCGCCTCCCCCGACCTCACGCGGTTCGTCCTGTAGGAGGAAGGATATGCGCTGGTTTCTTTTGGCCTTGAGCTTGTTGGCCGCTCCCACCCTGGCCCAGACGCCCCCGCCGCCCTCCGCCCAGGAAAAGCAGGATGCCCTGAGGCTTGGGGTGCAGCTCTACGCCCTGGGCCGGTACGAGGCGGCTTTGGAGCTCTTTGAACGGGCGGTGAAGGAGAAGCCCCAGGATGCGGATGCCCTCTACTGGTTGGCCCGGGCCCAGCTCAAGGTGGGCCTCCTGAACCCCGCCTTGGAGAACGCCAAGGGCTTGGTGGCCAAAAACCCCCGGTACATCGGGGGGTACATGGTCCTCTCCGAGGCCTACCTGGCCCTGTACCGGGCCTCGGAGGACCGGGAGAAGGGGAAGGCCTACCTGGAGCAGGCCCTCACCGTGCTCCGGGACGCGGAGCGGGTGAACCCCCGCTATGCCCCCCTCTTCGCCCAGAGGGGCCTGGTCTACGCCCTCTTGGGGCAGGGGGACAAGGCGGAAGAGGCCTTTAAGAAGGCCCTGAGCCTGCAGGACACCCCGGAGGTGCGGGGGGCTTTGGCCGAGCTTTACCTGGCGGCAGGCCGCCTGGACGAGGCCTTGGAGCAGTACGCCAGGGCCCTCCAGCTGGCCCCGAAGGAGGCCGATTTGAGGGTCCGGTACGCCTCGGCCCTCCTCCTCAAGGGGCGGGCGGAGGAGGCGGCCCGGGTGTTGGAGGAGGGCCACCGGCAGAGGCCCCTGGATGCGGAGGGGTGGTACACCCTGGGCCAGGCTTACCTGGCCTTGGGCCGGAGCAAGGAGGCGGGGGTGGCCCTGGAGAACGCCGTGGCCCTGGCCCCCTTGCGCTTTCCCGCCGCCTACTACTTCCTGGGCCAGGTGTACATGGCCCTGGGGGATTGGCAGAAGGCGAAGAGCCGGTTCACGGTGGCGGTGCGCCTGGAGCCCAAGCGGGCGGAGTACCGCTACGGGCTTTGCCTGGCCAACGAAAAGCTCGGGGACAAGGAGGGGGCCCGGTACCAGTGCCAGGAGGCCTTGAAGCTGAAGCCGGGTTATAAGGAGGCCGAGGAAGTCTTGCGCAGGCTTTAGCCGGGGTATCCCCGCGACAACGTGACTACTTTCACAAGAAGGGCGTCCCCGGCGCGACGCCCTTCCGGGACTTTTTTCCCTGGACGGGGTTACGGGCGAAGGGTATAAGGGAGCAAAGGAGGTGAAAAATGCTGACCCGTCGCAAATTTATCGGCCTAGCGGGTGCGGTGACGGGGGGAGGCCTTCTCCTCGAGCGGGGCCTGGCGCGGGGCGAGAAGCCCGTCTTGCGCAAGCCCATCGGGGAGAAGCCCCTCATCTGTCCCTACTGCGCCACCGGGTGCGGCATGATCGCCGCGGTGCAGGGGGGCAAGCTGGTGAACCTCGAGGGGGACCCCGACCACCCCATCAACCAGGGAGCCCTTTGCTCCAAGGGCCAGGCGGCCCGGGGCTTCGTGGAAAGCCCCTACCGGGTCACCAAGGTCCTCTACCGGGCCCCGGGCGCCGACCGCTGGGAGGAGAAGAGCTGGGAGTGGGCCCTGGACCGGATCGCCCGCCTCGTCAAGGAGACCCGGGACCGGGGGTGGGTGGAGGTGGACGACCAGGGCCAGGTGGTGCGCCGCACCGAGGCCATCGCCACCCTGGGCACCAGCGTGGGCTCCAACGAGGAGGCCTACGCCATGTCCAAGCTCTTCCGGGCCCTCGGCATCGTTTATATCGAACACCAGGCCCGTATCTGCCACTCCTCCACCGTGCCCGCCCTGGGGACGAGCTTTGGCCGCGGGGCCATGACCAACCACCCCATCGACTTCAAAAACGCGGACGTGATCCTGGTGCAAGGGGGCAACCCCGCGGAGCAGCACCCCCTCACCTTCCGCTGGATCCTGGAGGCCAAGGAACGGGGAGCCAAGCTCATCGTGGTGGACCCCCGCTTCAACCGTACCGCCGCCAAGGCGGACCTCTTCGCCCAGATCCGCCCAGGCACCGACATCGCCTTCATGGGCGGCATGATCCGGTATATCCTGGAAAACAAGCGTTATGATGAGTTTTACGTCAAGCACTACACCAACGCCTCCTTCCTGATCCACCCCGAGTTCAAGACGGCGGGGGAGCTGGACGGGCTCTTCTCGGGCTATGACCCCGAGAAGAAGGCCTACGACACCTCCACCTGGGCCTACCAGCTGGACGAGAACGGCCAGGTCAAGACCGACCCCACCCTCCAGGATCCCCACTGCGTCTTCCAGATCCTCCGGCGGCAGTACGAGCGCTACACCCCCGAGGTGGTGTCCAAGATCACGGGCGTCCCCGTGGAAAAGCTCCTGGCCATCTACGACCTCTACGCCTCCACCGGGCGGCCCGACCGGGCGGGCACCATCACCTACGCCATGGGGGCCACCCAGCACACCTACGGCACCCAGCACATCCGCACCTACGCCATCGTGCAGCTCCTCCTGGGCAACATCGGCCTCCCCGGGGGCGGGGTGAACGCCCTGCGGGGCCACTCCAACGTGCAGGGGAGCACCGACTTCGCCCTCCTCTACCACGACCTTCCCGGCTACCTGGGCCTGCCCTCCGGGGACAAGCCCACCCTGAAGGCGTGGCTGGAGTCCCGGGTGCCCAAGGCCATCTACGCCCCCTCGGCCAACTGGTGGCAGAACTACCCCAAGTACTTCGTGAGCCTCCTGAAGGCCTGGTGGCCCAAGGTGAGTCCCGAGGAGGCCTACGGCTACCTGCCCAAGCTTTCGCCTCACAAGGACGGCATCCCCGACAAGAGCGCCGACTACTCCCACTACGCCATCTTCCACGCCATGCTGGCCGGGCGCATTGAGGGGCTCATCGCCATCGGGCAGAACCCGGCCAACTCCGCGGCCAACGCCAACCTGGCCCGCAAGGCCCTGGACAGCCTCAAGTGGCTGGTGGTGGTGGACCCCATGGAGACGGAGACCGCCGCCCACTGGAAGCGGCCCGGGGTGGACCCCAAGGAGATCCAGACCGAGGTCTTCCTCCTGCCCTCGGCGGTGTGGGCGGAAAAGTCCGGAAGCATCACCAACACCGGGCGTTGGGCCCAGTGGTACGACAAGGCCCTGGATCCGCCTGGGGAGGCGAAGGACGAACTCTGGATCCTGACGGAGCTCGTGCAGCGCCTGAAGAAGCTCTATGCGGAAGAGGGAGGGCCCAATAAGGAGGCCATCCTGAACCTCTCCTGGTGGGAGCACTCGGAGAAGATGGCTGAGGAGGTGGCCAAGGAGTACAACGGCTACGACCTCACCACCGGGAAGCTCATGGCCAAGTTCGCCGACCTCCGGGACGACGGCACCACCGCCTGCGGCAACTGGCTTTACTGCGGGGCCTTCACGGAAGAGGGCAACAAGATGGCCCGCCGCGACCCCAAGGACACCCACCCCTTGGGCCTGGGGCTTTACCAGAACTGGGCCTACGCCTGGCCCGCCAACCGGAGGATCCTCTACAACCGGGCTTCCGCCGACCTCCAGGGGCAGCCTCGGAACCCCGCCAAGTGGCTCGTGCGCTGGAACCCCAAGGAGGAGAAGTGGGAGGGGGACGTTCCCGACGGCGTGGCCCCCCCGGACAAGGCCTTGCCCTTCATCATGCTCCCCGAAGGGGTGGGGCGCCTCTTCGCCGCCCAGCTTAAGGACGGTCCCTTGCCCGAGCACTACGAGCCTTGGGAGAGCGCCCTCGCCAACCTCCTCTCCGGTCAGGACAAGAACCCCGTGTGCAAGGTCTGGGTGGGGAACCTGGACGTTTACGGCACCCCTGAGGAATACCCCATCGTGGCCACCACCTACCGCCTCACCGAGCACTGGCACACGGGGATGATGAGCCGCAACGTGCCCTGGCTTTTGGAGCTCCAGCCCGACCCCTTCGTGGAGATGGACGTGGAGCTGGCCAAGAGCCTGGGGATCAAGAACGGGGAGTGGGTGCGCATCAAGAGCGCCCGCGGGGAAATGAAGGCGGTGGCCCTGGTGACCCCCAGGGTCCAGCCGGTGAAGGTGGGGGACAAGACCCTGCACCAGGTGGGCATCGTCATCCACTGGGGCTACCAGGGGGCAAACCCCGGCGACTCCGCCAACCAGCTCACCCCCCAGGCCTTGGACCCCAACACCTTCATCCAGGAGACCAAGGCCTTCCTGGTGCGGATTGAGAAGATCTGAGGAGGTGGAGGATGCCTAACCCTGGCGATTACGCCATCCTCTTTGACGCGAGCCGCTGTATCGGCTGTAAGGCCTGCCAGGTGGCCTGCAAGCAGTGGAACGACCTCCCTGCCGAAAAAACGGCCAACACGGGTAGCTACGCTAACCCCCCTAAGCTTTCGGGGCACACCTGGCTCAAGATGAACTACCTGGAGGGGCTCCGCCCGGACGGGACCCCCTACTTTGACTTCCTGCGGAGCTCCTGCATGCACTGCACCAGCGCCCCGTGCGTGACCAGCTGCCCCACCGGGGCCATGGCCCACCGGGAGGGCGGGGTGGTCACCGTGGACGAAAAGACCTGCATCGGGTGCCGCTCCTGCGTCCAGGCCTGCCCCTACGGGGCGGTGCACTTTGACGAGGCCAAGGGCGTGGTGCACAAGTGCACCATGTGCTACGACCGCATCGCCAACGGGGACCAGCCCGCCTGCGTGAAGGCCTGCCCGGTGGACGCCCTCACCTTCGGGCGCTACCAGGAGATCAGGGCCATGGCCGAGGAGCGGGTGCGCGTCCTCAAGGAGCGCGGCTACGCCAGGGCCACCGTCTATGGCCTCAACGAGCTGGGCGGTACCCACGTCCTCTACGTGCTCACCGAGCACCCAAGCTACTTCGACCTTCCCTCCGCGGTGGTGGAGGCGGAAAAGCGGGCCGCCAAGGGCTGGCTTTCCGCGGGCATCGCCGCGGCGGTGATGGGCGCGGGCCTTAAGTTCATCGTGGACCGGCGGGAGAGCCTGAAGGGAGGTTCCAAGTGATCACCTGGACCTGGCCGAACCCCATGGGCGAGGAGTCCTGGGGCATCTGGATTGCCCTCTACTTCTTCCTGGCGGGAACCGGGGGCGGGGCGTACCTCGTCAGCACCCTTTACTGCCGCGAGCACCGGGTGCGGAAGACGGCCTTTTGGGCCTTCATCACCGTGGTCCTGGGCTCGGGGCTTTTGATTCTGGACCTGGGCCAGCCCCTGCGCTTCTTGAACCTGTTCTTGGGAGGTTGGCACCCTGCCTCGGTGATGTGGCTTGGTAGCTGGTTCCTCCTCCTAGCAGGGGCTGGCCTCCTTGCGGTGTGGTTGAGGCCCACGCCCCGCTGGTTCCAGCAGGTGGTGGCCTTTTTGGTGGCCCTGGTGGTGGGCTACACGGCCGTCCTCCTCATGGCCACGGCCAAACCCTTCTGGAACGCTTCCCCCCTCCTCCCCTGGCTCTTCCTGGCCTCGGCGGCTACCGCAGGCAGCGCCCTCCTCCAGCTCTTGGAGCCGGCGGAGCCCTTGAAACGGATCCTGCTCACCATGGCCGTGGTGGAGGGTCTGCTCCTCGTGGCCCATCTCCTCTGGGTTTACCCGGCGGCCGCCCAGGCGGTGATGGTCCTCTTGGCCGGCCCCGTGGCCTGGGCCTTCTGGGGGTTTGTGGTGCTGGGCTGGGGGTTGCCCCTTTGGCTGGAAAGGAGGAACGGCCAGCTGGCGGCGTGGCTCACCCTGGTGGGGGCCTTCTTGTTGCGGTACTTCGTGGTGGTGGCTGGGCAAGTGTGAGGGGCTACCCCCTGTCCGCCCAGGACAGGGGGTAGTCTTGTCCCTAAAGGGGGGTAGGCCGTGCTGGACATTCTGGAAGTGGTGCACCGTAGGCTCAGCCTTTTGCCCAAGCGGTCTGAGCCCTGGCCCGAGGCCCTGCACCTGGCGCTCGCCGAGGTGCGGGAGGCGGTGGAGGAGGTGGCCCCCGGTTTCCTGGCCGGGGTGCGCCTGCCGCCCGAGGCAGAGCTCTTACGGGACGCGGGAAGGCTGCGGGAAGGAGAGGCTCCGCCCGGGGAGGCGTACGCCTTTTGGCTGCACCAGGCCCTGCGCCTTGTCCCCTGGCGAGAGGAAAGGCAGGGAGAGGGCCGCTGCCCCACCTGCGGGGGTTTCCCCGACGTGGGGTACCTGGACTCCGAGGGGCGCCGCTTTTTTGTGTGTGCTTTCTGCGACGAGGCCTGGCGCGCTCCTCGGCTGGCCTGCCCCTTCTGCGGCGAGACCCGGTCGGAGCGCCTGGTGTACTATGCGGAAGACCCCTACCGGGTTTACGTGTGCGGTACCTGCGGGGAACGCCTGGTGGTCCAGGACCTGCGCCTAAAGCCTGACCTGGACCTGCCCGCCCTGCGGGCCCGGGCCGCCTGGTACGCCTTGGCGGAGGAAGGCGATGTGGAGGTATGAAGGGGGGCGGTTCCGGGAGGAGGCGTTTCCCCTCCCCGAGGAGAAGCGCCTGCTCTTGGTGGTGAACGGCAAGCCCTGGACCGCCTTCAGCTACACCCCTGGGGACGAGGCCTACTTAGCCCTGGGGCACCTGTTTTTGAGCGGGGTGCTTTCGGGCCTCGAGGGGGTGCGGTACCTGGTGGGGGACGGGGTGGTGGCCGTGGACCTGCCCCAGGATCCCGAGCGGGGCCTGGGGGTCAGGGACAGCGGGTGTGCCGCCGGGCTCCGCTACGGGGAGCCCCGGCTGGCCCCGGTGCCCCGGGTGGCCCTGGACCCAGAGCTTCCCCTCCACCTCCTGGCCCAGCTGCGGCAGGGCGCGGCCCGGTACGCCCGGACCCGGGGCATCCACGGGGCGGCGCTTTTTGACCCCTCCGGGCGGCTCCTCTACCTCAACGAGGACATCGGCCGCCACAACGCCGTGGACCGCTTGGCGGGGTTCATGCTCCTCCACGGGGTAACCCCCCCGGTCCTCCTGGCCTCCACGGGGCGGGTCAGCCAGGAGATGGCGGCCAAGGCCATCGGCATGGGGGCGGTGCTCCTGGCGAGCCGCACGGGGGCCACGGCCCCCGCGGTGGCCCTGGCCCGGGCCTACGGCCTGGCCCTGGCCGCCTACGTGCGGCCCACGGGCTACCGCCTCTACGTCCCCGGGGGCATGCCCGTGGCCGAAGGGGTCCTCAAGCCTTAGGCTCGTCCTTCTTCTCCTCCTCCTGGAGCCCCTTTTTGAACTCCCGGGCGGACTGGCCGATGCCCCGGGCCAGTTCCGGGAGCTTCTTGGCGCCGAAAAGGAGCAGGACGACCAGGAGGATGAGGACGATTTCCAGGGGTCCTAAGCGCATGGGGCCATCATAGCACGCCTTGACCCTCTTTGGGCCAGGTGTTATCGTGGCCTGTGGGTGGCCACGGCCTCCGGGGCGTAGCGCAGGCCGGTAGCGCACCTGCTTTGGGAGCAGGGGGTCGCCCGTTCAAATCGGGCCGCCCCGACCACGCGGGAGTAGCTCAGTTGGTAGAGCATCGGCCTTCCAAGCCGAGGGTCGCGGGTTCGAGTCCCGTCTCCCGCTCCAGATGGCCGGGGCGAGGCCAGCCCCGGCCCCCTGTTATGGGCCCGTAGCTCAGGGGACAGAGCAGCCGCCTTCTAAGCGGTAGGTCGGGGGTTCGAATCCCTCCGGGCCCGCCAGGTCCTGAAGGCAAAACCCCTCGGCTTCAGGCCACCCGCCTCCCCCCCAGGTAGACGGCCTCCACCCGTAGCCCCTCGTCCAGGACCACCAGGTCGGCCCGCTTGCCCGGGGCGATCTCCCCCCGGTCCTCTAGGCCCAGGTAGCGGGCGGGGTAGGTGGAAAGCCTCCGGGCCGCCTCCTCCAGGGAGAGGCCGAACCCCACCAGCTTCCGCAGGGCCTCGTCCATGGTGAGGGTGCTCCCCGCCAGGCTCTCCCCCAGCCACACCCCCTCCGCCCGCCTCACCACCCGGTGGGCCCCCAAGGGGTACTCCCCCTCCGGCATCCCCGCCGCCGCCACCGCGTCCGTCACGAAGTAGAGGCCGGGAATAGCCTTTAAGGCGAGCCGCAGGGCCGCGGGGTGCACGTGGAGCCCATCGGGGATGAGCTCCGCCCACGCCCCCCGCTCCAGGGCCAGGCCCACCACCCCCGGCTCCCGGTGGTGCAGGGGGGTCATGGCGTTGTAGAGGTGGGTGAAGCCCACGGCTCCCGCTTCCAGGGCGGCCAAGGCCTCGGGGTAGCTGGCGGCGGTGTGGCCCAGCTGGACCCGCACCCCCCGTTCCCGCAGGAAGCGAACGAGGTCTAGGGCCCCGGGGAGCTCGGGGGCCAGGGTGACCACCCGGATGGGGGCCAGGGCCAGGAGGTCTTCCATCAGGGAGGGGTCGGGTTCCTGGGGGAAGGGGGGCTGGGCCCCCAGGCGCTTGGGGCTTAGGAAGGGGCCTTCCAGGTGGACCCCGAGGAGGGCCTCGCACCGTGCCATGGCCCCGGCGATGCCGCGGAGGGCCTCCTTTAGGGCCTCCTGGGGCGCGGTGACGGTGGTGGCGAGGAGGCCGGTGGTGCCGTGGCGGAGGTGGAAGCGGGCCATCCTGAGGACGGCCTCCTCCCCCTCCATGGCGTCGGCGCCGAGGCCGCCGTGGACGTGGAGGTCCAAAAAGCCGGGGAGGAGGTAAGGCCCCTCCACGGGGGCCTCCTCCAGGGCCTCTATGCGCTCGGAGAAGTGGAGCCTTCCCCGCACGAAACCACGGGGGGTGAGGATCTGGCCCGCCAAGGTTGAGGTGGCCGCTTCCGCCGTCTTGCCCATGCGCTCTTTTCCTACAAGCCTCATACCCTTTTCTCCTGTTTCGTTCACCCGCCTGCCACCGGAAATCTCCGCCAAGGCTTTTCGGCCGGGGCCCCCATGCTGGCGCAAGCCAGTATGGGGTGGCATCAAAAGGGTTCCACCACCTGCCCTGCCCGAACGTCCCGCCCCCCGGTGGCCTGTCCCAGGACGTTCACCTCCCCCAGGGCGTGGAGGTAAGCCAGCAGGGCGAAGGCCAAGGGCTCGCGCACCTTGGGGTTTTCCATGACCACCACGGGGAGGTGGGTCCTGAGGAGGTCCACCAGGACGGGGTTGCGGGCCCCGCCCCCGGCCAGGAGCACCCGGTCCACGGGCCCCACGAAGCGCTCGTAGGCCAGGACCACGCTCCTGGCCGTGAAGGCGAGAAGGGTTTTGAGGAGGGTGGGGGCCTCCCGGGGCTTTTGGGGAAGGGCCTTTAGGCGCCACACCTCCCGCCCCGTGGTCTTGGGGGGCGGCTTTTGGAAGTAGGGGTGGGCCAGCCAAAGGGCCAAGGCCGCCTCGTCCACCCCACCCTCCGCCGCCACCGCGGCGGCCTCCTCAGGGGTCAGGCCCAAGGAGGCGGCGGCCTCGTCAAAGAGGCAGACCCCGGGCCCCGTGTCCATGGCCAGGAGGGTGGCGGGGTCGCGCCCGCGGAAGAAGGTGAGGTTGGAGATGCCGCCCAGGTTGTGCACGCTCTGGGTGCGCCCCTCCTCCCCGTAGAGGAGCAGGTCCGGGTAGGCCACCAAGGGGGCCCCCTGCCCCCCCGCCGCCAGGTCCACGGACCGGAAGCCGAAGACCACCGGCACCCCCAGGGCCTGGGCCAGGTAGCTGGGCTCCCCCACCTGGAAGGTGGCCCGGGGGGGTTCGTGCCAGAGGGTCTGGCCGGAAAGCCCCACCCGCTCCGCCTCGTTCCGGAAGGGGAGGGCGGCCTCCGCATAGAAGCGGCCGAGGTCGTGGTGCAAAAGGGCCACCTCCCGGGTGTCGGCTCCCCGCATGGCGGCGAGGACCCTCCGGCGCAGGGCCTCGGGGTAGGGCACCTCGCGGTGGGCCAAGACCTGGTGGCCTAGGTCCCTGGGCCCCCCGGAGAAGTCCGCCAGGACCAGGTCCAGCCCGTCGGCGCTGGTTCCGGACATGATCCCCAAAACCCTCATGCCAGCTCCACCAAAAGCTCGTACCGGTCCCCCCGGTAGCGGCTCTTGACGAACTCCACCGGACGCCCGTCCGCGAGGAAGCTCACCCGTTCCAGGTAGAGGAGGGGGGTTCCCGGCGGTACCTGGAGGAGGCGGTCCTCCTCCCGGGCGGGCACGGCCCGGAGGCGCTGGAGGGCCCGCACCGGGCGGAGGCCCTTGGCCTCGAGGGCCTGGTACAAGGAGCCCTGGGGAACCTCCTCCAAGGCCCAGAGGGGAAGCGCCGCCCGCTCCAAGGCTAAAGGCTCGCCGTCGGCCAGGCGTAGCCTTTCCAGGCGCCACACCCCTTCCCCGGGGGAGAGGCGGAGGTGGAAGGCCTCCTCCCCCGTGGCGGGCCCCCGTTCGGCCCGCAGGGTTAGCGTCTCCGGGGTGAGGCCCAGGGCCCGCATCTCCTCGCTGAAGCCCAGGAGCTTGGCGCGGAAGGTGGCCCGTTGGGCCACGTAGGTGCCGCTTCCCTGCCGGCGCACCAGAAGCCCCTCCTCTTCCAAAAGCGCCAGGGCCCGGCGCAGGGTCACGCGGGAGACGCCCAGGGCTTGGGCCAGGGCCCTTTCCGGGGGTAGGGCCTTCCCGTAGGTGCCCCGGAGGAGGGCCGCCTTCAGCTCTTCCGCCAGCCGGAGGTATCTGGGTCCCGTGGCCGCCAAGGGTTCACCTTCCTTTCCCGGGGGTCCCGCGGACCCCCCTAAGCATACCACTTGCATACCAATCGTTTGCCAAGTAAACTCTAGGCCATGCGGGTGAGGCGGATCCTGGAGGAGGCCGTGGCCCGGGGCGTGGTGCCGGGGGCGGCGTTTGGGGTGGTCTTCGCCGATGGCCGCCGCCAGGCCTTCCACCTGGGCCTAGCCCAGCGGGAGCCCGAAGCGGTGCCCCTCGAGGCCGGTTTCTATTTTGACCTGGCCAGCCTCACCAAGCCCCTCTTCACCCTTAAGGAGGTGTTGCGGGCGGTGGAGGAGGGGCTTTTGGACCTGGACGACCCCCTGGCCGCCCACCTTCCCGACCTCCTCTGGCTCAAGGACCATCCCCTGAAGGGCAAGACGGTGCGGGAACTCCTCGCCCACACCGCGGGCCTTCCCGCCTGGGAGGCCGTGTACACCTGGGGCCAGGGGGAGGCCCTCAAGGCCCGCCTCCTCCAGCACCCCTGGCCCCTGGGGGAGGCCGTGTACTCCGATATCGGCTACATGCTCTTAGGCATCCTCCTGGAGCGGGTTTGGGGGCGGCCCTTGGCCCAGTTTGCCTTGCCCGAGGGGCTTACCTTCGCCCCTCCCCCGGAGAGAAGCGTGGCCACGGAGCGCTGCCCCTGGCGGGGGAGGGTCCTTAGGGGCGAGGTCCACGACGAGAACGCCTTCGCCCTGGGGGGCGTGGCGGGGCACGCGGGGCTTTTCGGCACCCTGGAGGGCCTTTTGGAGGAGCTTTTGGCTATCCTTCAGGGGCGCTGGCTTTCCCGGGCCGCCCTGGAGGAGATGCTCCGCCCCCACGGGGAGAGGCTTCTTTCCTGGGAAAGGAAGCGCCCGGGCTGGCAAGGGGGGAGTCTAGCCTCGGAGAAGGCCTTCGGGCACACGGGGTTCACCGGGGTGGCGGCCTTCGTGGACCCGGAGCGGGGGTACGCCTGGGCCCTCCTCACCAACGCCGTCCACCCCACCCGCCACCGCCCCTCCATCGCTCCCCTGCGCCGGGCGGTGGCCAACGCCCTGGCCGCGGAGGTGCCATGACGGAGGTTTGGGCGGAGCGCTACCGAGATCTGGACCTGTGGCCCCCGGAGGAGGTCCTGGAGGCCCTCTATGAGGGGCAGCTCCGAGCCCTCTCCGCCCTCAAAGCCGCCCTCCCCCTTCTCAAGGAGGCGGCCTTGGAGGCGGCCCGGCGCCTAAGGGAAGGTGGCCATCTGGTGTACGCCGGAGCCGGGACCAGCGGCCGCCTGGCTGTGCTGGACGGGGTGGAGCTTTTCCCCACCTTCGGCTTCTCCCGGGTACGCTTCCTCCTCGCCGGGGGGAAGGAGGCCTTCCTCCAGGCGGTGGAGGGCGCAGAGGACGACCTGGAGGAAGGGCTTAGGGAGGGGCGCGGCCTGGCCCCGGGGGATGTCCTGGTGGCGGTGGCGGCGAGCGGCACCACCCCCTACACCCTCGGGGTCCTCCTGGGGGCCAAGGAGGCTGGGGCCTTGACGGTGGCCTTCGCCAACAACCCCGGCGCCCCCCTGTTGCGGGAGGCCCACCATCCCGTTCTCCTGGACACGGGCCCCGAGGTCATCGCCGGGAGCACGCGGCTTGGGGCCGGGACCGCCCAGAAGGCCGCCTTGAACCTCTTTTCCACCCTGGCCATGGTCCTCCTGGGCCGGGTCTACGGGAACCGCATGGCCCGGATGCGGGCCAGCAACGAGAAGCTCCGCCAGCGGGGGGCGGGGATGGTGGCGGAGCTGGCCGGGGTGGGGGAGAAGGAGGCCTTGGACCTCCTTAAGGAGTATCCCGACCCGGCCCTCGCCGCCTTGGTGGCCCTGGGCCTTTCCCCCGAGGCGGCGGAGGGGCTTTTGGAGGCCAAGGGGGTACGGGGCGCTTTGGCGGAGGTGAGGGGGTGAGGCTTCTGGCTCTGGCCTTGGGCATGGGTATGGCGGCGGCGCAGGCGGGAAACTTCCTGGTGGTGAGCTTCAAGGAGGAGGAGCCCCCGTGGGGTCTTTTGGAGCGGGTCCGCCCCGCGGGGGTGATCCTCTACCCCTCCAACCTGCGGCGGGACCCCCAGGGCCTGGTGCGGCGCCTTAAAGCTTTTGACCCCAGGCTGGTGGTGATGGTGGACCAGGAGGGCGGGCCCTTCACCACCTACCGGGAGGGGGTGGTGCGCTTCCCCCCCGCCATGGCCCTGTCCGCCAGCGGGGATGAGGGGCTGGTGGAGCGGGTGGGCTGGGCCTTGGGCTGCCAGGTGCGCCGCCTAGGGGCGGACGTGAACCTGGCCCCGGTGCTGGACGTGAACGTGAACCCCCAAAACCCCATCATCGGGATCCGGTCTTTCGGGGCCGACCCCGAGCGGGTGGCCCGCATGGCCCTCGCCTTCGCCCGCGGGGTCCTGCGCTCCGGGGCAAGGCCCGTGGGCAAGCACTTTCCTGGCCATGGGGACACCCAGACCGACTCTCACCTGGACCTTCCCCGGGTGGACAAGCCCCGCGAGGCCTTAGAACGGGTGGAACTCCTGCCCTTCCGCCGCTACGTGGCCGCGGGGATGCCCGCCCTGATGACCGCCCACATCCTCTTCCCCGCCCTGGACCCCAGGCTTCCCGCCACCCTCTCCCCCGCCATCCTCACCGGGCTTTTGCGCAAGGAGCTGGGCTTCAAGGGGGCCGTCCTCACGGACGACATGGCCATGGGGGCCATCAAGCGGAACTACGGGGCCGGGGAGGCGGCCCTCCTGGCGGTGAAGGCGGGGGCGGACCTGCTCCTTTTGGAGCCCGACGAGGGGGCCGTCCTCGAGGTCCACGCCCGCCTCACCCGGGCCCTGGGCAAGGAGATCCCCAAGGCCCGGGCCGAGGAGGCCAAAAGGCGGGCCCTTTCCCTCCTGGCGGGCCCGGGCACCTGCGCCTTCACCCCTAAGGAGGAGGAGGCCCTGGCCCTCGAGGCCGCCCGCCGAGGGGTGGTGCACCGCTTCGGCGCCCTCCCCATCCCGGGGCCGGGAACCCTGGTCCTGGGCCTCAGGGTGACGACCCGCTACGGGGCCGAGCCTACCCTGGCTGACCTGGCCCCCATCTACCTCCCGGGGAGCGCAGGGAAGAACCTGGGAGAGGACCCCACCCCGGAGGAGATTGCGGAGGCCCTGGCCGCCGCCAAGAGGGCGGAGCGGGTGGTCCTATCCACCTTCCACTGGCTCGGGGACTTCAAGGCGGGGCAGAGGGCCCTCTACCGGGCCCTGGCCTCCTTGGGAAAGCCCCTCTACGTGGTGGCCCTCGGCAACCCCGACGACCTAAGCCACCTGGGGGGAAGGCCCGAGGGCTACCTGGCCACACACGGCTACCGCGCGGTCCAGGTGCGGGCCGCGTTGGAAGCCCTGGCGGGGGTGTATACCCCCACCGGGCAGTGGGTGTTTGGAGGTGAACCATGAGAGGAATGCTTGTGGCCCTTTTGGTCCTTTTGGGACTGGCCTCGGCCCAGAAGCTGGTCTTGGCCAGCTGGGGAAGCCAGGAGGAGATCCAGGCTTACCAGCAGGTTCTCCGCCTCTTCCAGGAGAAAAACCCCGGCATCCAGGTGGAGTACATCAACATCCCCTCCAACGAGTACCTGGCCAAGATCACCGCCATGATCGCCGCGGGCACGCCCCCGGACGTCTTTTTCCTCAACAACATAGACTTCCCCGGGATGGCCTCGAGGGGCGTGCTCAAGCCCTTGGACCCCTACCTCAAGCGGGACAACTACCCCACGGGCGACATCTTCCCCGGCATCCTCAAGGCCTTCCAGTGGGGCGGGGCCCAGTACGGCCTTCCCCGGGACGTTTCCAACCTAGTGGTCTTCTATAACCGCAACCTCCTGCGGAAGGCGGGCCTGCCCGACCCTAGCCCCGACTGGACCTGGGAGGACTTCCTGCGCTACGCCAAGGCCCTCACGGTGGAAAAGGACGGGCGCCGGGTGCAGTGGGGGGTTTCCTTCCAGACCTTCTACCTCTTCTGGCAGCCCTGGGTCTGGTCGGCGGGGGGGCGCTTCTACGCCCCGGACCACAGCCGGTTCCTGCTCAACAGTCCGGCTTCTTTAGAGGGGCTCCAGTTCTACCTGGACCTGCGGTACAAGCACCACGTGGCCCCCACCCCCGAGGAGGCCCAGGACCGGGGGGCCTTCACCATGTTCCTGAACGGGCAGACCGGCATGATCGTGGACGGGCGCTGGCGGGTGCCCACCCTGAAGGCCCGGGCCAAGTTTGACTTTGACGTGGTTCCCTTCCCCCGGGGCAAGGCGGGGAGCGTGGTGGACATTGACGGCTCTGGTTGGGTCATGGCCGCGGGCACCAAGAACCCCGAGGCCGCTTGGAAGCTCCTCTCCTTCCTGGCGGGGCCGGAGGCCAGCCAGGCCTTCACCAAGACGGGCCTCATCATCCCCGCCCGGGGGGTGGACGTGAAGAACGTGGAGAGGAGCATCCAGGGCCTCAAGGACTTCTTCGTCCCGCCCCCTCCCAAGAACCAGCAGTACTTCCTCACCGTGAACCGCACCGCCAGGCCCACGGAGACCTTTGAGCGCTGGAACGAGGCCCTGCAGCTCATCAACAAGGCCCTCGAGCCCGTGTGGCAGGGCAAGGCGGAGCTGAAGGGGGCCTTGGACGGGGTGGCCCCCCAGGTGCAGAAGATCCTGGACGAGGTCCAGGCGGAGCGGAAGCGCCGCTAGCCCACTGGGCCAGGAGGCCCCATGCGCGCCTACGCCCGTTTCCCCCTCCTCTTCCTCCTGCCCTCCTTGGTGGGCTTCCTGGCCTTCAACCTGGGGCCCATCCTGGCGAGCCTCCTCCTCTCCTTCGTGAGCTACGATGGCCTGCGCCCCCTGAACCTGGAGACAGTTCGGGAGAACTGGGTGGGCCTGGCCAACTACCGCCGCCTCCTCGAGGACCCCGTTTTCCACAAGGCCTTCCTCAACACCCTCTTCTACGTGGGGGTGGCCGTTCCCTTGGAGATCGTCCTGGCCCTCCTTCTGGCCCTAGGCCTCAACCGGCCCTGGCCGGGGGTGCGCCTCCTGCGCACCCTTTACCTCCTCCCCACGGTGACCAGCGTGGTGGCGGTGGGGCTCCTCTGGCGCTGGGTGCTCAACCCCACCGTGGGGCCGGTGAACCTCTTCCTGCGCTGGGTGGGGGAGAGGCTTCTGGCCCTCTGGGGCTTGCTGGGGTGGGAGCCCCCGGGCCCCGTGGTCTGGCTGGCCAAGGAGGGGCCAGGGTGGCTTTCCGACCCCGCCTTTGCCATGTGGGGGGTGATCCTGGCCGCCGTGTGGGCGGGGGTGGGCCTCCGCATGCTCATCTTCCTCGCCGGGCTCCAGGGCATCAACCGGGAGTACCTGGAGGCGGCCAGCCTGGACGGGGCCAACAGCCTTCAGCGCTTTTTCTATGTGGTCTTGCCCCTTCTTTCCCCCACCGTGTTCCTCAACACCCTCCTCGCCATGATCGGGGGGTTTCAGGTCTTCGGGCTCATCTACACCATGACCGGGGGTGGCCCCTTGGACAGCACCAACGTGCTCATGCTCTACCTCTACCGGAAGGCCTTCGGCACCTTCCCCTTTGAGATGGGGTACGCTTCCGCCATCGCCTGGGTCCTCTTCCTCATCCTCTTCGCCCTCACGTACCTCCAGTGGGTCCTCAGGCGGCGCTGGGTTTTGGAGGAGGCATGAGGCTTCTCGGCCGGCTTTGGGACGCCCTGGTCTTCCTCTTCCTCCTCTTGGGGGGGCTCACCATGCTCGTCCCCTTCTTCTGGATGGTCTCCACCAGCCTGAAGGCCCCGGGATCTGTCTTCGACCTCCCCGTGGAGCTTTGGCCCCGGGAGCTCCACTGGGAGAACTACTACCGGGTGGTGACCGCCGTTCCCTTCGGGCGCTGGTACCTGAACTCCCTCCTCGTGGCCTTGGGCCTCACCCTCTTGAACCTCACCAGCGGGGCCATGGCGGGCTACGCCTTCGCCCGCTTCCGCTTCCGGGGCCAGGGGGGGCTTTTCCTCCTCTTCCTGGCCACCCTCATGATCCCCGTGCACGTGCTCATCATTCCCCTCTTCATCCTCATGCGGAACCTGGGCTGGGTGGACACCTACTACGCCCTCATCCTTCCGGGCCTCTTTGACGCCTTCGCCATCTTCCTCATGCGGCAGCACTTCCTGCAACTCCCCAGAGAGCTGGAGGAGGCGGCCATCGTGGACGGGGCCACGCCCTGGCAGGTGTACTGGAGGGTGGCCCTGCCCCTGGCGGCGCCCGCCCTAGCCACCTTGGGCACCTTCACCTTCCTCGCGGGTTGGAACAGCTTCCTCTGGCCCCTCATCGTCACCAACTCCCTGGAGATGCGCCCCCTCACCGTGGGGCTTGCCGTGTTCCAGGGGCAGTTCTCCACGGAGTGGACCGTGCTCATGGCCGGGCTCACCCTAGGCACCCTTCCCCCCATCCTGGTCTTTCTCCTGGCCCAGCGCTACTTCATCCAGGGCCTGACCCTGGGGAGCCTGAAGGGGTGAGGGCGGTGTCCCCGCGCTTCCTCGCCGCCTTGAAGGAGGCCCTGGCCCGTTACCCCACGCCCTTTTACGCCTACGACTGGACCCGGGTGGAGGTCCAGGTGGCGAGGCTCAAAGCGGCCTTTCCCCGGGCCCGGCTCTTTTACGCCCTGAAGGCCAACCCGCGCCTCGGGCTTCTCCGCCGCCTGCGGGGCCTGGGGCTGGGGGCGGAGGCCGTCTCCCTGGGGGAGGTCCTGCGCGCCTACCGGGCGGGCTTCGCCCCGGAGGAGGTGGTCTTCAACGGCCCGGCTAAGGCGGAGGAGGCCCTCCGGGCTCTCCAGGGGCAGGTCCCCTGGGTGGTCCTGGACTCGGAGAGCGACCTGCGCCGGGTGGCCCGGGTGCTTCCCGGCGCCCGGGCCTTGCTCCGGGTGAACCCCGACCTTCCCGTGGCCACCCATCCCCACCTGGCCACGGGGAGCGGAGAGAGCCAGTTCGGGGTGCTGCCGGAGGAGGTGCCCCGCCTCTTTCGCCTGGCCCGGGACCTGGGCCTTGACGTGCGCGGCCTGCACCTGCACCCGGGTTCCAAGCTGGACCGGGTGGAGGATTTCCTGGAGGGATACCGGGTCTTGGAGGCCCTCTTCCCGGAGGTGGGGCGGGTGGCGGTGCTGGACCTGGGGGGCGGGTTTGGGCTCCGGTTGCCCTTGGAAAGCCTACAGGCCCCCATGGAGGCCCTGGCCCGGCGGTACGGGGCGAAGGTTTTCCTGGAGCCTGGCCGGTACCTGGTGGCGGAGGCCGGGGTGCTGGTGGCCCGGGTGGTGGCCCTCAAGCGCACGCGGAGGCCCTACCTAGTCTTGGACGCGGGCATGACCACCCTGCTGCGCCCGGCCCTCTACGGGGCCTTTCATCCCGTCCTTCCCCTCTACGAGGGTGGGGAGGAGGAGGTGTTTGACCTGGCGGGGCCCGCCTGCGAGGCGGGGGACGTGATGGCCCGGGGCGTGCGGCTCCCGAGGCCCAAAGAGGGGGATGCCCTGGCCTTCCTCGAGGCCGGGGCCTACGGGGCCAGCATGGCCCTCACCTACCTGGACACCCCCAGGCCCTTGGAGCTCCTCTGGACCGGGGAGGGCTTTGAGGTCCTGAGGCCCCGGGAGGACCTGGAGGGGCTTTTGGCGGAAGGGTGATGGGCCGTGGTATCCTCAGGGCCGGGCCCAAGGGCCCTCCCATGCTGCGGCTGGAAAACATCACCAAGCGCTTTGGCCCCGTGGTGGCCAACCGGGGGGTGAGCCTCGAGGTGGGCCGGGGGGAGGTCCTGGCCCTCCTGGGGGAGAACGGGGCGGGGAAGACCACCCTGGTGAGCCTCCTCTACGGCCTCTACGCCCCCGACGAGGGGCGGATTTTCCTGGAGGGAAAGGAGGTGCGCATCCCCTCCCCCCGGGCGGCCCAGCGCCTGGGCATCGCCCTGGTGCCCCAGCACCCGGAGCTCATCGAGGCCCACACGGTGGCGGAGAACCTGGCCCTGGGCTTGGACCTGCCCCTTTTCTTCAGCCGGCGGGGCCTGGTGCGCCGGCTTCAGGCCCTCCTCCGGGACCATCCCCTGGGGGTGGACCTCGAGGCCCCCGTGGCCCGGCTCTCCGCGGGGGAAAAACAGCGGGTGGAGCTCCTCCGCGCCCTCCTCAACCGCCCCAAGGTCCTCATCCTGGACGAGCCCACCAGCGTCCTCACCCCCAAGGAGGCGGAGGACCTCTTCCAGGAGGTGCGTAGGCTCAAGGCCCTGGGCCTTTCCGTGATCTTCATCAGCCACAAGCTGGACGAGGTCCTCGCCGTGGCCGACCGGATCGCGGTCCTGCGGGGAGGGGAGAAGGTGGGGGAGGTGAGGCGGGAGGAGGCCCACAAGGACCTCCTGGTCCGGCTCATGGTGGGGCGGAGCGTGGCCCCGCCCCCCCGGGTGCCGCCCCCGGGGGAGGAGGTGGTCCTGGAGGTCAAGGACCTCCTGGTGCCCCGGCACGGCTTTCCCGTCCAGGGGGTTTCCTTCACCCTGCGCGCGGGGGAGGTGCTGGGGGTGGCGGGGGTGGCGGGGAGCGGCCAGACGGAACTCCTGGAGGCCCTGGCGGGCCTAAGGCCCTTCCGGGGGGAGGTGCGCCTTCGGGGAAAGCCCCTGCCCCAAGACCCCGCCCGCCTCTTCGCCTTGGGCGTGGCCCACATCCCCGAGGAGCGGGCCGTGGGCGTGGTGGGGGGGATGAGCGTGGCGGAGAACCTGGCCCTGCGCACGTACCGGGAGTACGCCCCAAAGGGGCTTCTGGACTACCGCTCCCTGGAAAGGGACGCGGCGGCCCTCATGGCCCAGTACCGCATCGCGGCCCCTTCCCCCCGCACCCCCGTGCGCTTCCTCTCCGGGGGCAACGTCCAGAAGGTGATCCTGGCCCGGGAGCTTGGGCGCGGGCCCAGGCTCCTCTTGGCCATGCATCCCACCTACGGGGTGGACGTGGGGGCGGCGGAGGAGGTGCACGGGCGCATCCTGGACCTGGTGCGCCAGGGGGCGGCGGTCCTTTTGGTGAGCGAGGACCTGGACGAGATCCTGGCCCTCTCCCACCGGGTGGCCGCCCTGTACCACGGGCGGATGGTGGGGCCCGTTCCCCGGGAGGCGGCGGACCGGGAGCGGCTTGGGCGCATGATGACGGAGGGGCGGGCATGAGGTGGGAGCTGGACCCTAGCCCGAGCCCCAAGAAGGTGGTCCTGGCCTACGCCCTCTTCCTGGCCCTCGCCCTCCTGGCCCTAGGGGGGCTTTTCCTGGCCTACGGGGTCCACCCCGCCAGGGCCTACGCCCTCATGCTCTCCCCCTTGGGGGACCCCTTGGGCCTGGCGGAGGTGGCCCGGCGGAGCATCCCCCTCCTCCTCATCGGCTCGGGGCTGGCCCTGGCCTTCCGCGTGGGCTTTTTCAACATCGGGGCCGAGGGGCAGCTCCTCCTGGGGGCGGTGGGGGCGGCCTACGTGGCCCTCTTCCTGCCCCCAGGCCCCTGGACCCCCGCCCTCATGTTCCTCCTCGGGGGGGCCTTGGGGGCCCTTTGGGTGGGGCTTGCCGCCTGGCTCAGGGTGCGCTTCGGGGCCAGCGAGATCCTCACCACCCTGATGCAGAACTACCTGGCCTACTACCTGGTGGTCTACCTGGTGGCGGGGCCCTGGAAGGGGCAGTTCGTCTTCGGCTTCCTCTACACGGACCGGTTTCCCCCCGAGGCCGAGCTTCCCCGCCTGGGGGAAAGCCTCGTCCACTGGCCCACCCTCGGCCTCGGGGTGTTGGCCGCGGCCTTCTTGCACCTCCTCCTCTTCCGCACCCCCTTGGGCTTCGCCTGGCGGGTGTTGGGGGAAAACCCCCTGGCGGCCCGGTATTTGGGCCTCAACGGGGGGAGGCTCCTCCTGGGGGCGGCCCTGGTTTCCGGCATCCTGGCGGGTTTCGCCGGGGTGGGGGAGGTGGCGGGGATCCACCACAGGCTCCTGGAGCCCGCCCAGATCTCCTTGGGCTACGGGTTCACCGCCATCCTGGCGGCGTGGCTGGCCCGGGGGCGCCCCCTTGGGGTCCTCCTCACCGCCCCCCTTTTGGGCCTCATCCTCGCCGGGGGGGATGCCCTGAAGCTTTCCCTTTCCATGCCCTTTCGCGTGGTGGACGTGGTGGCGGGGCTCTTGCTTTTGGCCCTCATCGGGGCCGAGGCGGCAAGCCGCCACCGCCTGATCTGGAGGCGCTGATGGAAGAGGCCTTGTTGCGCGCGGTCCTCTTTGGCACCCCCATCCTCCTGGCCTCCTTGGGGGCGCTCCTGGGCGAGCGGGGTGGGGTGGTGAACCTGGGGGTGGAGGGCATGATGGCCCTCGCCGCCCTGGCGGCCTTCGCCGTGGCCCAGGAGGCCGGGCCCTACCTGGGGGTCGCCGCCGGGGTGGGGGTAGGGGGGGTGCTGGGGCTTTTCCTGGGGGTCTTCGCCATCACCCTGCGGGCCAACCAGTTCGTGGCGGGGCTGGCGGTGGCCGCCCTGGGGCTTGGGGCCTCGGGGCTTCTGGGCAAGCGCTACGAGGGGGTACCCCTGGAGAGCCCCCTGCCGGAAGGGGGTTTTGCCCTCTGGGCCCTGGGGCTTGCCGTGGTCTTGCACCACCTCCTCCTGCGCACCCGCCTGGGCCTCTACCTGCGGAGCGTGGGGGAGAACCCCAAGGCGGCCGACCTCTTCGGGGTGAACGTGGACGGGGTGCGCTACCTGGCCCTGGGGGTGGGGGGAGGGCTCATCGGGCTTGCGGGGGCCTACCTCTCCTTGGCCTACCGCCCCTCCTGGACGGACGGGATGACCTCGGGGCTCGGCTGGGTGGCCATCGCCTTGGTGATCCTGGCCGCCTGGCAGCCCCTGAGGGCGGTGCTTTTCGCCTACCTCTTCGGGCTTCTCTTCTTCCTGCAGTTCCGCCTCCAGGGCAGTGTACCTATACCGTCCGAGGCCTTCGCCGCCATGCCCTACCTCCTGGTTATCCTGGTCCTGGCCCTCTCGGGCCGCACCCGGGCCCCCAAGGCCCTGGGCGTGCCCTTTGAGCGGGGGAGGTGAGGGATGAGAAAGCTTTGGGTGCTGTGGATCCTGGCCCTGGGCCTGGCCCTGGGGCAAGGGGAGAAGCTGAAGGCCTGTTTCCTCTACGTGGGTCCCATCGGGGACGCGGGCTGGACCTACGCCCACGACGTGGGGCGGAAGAAGGCGGAGGCCGCCCTGCCCTGGCTGGAGACCCGGTACGTGGAAAGCGTGCCCGAGGTCCAGGCCCTGCCCGTCATTGACCGCTTCGTGCGGGAGGGGTGCCAGGTGGTCTTCGCCACCAGCTTCGGGTACATGGAGGCGGTCCTCGAGGCCGCCAAGAAGTACCCGAGCGTCCTCTTCGCCCACGCCACCGGGATCAAGCGGGCCCCCAACGTGGCCACCTACATGGCCGACTTCTACCAGGTCTACTACCTGAACGGCCTGGCGGCGGGGGCCCTCTCCAAGACGGGCAAGGTGGGATACGTGGCCGCCTTCCCCATCCCCGAGGTGAAGCGGCACATCAACGCCTTCGCCCTTGGAGTGCGGGCGGTGAACCCCAAGGCCCAGGTGCTGGTGCGCTGGATCAACGCCTGGTACGACCCGGCCAAGGCCCGGGAGGCCACGGAGGCCCTCCTCGCCCAAGGGGCCGACGTCTTCGCCTTCACCGAGGACACCCCCACGGTGATCCAGACCGCGGCCAAGAAGGGCGCCTACTCCTTCGGCCACTACACCCCCATGCTCAGGTTCGCCAAAGACCACGTGGTCTCGGGGCAGATCGTGCACTGGGACGTCATCTACGTGGATTTCCTGAAGAAGGTGCGGGAAGGGGTCTACACCGCCAAGAACCTGGACAAGGTGGACTACTTCTGGCTCCTCCAGCACGGGGCGGTGGAGATGGGGGCGGATTACGGCGTGCCCATCAACCCCAAGCACGTGCCCCTGTTGCAGAAGGCCCGGATGCGGGTGGGGGGCAAGGAGGTCCCGGTCTACGACCGCATCATGGCCCTTCTCAAGGACATGCAAAGCCCAAAGCCCACCTTTGACCCCTTCACCGGCCCCATCCAGGACCGCAAGGGGGTGGTCCGGGTTCCCGCGGGCAGGAAGGCCACCCTCGAGGAGCTCCTCACCATGGAGTGGGCCGCCCCCGGGGTGGTGGGGGACTGGCCCGGGGAGCCCCGGTGAGCCTACCCCGTGCCGGCCCATGCCGGCACGGGGGCCCAGCAATACACCCCATGCTGGCGCAAGCCAGCATGGGGGCCCTGTCATGGCCCCGAGGGGCTACAGGCTGCGGAAGACCTCCTCCAGGATCTCGAGGCCCAAGGCGGCCTCCTCCCGGTTCAGGACGAGGGGCGGGGCGATCCTAAGGGCGGAGGGCCCCGCGGGGAGGAGGAGGAGCCCCTTTTGGAAGGCCAGGGCCACCGCCTTGTCCCGGAGGTCGGGCCGCTCCCTTTCGGGGGAGCCGAAGTCCACCCCGATCATGAGCCCCCGCCCCCGCACGTCCCCCAGGAAGGGGAAGCGCCCCTGCATGGCCTTGAGCTCCCCTAGGAGGTAGGCCCCCACCTGGGCGGCGTTTTCCATGAGGCCCGCCTCCAGGAGGTCCAGGGTGGCGTGGGCCGCCGCCGCGGCCACCGCCTGCCCGCCGAAGGTGGTGCCGTGAGCCCCGGGCCGCCAGCTTCCCAGCTCCTCCCGGAAGAGGAGGGCGCTTAGGGGATAGCCCGAGGCCAGCCCCTTGGCCAGCACGTAGGCGTCCGCCTCCACCCCCTCGTGCTCCAGGGCGAAAAACCGCCCCGTGCGCCCGGCCCCGGTCTGCACCTCGTCGGCCACCAGGAGGATGCCGTGGCGCTCCAGGAGAGCCTTGAGCTTGGGGAGGAAGCCCGCCGGGGGCACCACGTAGCCCCCTTCCCCCTGGATCGGCTCCACGAAGAAGGCGGCCACCTCCTCCGGGGGCAAGGTGGTGCGGAAGAGGTGCTCCAGGTGGTCCAAGACCGCCTCCCCCACCTCCCCGGGGCCCGCCCCCAAGGGGGGGCGGAAGGGGTTGGGGAAGGGTACGTGCACCACCCCGGGAAGGAGGGGGGAGAAGCCCTTGCGGTAGGCGCTCTTGCTGGCGGTGAGGGAAAGCGCCCCCAGGCTCCGGCCGTGGAAGGCCCCGGTGAAGGCCAGGAGGTAGGGGCGGCCCGTGTGGTGGCGCACCAGCTTGATGGCGGCCTCAATCCCCTCCGTCCCCGAGTTCCCGAAGAAGACCCGGTAGCCTCGGCCCAGTTTGGCCACCAGGCGCTCGGCCAGGGAGAGGGTGGGCTCGTGGGTGAAGTCGGAGAAGCAGACGTGGGCGAAGCGCGCCGCCTGCGCCGATACCGCCTCCAGGACCCGGGGGTGGGCGTAGCCCGTGGTGTTCACGGCGATGCCCGCCATGAAGTCCAAGAAGACGTTGCCGTCCACGTCCTCCAGGAAGACCCCCTGGCCCTTGGCGGGGACGAAGGGGTAGGGCCGGACGTAACTGGGGGAAAGCAGAGCCTCCCCTTTTTCCAGGAGGGCCTTGGCCTTGGGCCCCGGGAGGGGCGTCCTCACTTCCGGTTTCATACGGGGCCAGTCTACCAGGGGGATAGGCCCTTTCCCAGGGGCACTTTATGCGGGGAGAACGCAGGGTTTTGCGGGGGGTTTAGAGCAGGCCCCGGGCCAGGAGGTGGGGCCTGGCGTAGAAGAGGGTGAGGGCGGTGGAGGCGTCTTCCACCCTTCCCCCCTCCAGGAGGGCGTAGAGTTCCCGCAAGGGCAACTCCACGGGCTCCAGGAGTTCCCCGTCTTCCAGGTGGGGCTCGGCCACCACCTCCGCCCCCAGGGCCAGGAAGGGGTGGAAGACCACGGCGGTGAAGGAGGGCTGGGGGTGGAAGGGGGGAAGGGAGAGGACTTCCCGGGCCCGGGCCCCCACCTCCTCCAAAAGCTCGCGCCGGGCTGCCTCCTCGGGGGTTTCCCCCGCGTCCACCTTGCCCGCGGGGATCTCCAGGAGGAACTTTCCCGTGGGATGGCGGTACTGGCGGATGAGGAGGGCGGTGGCCCTTTCGGTTACGGGCAGGACGAAGCTGGCCGCCACGGGCCCCGGGCGGTAGATGTAGGTGAGCTCCTTGCCCGTGTGGGTGCGGAGCCTTTCCCGCACCAGGCGCACGGGCTCGGAGAGGATCTCCTCCAGGGAAAGCCTTTTCCAGGGGCTCATCGCGTCATCCGCTCGATGACCCGCCGCACCTTGTCCCCCGGCGCCTTGGGGCCCAAGGCCTTGGTCACCGCCCCGATGGCCGCCAGGGGGGTTTTGAACTGGGAGAAGTCTATGTGCTCCCGGATCCAGGCCTCCAGCTCCTCCTCGCTCATCTCCTTGGGGAGGAACCGGTCCAGGAACTCCACCTCGAAGGGGTTGCCCTGCTCCAGGGCGATCTCCTTCAGGGCCTTGAGCACCTTCACCGCCTCGGCGTCGGGGAGGGGCTTGCCGTCCCCCTTGCGGTCCAGCTCCGCCTTCACCACCCGGGCGAAGTCCAGGGTCTTCTGGTCCCGGGCCTTCATGGCCTCCTTGATGGTCTCCTTGATGGCCTCGTAGATCCCCATCCCCCTTAGTCTAGCCCGTAAAATGCGCTTATGTGGGCGCTCCTTTCCGTTTCCGACAAAAGGGGGCTTGTGGACTTCGCCAGGGGGCTCCTCGCCCTGGGCTTCCGCCTCCTGGCCACCGGGGGGACCCACAGGGCCCTGGCGGAGGCGGGGCTTCCCGTCACCTCCGTCTCCGAGTTCACGGGCTTCCCGGAGGTCCTCGAGGGCCGGGTCAAGACCCTCCACCCCAAGGTCCACGCCGCCCTCCTGGCCCGGCCCGACCAGGAGGAGGAGCTCAGGGCCCTGGGCTTTGAGCGCATCGGGGTCTTGGCGGTGAACCTCTACCCCTTCCGGGAGACGGTGGCCCGGGGGGCCTCCTGGGAAGAGGCCCTGGAGCAGATTGACATCGGGGGGCCCGCCATGCTCCGGGCGGCGGCCAAGAACCACCTGGCGGTCCTCCCCGTCTGCGACCCCGAGGACTACGGGAAGGTCCTCGAGGCCTTGCGCCAAGGCCCCACCCCGGCCTTCCGCCGGGAGCTTGCCCGCAAGGCCTTCGCCCACACCGCCCTTTACGATGCCGCCATCGCGGAGTGGCTCGCCGGGGAGAAGTTCCCCGAGGAGAAGCTCCTCCCCCTCAAGCGGGAAGCCCCTTTGCGCTACGGGGAAAACCCCCACCAGGAGGCGGCCCTGTACCGGGTGGCCGGGGAAGAGGGGCCCCTTCTCCAGGCCCGGGTTCTCCAGGGCAAGGCCATGAGCTTCAACAACTACCTGGACGCCGAGGCCGCCTGGAACCTGGTGTCGGAGTTTGAGGGGCCCGCCTGCGTGGCCGTCAAGCACCAGAACCCCTGCGGGGTGGCCCTGGGGGAGAGCCCCCTGGAGGCCTACCGCAAGGCCTACGAGGCCGACCCCGTCTCCATCTTCGGGGGCATCGTGGCCCTCAACCGCCCCGTGGACGGGGCCACGGCCGAGGCCATGGCGGGGGTCTTCTTGGAGGTGGTCCTGGCCCCCGCCTTCAGCCCCGAGGCCCTGGCGGTCCTCGCCAAGAAGAAGAACCTGCGCCTCCTCCAGGTGCCCTTCCCCGCCCGGGGCCCCTACCTGGACCTGAGGCGGCTAAGGGGTGGGGTGCTCCTTCAGGACGCGGACACCGAGGACCCCGTGGCGCTGAAGGTGGTCACGGCCAAGGCCCCGGAAGAGGCCCTCTGGCCCGACCTCCTCTTCGCCTGGAAGGTGGTGAAGCACGCCCGCTCCAACGCCATCGTGGTGGCCAAGGACGGCCAGACCCTGGGCATCGGGGTGGGGCAGACCAACCGCTACGCCGCGGCCAAGCACGCCCTGAAGACCGCCAAGGAGAAGGCGAAGGGGGCAGTCCTAGCCTCGGACGCCTTCTTCCCCTTTGACGACGTGGTGCGCCTGGCCGCCTCCTTCGGCATCGCCGCCATCATCCAACCCGGGGGGAGCGTGCGGGACGAGGATTCCATCAAGGCGGCGGACGAGGCGGGGATGGCCATGGTGTTCACGGGCGTGCGCCACTTCCGCCACTAGCGAGCCTGGCCGCTTCCCGCAGGCGCCGGTGGGCCTCCTTGAAGCCCACCAGCTTGCGGCTCTCCTCGTCGTGGAGGTGCAGGTCGGCGAAGGCCATCCTAAGGGCGTCCTTCAGGGTCACGGTGGGGGCCACCCGGACCAGGTCCACCTCCTCCTGCACCTTGGGCAGGTGGTAGTTGGGGATCTTGGGGGCCAGGTGGTGGATGTGGTGGAAGCCGATGTTGCCCGTGAGCCACTGGAGGACCTTGGGAAGCTTCAGGTAGGTGCTTCCCTCCATGGCCGCCTTCAGGTACTCCCAGCGGGGGTCGTGCTCCCAGTAGGCGTCCTCAAACTGGTGCTGCACGTAGAAGAGGAAGATGCCCAGCATCCCGGCCAGGTACTGGATGGGGAGGTAGACCAGGAGGAGGGTCTTGAGGCCGAAGCCCAGGTAGATGCCCACCCAAAGGAGCACCAGGAAGAGGTTGGTGAGGGCCACGGCGTTCCGCACGGAGGGCTTCTCCGAGCCGTAGCCCAAGGGCAGGCGGTAGGAGAGCATAAAGACGTAGATGGGCCCCAGGAGGAACATGACGAAGGGGTTGCGGTAGAGGCGGTACTGCAGGCGTTGCCAGGGGGTGGCCTTCAGGTACTCCTCCAGGGTCATGGTGTAGATGTCCCCCACGCCCCTTTTGTCCAGGTTGCCGCTCGTGGCGTGGTGGCGGGCGTGGGAGAGCTGCCAGTGGTGGTAGGGCACCAGGGTCAGCACCCCGGCGAGGAAGCCCAGGGTGTCGTTCATCCACTTCTTGGGGAAGAAGGAGCCGTGCCCGGCGTCGTGCTGGAGGATGAAGAGGCGCACCAGGAAGAGGGCGGCCACCAGGTCCAGGGCCAGGGTGAGGAGGAGGGAGACGGAAAGGGCCCTATGGGCCAGGTAGAAGAGGAGGAGGAGGGGCAGGAGGGTGTCCGCCACCTGGCGCAGGCTTCGGGAGAGGTTGGGTTTGGCGTAGGGCTTGATGAGGGGGATCCAGTCTTTGGGTTCTACTTTCGCCATAATCACTCCTCTTTTCGGGAGCCCCTTTAGGGTACCCTGGGGAATCATGAGGGCGATGAGAGGGCGGTTCCGGGTAGGGGAACGGGGGTGGGAATTCACTCCCAGGTAAGGGGCCCTGGGCTAAAATGGCCTGCGAGATGCCCCGGCGAACCCAAGTGGCCCTGCGCCTCTCCCAGGCGCTTCTGGAGGAAGGTTCCTGGCCGAAGAAGTTGGAGCGGTTTCTTTTGGTCCTCCTCGGCATCCCCTGGCTACCCCTTAAGCCCACCGGGGCCATCTTCCTGAAGCGGGGGGAGAGCCTCCACCTGGTGGCGGAGAGGAACCTGGACGGGCCCCTGAAGTCCCTCTGCGCCCGGGTGCCCCTGGGGCGGTGCCTCTGCGGGCGCGTGGGCCTCACGGGCGTGGCCCTCCACGCTGCGGAAGTGGACGAGGAACACGAGACCCGCTACGAGGGCATGCCGCCCCACGGGCACGCCCTCTACCCCCTCAAGGTGGGGGAGCGGGTGCTGGGGGTGCTGAACCTGTACCTGGAGCCCGGGGCCAGGCTTTCCTCCGAGGCCCGGGCCACCTTGGAGATGGCGGCGGGCCTGTTGGCGTTGGCGGTGCTTCGGGAGCGGGCGGAGCGGGCGGCGAGGGTGTTGCACCGGGCTACCCTGCTGAGCCTCGAGGCCGCGGACGAGGCGGCGTACCTGAAGGGCCTGTGCGCCCTCCTGGTGGAGGAGGGCTACGCCCTGGCCTGGGTGGGGGAGGCCCTGGCGGACGGCCGGGTGCGCCCCGTGGAGGGTGCGGGGGCGGTGGCCTATCTGGAGGGCCTGGTGGTGCGCTGGGATGAGGCCCCGGAGGGGCAGGGCCCCACGGGCCGGGCGGTGCGCCTGGGGATGCCCCAGGTGCTTCGGGACCGAGACCAGGACCCCCGATATGGCCCTTGGCGGGCCCGGGCCCGGGCCTTTGGCCTTGCCTCCTCCGCGGCCCTGCCCATCCGCCTGGGGGAGCGGGTCTGGGGGGCTTTGAACGTCTACGCCCCGGAGGCGGACGCCTTTGACGCGGAGGAGGTGGAGCTGCTTCAGGACCTGGCCCGCCTGGCGGGGAAGAGCCTGGAGCGTTTCCGGGCCGAGGCCCGGGCCCACCTCCTGGCCCAGGTGGTGGAGGAGGTGCCCGAGGGCATCTTCGTCACCGACCTGGAGGGGCGCATCCTCTACGCCAACCGGGCCCTCTTCGCCCATACCGGCTACGCCCCGGAGGAGGTTCTGGGGCAAACCCCCCGCCTCTTCAAGTCGGGGAAGCACCCCGCGGCCTTTTACCAGGCCCTCTGGGAGACCCTAGACCGGGGCCAGGTGTTCCAGGCGGTCTTCTGGAACCGCAGGAAGGATGGCCAGCTCCTCGTGGAGCACAAGCTCCTCACCCCCTTGCGGGACCCCAGGGGGCAGGTGGTGGCCTACGCCTCCACGGGAAGGGAGATCACCCGGGAATATAGCCTCTACCGCGTGCAGCAAGTCCTCCTGCGGCACCTGGACCTCTTCTTGCGGCAGGGGGCGGGCCGGGGCCACCTCCAGGGGTTCTTGCGGGAGGCCTTGGAGGCGGTGCCGGGGGCGGACGGGGCCGGGCTTCTCCTGCAGGGGAAGGACGGCCTTTACTCCTTTGCCGCCCTGGTGGGGATGGAGCCTAGCCTGGGGGAACTCGTCCTCACGGAGGAGGAGTTCCAGGGGTTGGGCCTGGCCGCCTGGGGCCGCTTGGGCGGGGAGGAGGTGGGGCGCCTCCTCCAGGCCTTGCCCGAGGAGAAGCGCCGCCTCTTCCAGGCGGGCTTCTTGCGGCTTCGCGAGGCCGTCTACGCCCGGTTGGAGGTGGCGGGAAAGGCGGTGGGCCTGCTTTTCTTCGCCTCTTTCGCGGCGCCCCTGCCCCAAAGCGTAGGGGAGACCGTCCAGCTCTTGGCCCTGGAGCTCCGGGGGCTTTTGGAGTGGGAGCGGGAGCAGACCAGGGCCCACTACCTCACCTACCACGACCCCCTCACGGGCCTGCCCAACCGGGCCCGCTTGGAGGCCGAGCACCCCCAGCTGGACGGGCCCGTGGCCCTGGCGCTCCTGGACCTGGACGGGTTCGGCCAGGTCCAAGAGGCCCTGGGACGGTCTGGGGGCGATGCCCTCCTTCGGGCCTTGGCCCAGCGCCTAGAGGGCCTTCTGCCCCCGGGGGCCCGCCTTTACCGCACGGGGGAGGACGAGTTCCTCTTCCTCCTGCCCCTGGACCTGCCGGGGGTGGAGGCGTTCCATCGGCGGTTACAGGAGGCCTTGGCCCACCCGGTGCCGGTGCTGGGCCAGCCGGTCCGGGTGCGGGCCTCCCTGGGGGTAGTCTTCGCCCCTCGGGACGGGCGGGCCCTCCCCGCGCTCCTGCGCCGGGCCGACCTGGCCCTGCGCCGCGCCAAGGCCCAGGGACGGGGGGGCTTGGCCTTCTTTGACCTCGAGGTGGAGGAGGCCTACCGGCGGCGGACCGAACTCCTTTCCGGCCTGGAGCGGGCCCTAGGGGAGGGGAGCCTGGCCCTCTTCGCCCAGCCCATCGCGGAGCTGGACACGGGGAAGCCGGTGGCCTTGGAGCTCCTCTTGCGCTGGTCCAGGGAAGGGGGGTTCGTTCCCGCCGCGGAGTTCATCCCCCTGGCGGAGGAGGCCGGGCTCATCCCGGAGCTGGACCTTTACGTGTTGCGCCAGGTGGGGGCCCTCCCCGACACGGGGGCGTGCTACCACGTGAACCTGTCCCCCAAGACCCTCCTGGACCCCAGGCTTCTGGAGGTGGCCAGGGGGCTCCAGGGGCGGAGGCTGCGCATGGAACTCACGGAGTACGCCCTGGCCCAACCGGGTTCCGAGGAGGTCCTCCTGGCCTTGAAGCGCATGGGCTTCGGCCTGGCCCTGGACGACTTCGGCCAAGGGTACGCCTCCTTGAAAACCCTGGCCAGCCACCCCTTCTCCGTGGTCAAGGTGGACCGGGCCTTTACCCGGGGCATCGGTCGGGAACCCAGGGCCGAGGCCGTCCTTCGGTCGGTGGTGGGCCTGGCTCAGGAGCTCGGCCTGCTCCTGGTGGCCGAGGGGGTGGAGCGGGAGGAGGAACGGGCCTGGCTCCTACGGGCGGGCTACCGCCTGGGACAAGGGTATCTTCTGGGGCGGCCAGCCCCCTTTTGGCCTAGCGGGGTTTGAGCCGCTCCTCCGAGTCCAAAAGGAGGGTCACGGGCCCCTCGTTCACCAGGTGCACCCGCATGTGGGCCCCGTAAACGCCCGTCTCCACGTGGACCCCTTGCTGCAGGAAGGCCTCGAGGGCCACCTCGTAGAGCCTTTTGCCCTGGTCGGGCGGGGCGGCCTGGACGAAGGAGGGGCGGTTGCCCTTGCGGGTGTCCGCGTAGAGGGTGAACTGGCTCACCAGAAGCACCTCCCCCTCCACCTCCTTCAGGGACAGGTTCATCTTCCCCGCCTCGTCGGGGAAGATGCGGAGGGCCACGATCTTCCGGGCCAGGTAGAAGGCGTCCTCGGGGGTGTCCTTCTGCCCCACCCCGAGGAGGACCAAAAGGCCCTGGCCGATCCTCCCCACCACCTCCCCTTCCACCTCCACAAAGGCCTCGGAAACCCGCTGCACCACCGCCCGCACCGCCTACCTCCTGGGCCCGGCGAAGAGGGCCACGGTTCCGGGCCCGGCGTGCACGCTCACCGCGGCCCCCGCCGGCAAAAGGGCCAGGACCTCCACCCCCTCCGCCCGCACCCCCTGGCCCAGGGCCAGGGCTCCCTCGGGGTTCCCCGCGTGGGCCAGGTGGACCAGGGCCCCTTGGGGGAAGTCCCGGCGGAAGACCTCCACCACCTTGCGCAGGCCCTCGGCGAAGCCCCGCACCCGGGGGCCGGGGAGGACCCTGCCCTCCCTCACCTCGAGGACGGGCAGGACGCGCAGGAGGCTTCCCACCAGGTTCTGCAGGCCGGAGATGCGCCCCGAGCGGTGGAGGTAGGCCAGGGTCTTGGGCAGCACGTAGCCCCGCACCCGTTCCCGGTAGGGGTGGACGGCCTCTTCCAGGCGCGCCCAGGATACCCCTTCCCTTAGGAGCCGCCGGGCCTCCTCCAGGACCAGCCAAAGCCCTCCGCTGAGGGACCAGGAGTCCAGCACCTTGACCCTTCCCCCGTAGTCCCGGGCCACCGCTTTAGCGGTGGCCACCGTGCCCGAGAGCTGGCCCGACACGTGCACGGAGAGGACCCGGCGGTGGGTGGCGAGGAGGTCCTCGTAGGTCCGCCTCAGGTCCTCGGGGGCCACCTGGCTGGTGGAGAGGCGCTCGCCCTTTTCCAGGAGGGCCAGGACCTCCTCGGGGGAGATCTCCACCAGGTCGCGGAAGGCCCGGTCCTTCCAGATCACCTGCTGGGGCACCACGTGGATGCCCCGCTTCCTGGCCTCCTCCAGGCCTAAGCCCAGGGTGGAGTCGGCCACGAAGGCCACCTCAGAGGCTGTAGGCGTAGAAGCCATAGGTGCCCGGTCCCGTATGGCTCGCGATCACCGCCCCCAGCTCGCTCACCAGGGCCTCCTCCACGGGTAGCCCGGAGGCGAGGATCAGCTCCTTGAGCTCCCGCACCGCCCCCTCTTCCGCGCTATAGAGGAAGAAGGCGCGGATCCGCCCCCGCCCGGCCCCCCAGGCCTTGAAGTCCCGCAGGATCTCCTCCTTGGCCTTCCTTTCCCCCCGGGCCCGGCCCGCGGCCTCTACCCGGCCCTCCTTGAGGGTGAGGATGGGCTTGATGCCCAGGAGGGTCCCCAGGAGGGCCTGGGCCCCGCCGATGCGCCCCCCCCGTTTTAGGAACTCCAGGGTGGCCACGCTGAAGCGGACGAAGTGGTCCCGGCGGAGGCGTTCCAGCTCCGCCAGCACCTCCTCCAGGCCCTTTCCCTGGGAGAGGAGTTCGTGGGCGCGCAGGACCATCATGCCGATGCCCAAGGAGGCCGCTTGGCTGTCAAACACCGTGACGCGGCCGGGGAAGTTCTGGGCGGCCAGCTCCGCCGACTGCACCGTTCCCGAGAGCTTGGCGGAGATGTGGATGGAAAGGACGTGGTCCGCCCCCGCCAGGGCTTCCTGGTAGGCCCGGAGGAAGTCCTCGGGGGAGGGTTGGCTCGTGGTGGGGAAGGCCTCCCCTTGGCGCACCTTCTGGAAGATGGCCTCGGGGGTGATCTCCTCCCAGTCCTTGTAGACCTTGCCCCCCAGGTTCACGTAGAGGGGGACCACGCGGACCCCCAGGCTTTCCCTCAGGGGCTTGGGTAGGTCGGAGGTGGAGTCGGTTACCAGGGCTACCTTCATAAGGCCTCCTTCCGGTCCGGCCCAGGATACCATAGGGGTAGGGTGTAGTGTAGCCCGCTTGTTGCCCCTGGGGGACATTTCTGCTAGGGTCAAGGGTATATGTGGCGGGTTCTCGTGTCCGACGACATGCGGCTTGGGGAGGCCAGGTACCCGGGGGTCATCCTGGACTACCGGCCGGGAATCGGGCGGGAGGAGCTGCTGGAGGTCATTCCCGCCTACGATGCCCTCATCACCCGGAGCCGAACCCGGGTGGACGCGGAGCTTCTAAAGCGGGGGAAGCGGCTCAAGGTGGTGGGCCGGGGCGGCGTGGGGGTGGACAACGTGGACCTGGAGGCGGCAAGCCGCCTGGGCATCCTGGTGGTGAACGTGCCCGAGGCCAACACCCGCTCCGCCGCCGAGCTCGCCTTTGGCCTCCTCCTGGCGGCGGCCCGGGGCATCGCCCTTTCCGACCGGAAGATTCGGGGAGGGGAGTGGGACCGCAAGTTTTTGGGCCTGGAGCTCAAGGGCAAGACCCTGGGGATCGTGGGCCTGGGCAGGATCGGCGGCCAGGTGGCCCGCTTCGCCAAGGGCTTTGAGATGCGGGTCTTGGCCTACGACCCCTACATCCCCAGGACCCGGGCGGAGAGCCTGGGCGTGGAGCTTTTGGAGCACCTGGAGGACCTCCTCCGGCAGAGCCATTTCCTCACGGTCCACACCCCCCTCACCGAGGAGACCCGGGGGATGATCGGCCGGAGGGAGCTCTACCTTCTTCCCCGGGGGGCGGTGGTGGTGAACGCGGCCAGGGGCGGGATCGTGGACGAGAGGGCCCTATTGGAGGTTTTGGAGGAGGGGCACCTCTTCGCCGCAGGCCTGGACGTCTTCACCGAGGAGCCCCCGCCCAAGGACCACCCCCTCCTCGCCCACCCCCGGGTGGTCCTCACCGCCCACCTGGGGGCGAACACCCTCGAGGCCCAGGAGCGGGTGGGGGAGGCGGTCTTGGAGCGGGTGGTGCGGACCCTGGAGGGGGACCTTTCCCATGCCCTGAACACGGGCTTTGACCCGGAGGCCCTCCAGGCCCTGCAGGGCTTTTTGCCCCTGGGGGAGGCCCTGGGCAGGCTCCTGGCCCAGATCACCAAGGGGCGGCCCGAGGTCCTAGAGGTGAGCTTCCTGGGGCAGTTTGAGAAGGACCCCGAGCCCGTGGCCAGCGCCGTGGCCAAGGGCTTCCTCTCCCGGGTGCTGGGGGGCGAGGCGGTGAACCTGGTCTCCGCCAGGCCCCTCCTCAAGGACCGGGGCATCCGCCTGGTCACCCGGCGGCAGGAGGAGGCGGGGGAGTACACGAGGCTTCTAGAGGTGCGCCTGGCCACGGACCAGGAGGAGCGCCGGGCCCGGGGCGTGGTCATGGGGGGCAGGTCCAGGCTGGTGGGCATTGACGACTACGCCCTGGAGGTGGTGCCGGAAGGCTACATGCTGGTCTGCGTGAACTACGACCGCCCTGGGGTGGTGGGTCAGGTGGGGACGCTTCTGGGCGAGGCGGGGGTCAACATCGCGGGGATGCAGCTGGGGCGGGACGTGCCCGGCGGCCGGGCCCTCTTCGTCCTCACCGTGGACCAGAAGCCCGCCCCGGAGGTGCTGGAGGCCCTGAGGGCCCTTCCCGTCCTGGAGCGGGTGGACCTGGTGGAGCTCTAAAGGCTTCCGTCGGCGGGGTTAAGGTCGCACCAGAGAAGCAGCGCGGTTCGGAGGCCCAGGATAGTTAAGGCCCCTGTGGCCACGAGCACCATGACCGTAGCGCTGGCGAGGGGTTCTAGGCGAACTGTGTAGCCGTTGGCCTCGAGCGTCCAAACCATGGCGTGGAGGGCTGTGCGCTTGTTTCCGTCTACAAAGGGATGGTTTTGGCAGAGGCGGTAGCCCAGGGCCGCTACCTTGCTGAAAAAGGTGGGGTAAGCGTCCTGACCACCAGCGCTTTCCCGTGGCGCATAGGCGGCGCTCTCCAAAGCCTTCCTGTCCCTGAGTCCCAGGGTCCCCCGGTCTTCTCCAGAATTTCGTGGTGGGCTTGCAGGATGGCGTCTGGCGTGAGAAACTTATGCCCCCTGTGGCGGTAGTAGTATTTTCGGGGAGGTGCAAACAGTTGGGAAATAGCGCACACCACTTCACCCCATCGCTCACGCGCCCCCAGTTCCCGCCACTTCACCTCGGCGAGCCCCCACGACGCAAAAGCCTGGGAACGCTATACTCTCCCCAAGGAGGCTCCCGGTGAAGAAGAAGCCCAGGGTCACGCGTAAGCGTACCTTGAAAAGGAAGGAGAAGAAGACCTTCACCGGGGTCCACGCCCTCCTCTTCTTCCCCTTCACAGAGGACCTCCACCTCCTCCTGGACCTCATGCGCCGCTTCTCCGCCGCCATGCGGTACGCCTACAACCGCCTCCTGGAAGGATGGAGCCGGGAAGCCCTCAAGCGGGAGAACGGCCCCCTCTGCACCCTATTCGGTTTGAACACCCGCTACGCGGACGACGCGGTCCTGAAAGCTCAGGCCCTCATAGACGCCGCCAGGGAACTGGGCGAAGACCCCCGCAAGGTGGTGTTCGGAGGGAGGGGGCTCTTTGAGCAGCTCAAGCGCAAGCACCTCTCCGGCAAGCGCAGGGAGAAGGTCAAGCGGGAATGGAAGGAGAAGCGCCAGGGGCTTCTCTACTCCCGAGGGGACAGAACAAAAGGGGGCAACCTCAACCTCCGCCTGGAGGCAAAGGACGGAGCCCTTTGGCTCCGCGTCAACCTGGGAAACGGGAGGCACGCCCACGCCCTGGTGAAGACCTCCCACCCCAACCTGAGCGCCCTGGTGGAGCGTGTCCACGCCTCCCTCCCCTACAACGTGGAGCTCTCCCTCAAGGAGGGGAAGGTCTACGCCGCCTTCACCTGGGAGGAGGAGCCTGTGCCCCTCGTGGCCACGAAGG
>NZ_BAAHSC010000174.1:0-336020 GCF_054655095.1 Thermus sp. FJN-A
AAGAGGCCGAGGTCTTTGGCGAGGGCCAGGGCCTTGTTGTGCTTGCCGCCGAACTCTAGGGCGGCAAGGAGGGCGAGGGTGAGGATGGCGGAGGCGGGCGTTTTGGCTTGGGGGTCATCCTTGTAGCCCATGGCTTGCAGGGCGTCGTCTATAATGCAAAAGGCCGCTATGAGACGGGAAAGCATAGCGGCCACTATTTTTTCAGATCCAGGGGATAGGTAGCAACTTGGGTTATGCTACTACCGGACCCCACGAACCCTTGTGAATTTTGCCCATTCGTGTTCTACCAGTTCCGCGAATTCGTGTTGAAAGCGTTTTTTTGAAAAACGTTCGGCGTTTTGGCGGAGGCGTTCAGGGTCAAACTGGTATTCCCCCGATTCAAACGCGCGTACGGTTGCAAGCAGGCTCTCCACGGTTTGCTCTTGGAAAAAGAGTCCCGTTTCCCCGTGGAGTACTGTTTCGGTCACGCCGCCCCTGCCGTAGGCGATGACTGGAGCTCCCGCGGCTTGGGCCTCCACCGGCGTGATGCCGAAATCTTCGTCCGCTGCGAAGACAAAAGCCTTGCAGCGCTCCATATAGTCCTTGACTACGGTGTCGGGCTGGTAGCCGAGCAGTTGAACGTTAGGACCAGCGATACGCTTCACCTTGTTAAAGTCCGGTCCGTCACCGATCACCACTAGCGGAAGCCCCAATCGGGTGAAGGCTTCTACGATTAGATCTATTTTTTTGTAAGGCACAAAGCGTGACACCGTGAGGTAGAAGTCCTCTCTTTGGCCCTTCGGCGTGAAGCGATCCACGTCCACAGGTGGGTAGATCACTTGTGCTTCACGTCGGTACATCTTCCAAATACGTTGAGCTACATAGTGGGAGTTGGCCACGAACACGTCCACTCGGTTTGAACTTGCCACATCCCAAAGCCGAATGTAGTGTAGGATTGCCCGAGCGATGGCACTTTTTAAACCGCGCTCTATGCCCGCCTCTTTGAGATATTGAAACTGCAGGTCCCAAGCGTAGCGGATGGGCGTGTGAACGTAGCTAATGTGAAGCTGATCCGCACGGGTGAGCACACCCTTGGCTACCGCATGGGAACTTGAGATCACCACATCGTAACCGCTCAAATCGAACTGCTCAATCGCAAGGGGCATTAGAGGAAGGTACGCCCTGTACTTTTCCCGCCCCTTAGGCAAGCGCTCGATAAACGAGGTATGCACAGGGTGCTCCGCAATCCGCGAGCCCTTACAGCTTTCTTGCTGGTAGACCAGCGTGTAAATGGGCGCAGTAGGATAGAGCTCGAGAGCGGCTTCCAGAACCTTTTCTGCACCAGCGTATGCAGTAAGCCAGTCGTGAACGAAAGCGACAAGCATAACCCAAAACTACCCTTCCTGAGCTGCTTCTTGTAGAACTTTCCACGTGAGCTCGGCGGTCTTATCCCAGGAGAACTGCTTGGCGCGCTTAAGCCCCTTGCGCCGAAGCTCTTTTCGCAAGGAACTATCTTCAACCACTCGCCGAACACCCCAGGCAATCGATTCAACGTCGTAAGGGTCTACCAGCACCGCCGCATCCCCCACCACCTCCGGCAGCGAAGTGACGCTCGAGGTGACCACAGGAGTACCGCAGGCCATGGCTTCTAGAGCGGGCAGACCAAACCCTTCATACAGGGACGGGAGAATCAACGCTAAAGCCCCCCGATAATAAGCGGGGAGTAATTCATCGGGAATAGTCCCCGCAAAAACGACATGTTTCTCAAGACCAAGCTCTTGAATAAGGCCCCGCACCCGCGCACTCGGGGTTCCCGTACAAACCAACCGCACCTCCCCTAGAAGCCCCGAGCGAGCAAAGGCCTCCAGGAGGCGGTTGAAGTTCTTGTGCGGCTTCGTGTTCCCTACGTAAAACACATAGGGATACCCGGGTTCATATCGTTTTCCCTGAGGAGAAAACTCCGGCCCCACGCCGTTGCCAACCACCACCACCTTTTCCTCAGGCAATCCAGCCCACTCCAAAATCTCCTGCTTGGAGAACTCTGAAACGGTCAGCACTCGGTAAGCCCTAGCAGTGGCTGGCCGCACTACAAAGTGATAATAAGCGCGCTTACGCGGGTTCGTTTCCTCCGGGAAGCGCACGTGAATCAAGTCGTGGATCGTGAAAACGAGGGGAACCGGACTCCAAAGAGGGGGGTTGAACCCAGGGCTAAAGTATACGCGAGGGCGCACGCGTAGCAACAACGTGCTTAGCCAGATCGCCTCGAAGGGATGCAGGAGCGATAAGCTACCTGGGAGGGGACTAACGCGAGGAAGACGGGCTATAACCTCGCGAGCAAAACGGCCTATACCGTGCAGACCGATCCAGCGCGTGTCAGCCACCACTATACGGGCTCTTGCTACCACGTCCATCATGCTCATTTCTGCCATATCATTGAACGTGCGCCTTCCTTTGGGCTAACAGCCCGCTTCTCTGACATCTCCCACCAGTACCGAAGCGTGAGCCCAAAGGCCATCCCAAAAAAGGAGCTCTCCATAACGTTCACCGTCCACCCTTCCAGCAATACTGCCAAGGTAAGCAGGAAGAAGAAGCGGTCTTGGAGCGTACGCAGAGGAATTAAAGACGCAATCAAACCGTAAGCCGCCAAAAGCAGAAGACCAACCACCCCTCCAAGACCAAACAGGTACACGGCAAGGTTATCGGCGGGGGAATACAGAAGAGGCTCAAAGTACTGTTGTGGGCTCCCGATGCCCCCAATCCCACGCCCAAATAGCCAACTTCCATGTTCAACCACCATTTGCAAACTCATGGGCCACATCCATCCAAGCCGATCTGCAAAAGAGGCGACAAGAAAACGTTCTACAGCGCTGTCCGCCTTTGGGTCGTAGCTCACATATACCGAACTCAGCGGAAGCCCAATACCGGCTAAAGCGAAAAAAACCGGTAGTAAGCGCAAAAAACGCAACGGGACAAGCCTTCCCAGGACAAACATAAGGCTCAAAAAAAGCCATATTCCCAGGGGGGTTTTGGAAGTGGTGAGCACGATAGCAACCCCAGAGACAAGCCACAGAAGAACCCGCCACCGCATGCGCATCAGAAAGGTTAGAGAAAGTCCCAGTAATAGAATTTGAGAGGCGGCTTCAAAGGAAGCGCGAGAAAAACCCGGTATCCTAAATAACCCCAATCCCGCAGTAAACCAGGCACGACTTCCCTCAACCTCCACCCCTCCAAGTGAGTAAGCAAACCCCACCCAAGGCCAATCGTGAAAGGCGTTGATAATCACGCCTATTACAGCACTACCCCACAAAAGGAGGAGGTAGGGACGGAGCCGTGACCAAACTCTTAGTATGGAGGGAAGGATGAGTACGCCATAAAAGAAAGGCAAAATCACCCATAGTCCAAAAGTCACTTGAAGCGAGTTTCCAACGAAGGCATACCCCACTAAAGAGAACTCTACGGCTAAGGCCAGAACGAGGAGAAAAAACAAACTCACCCTTTTGTTTACTAGCGAAAGAAGAACCGCTCCTGCCAGACCCACAGCTAGCAGAGCTTTAGGGAGGTAGATAAGAGGAGCCACCCCCAATGAGGCAAGGTAGTAGCGAAGCATTCCCCCAAATACTTCGGAAAGTAGGAAGACAAACCCTATTCCGAGGAAAACCCCCTCGAGCCGCCTCATCGGGCACTCTCTTTCAGCAGGCTTTCGTAAATGCGTAAGTAACTGGACAACATGTTTTCTGAAGAAAATAGCTTCGCCCGCTCCCGCGCTCGCTGACTCATAACTTTAACCTCGGCTGGATCCCCTAGGCATCGCCGCAAGTGCGCTTCCAAATCCCCTGGCTTATCAGGATCGAAAACCCATCCCGCCTCACCCACAAGCTCCGGTATACCTCCTCGCCGCGCCCCAAGCACAGGAACCCCGTTGCCCATGGCCTCCAACACTACCATAGGAGCTGAATCCTGCAACAGCGAGGGCACTACCAACACATCCACCGCTTTAAAGAACTCCTCGGGGGGCATGAAGCCAAGCCACTGGACATCCGCCCTTTCTTTCGTCATCTTTTTGAGATTAGCTTCGTATTCAGGCTCGCCTTTCCCTGCAATCCTAAGCTCAGCGCGGCCCGAGGGCAACGCGAGAAAGGAACGCAAAAGTTGGTCTACGCCTTTGGTGGGATGAAGGCGCCCTAGGTAACCGAAGCGTAAAGGGAACGCCGTATTACTTTCGGAGTCCGATCGTTCGACCCTGCTTTGAGGCATGCCGCCTTTAGGAACATCGTAACCATTGTAGACAACATATCGCTTGGATCGGGTGAAGTAGCCATACGCTAAGTGTCGGTCAAGAATATAGTGGCTTACTCCTACTACCGCGTCCACTAATGTTGTCATCCTCCGCCGGGGCCAGGCGTAAAGACGGCAGTCGGTACAAATGTCAGTACAGTTCCTTCCCCCCCTGAACATGGTGCTGCGCGGGCACAAAAGATAGTGATCATGCAACGTATGCACTAGGGGAAGGCCATGCCGTTTCACGGCCTTCCAAACAGCCACTGAAAAACCCGCCAAGTTATGAGTATGGACTAAATCTGGTGTCTCCTGGCGCAGCACGTGCGCGAATAGACCAGCCATGGATGCGTTGTAGGAGTCAGCCGCGTGCCAGATTGCCTTGCGGAAAACGTTGGGCCGCGCCGTTTTAAAAGGCACATAAAGGTTTTTCAAGGGCAAATAATAAACCTTCACCCCCCGAACCGTTTCTGACCACGCTCGAGGGGAATGCAGGTTCAAAGAAGCGACGGCAACTTCATGCCCTTTCCTAACCAGCAACTGAGCTAGGAGTTCAACAACGCGCTCTGCACCCCCTATCACGTTCGGCGAATAAAAAGAGTTGACCAATAATAACCGCATCTCGGCCTCACCTCACAACGTCCGTATTCTCTTCGGTGCATAGCGCCCGATGGAACCAGGCCATGCGGATTCCGGCCCATGAAGCCCTTAACACCATCGGAGCACTCTGGGGGAAGGCAAGCACGTATAAAATTAGCCTGACAAATAGCTTAAAGCGGGATATGTAGTTCCAGTATATATACGTCTGATTACGTACGATCAAAAAGAAACGCTTCGGGTCATCCGAAAAGGGCAAGAAAACTGCCCTGCCAAACAAAACCAGTTTGCGATTTTTCTGCCTATCCTTCGGATGCCAAAACCTAGCACCCAAAAGAGTGCCCATCTTGACATCCGCGCAGCGCGCACGCAAGAAATACTCTGTCTCGTCACCCCAGATGAACAACTTCTTAAGCGGTAACCCGATCCTTGACACAACGGAGCGATGAACCAAACACCCATTGTATGGGTTTAAAAACCCCCGAATCGCCCCCTGGGGATAAGCCGCCTCTATCGCAGATACGTCTTTAGTATGCCCCTCTGTGGGAAGGGGGTAATAGAAAGCAGTAGACCCTAGGTCCTCCTTCGCCAAAACAAGACAGCCCTTAAACTCCAGTTCTCTCTCACTTAAAAGCTCTTCTAGAGTACTCGGAACAGGCAGGCCATCGTCGTCCATGAGCCACAGCCAGTCAAAGCCCTGCTCGTAGGCCCGCTTCATCCCCTCGTGGAACCCCCCGGCCCCGCCCTGGTTTTCGGGGAGGCGGAGGACCTCCACCTGGGGGAACGCTTCTTGGAGCATCTCGGGGGTGCCGTCGGTGGAGGCGTTGTCCACCACCAGGACGTGGTCCGGGGGGCGGGTCTGGGAGAGGACGGCCTTGAGGCACTCGCGTAGGAGCGCCTTCCGGTTGTAGGTGACGATCACGGCGCAGATGCGTTCACTCATGGACGATCTCCTCAAAGAGCTTCAGGGCCCGGGCCACCGCCTGGTCCATGTTGTAGTAGCGGTAGTCGCCGAGCCTTCCCGCGAAGTAAACGCCCTTAAGCTTCTTGGCCTCCTCCAGGTAGAGCCGGTAGCGTTCCTCGTTCTCCTCCCTGGGGACGGGGTAGTAGGGCTCGTTTTTGCCCGGGGTGTAGGCCTCGGGGTACTCGTAGCAGAGGGTGGAGTGGGGGAGGTAGTCCTGCCCCGTGAGGTGCTTGAACTCCGTGACCCGGGTGTAGGGGTGCTCGTTGGGGTAGTTCACCGTACCCACCTCCTGGGCCCAGGGACCGGGGTGGAGTTCCATCCGGAAGCGGAGGGAGCGGTAGGGGAGGGGCCCGTGGAGGTAGCCGAAGAACTCGTCTATGGGCCCGGTGAAGATGAGGCGCGCAAACTTGACCTCCCCTTCCACCTCCTTCCAGTCGGTTTGGAGGAGGAGCTTGATGTTGGGGTGGGCGAGCATCCGGCGAAAGAGGGCGGTGTATCCCTCTTTGGGCATGGCCTGGTAGGTGTCCTGGAAGTAGCGGGTGTCGTGGCTTATGAGGACGGGGACCCGGGCGGTGACCGAAGGGGAGAGCTCCTCGGGGCGCAGGCCCCACTGCTTCAGGGTGTACCCCTCAAAGACGTTGCGGTAGACGTAGTCCGCGAGGAACTTGAGATCGGGGTCCTCCTCCTCCCGAAGGCGGAGGATGGGCACCCGGGCCCCGTAGCCGAAGCGGGAGACGAGCTTCTCCTCCAGGCGGTCGGCGAGCCTTGGGGAGAAGAGGGCGCGGAGGGTGGCGAGGCTGAAGGGGAGGGGGACCTCCTTGCCCTCCACCACGGCGCGGACGCGGTGGTAGTAGGGGCGCCACTCGGTGAAGCGGGAGAGGTAGTCAAAGACCTTTTTGCTGTTGGTGTGGAAGATGTGGGGTCCGTAGCGGTGGACGAGGACCCCGTGGGGGTCCATTTCGTCGTAGGCGTTGCCCCCGATGTGGTTCCTCCTGTCCACCACCAGAACCCGCTTGCCTGCGGCGGCGAGCCTTTCCGCCAGGGTGGCCCCGGTGAAGCCCGCGCCCACGATCAGGTAGTCAACCTTCATGCGTCCTCCAGGGTAACCGACCTCTCCACCAGAGGTAGGTTAGCATGGCCCCGGTCACCCAGGCCTCGGAGAGGACCACCACCCAGGCCATCCCTAGGGTCCCGTGGCGGGGCACCACGAGAAGGGCCAGGGCGACGTTTAGGAGCCCGGCGGCGAAGATGATGGCGTTGAAGGGGCGGTCCATCTTCTGGGCCAGCATCCATTGGATGCCCAGGAAGCTGGAGAGGGCGATCAAGGGAAGCAGCCAGGCCAGGATCCGCATCAAGGGCGCTGCCCCTTCATATCCGGGTCCCAAAAGCAGTCGTACCAGGAGGGGGGAAGCGTAAGTCAGAACCCCTGCCGCGGCGAGGCCCAGCAGGAGCATCATGCCGCCCACCCGTTGAGCGAGCCAGGTGGCTTCTCTCGGGCTCTTCTCCAGAAGGTGGGAGAAGCGGGGAAGAAAGAGCCGATTGAAGGGTTCCCACATGGGGATCAAGGCCTTGGTGAGCTTTTCCGCCCCCGCATAAAGGGCTACCTGGGCGGGGGGAAGGAAAAGCCCCACCAAGAGCACGTTGGCCGTGGTGTACAGGCTCACCACCGCACGAAAGAAAAAAAGGCCAAAGCCTCGTTTGAGCCAGGTCCAGGCCTCTCCGAACCGGGGCCAGCGCAACCCCACCAAAGACGCCGCCCACGCGAGGCCCACGAAACCTACCGCCAAGGACGCGAGGGCTTGGAGGTAGAGGGGCCAGGCCACCTGCGCCGGGGAGCGCACGAGGGAGAAGACGCCGAGCGTGGCCAGAAGGCGGACGAAAAACTCCATGAGGGCCACCGCCCCCATGCGTTCCATGCCTTGAAAGAACCATACCGGGCTCAAGCTCATTCCCAAGGCGAGAAGGAAGCCTCCCCAAATCAGGCCGAGCTCGCCTTGCAGGGGGGGAAAGAGGTAAAGGGCGAGCAGGGCGGTTCCCGCCGCCGGCAAGGAGAGGAGGGCGCGGGCTCCCAAGACTCCGCCCAGGATGCTTTGGAGGGCTTCCGGCCGGTCCCGCCACTTGGCCACCTCCCGGGTAGCGGAGAGGGAGAAGCCATACTCCAGGACGATGTAGAGGTACTGGGAGAGGGCCTGGGCCAGGGCGAGCTTGCCGAACCCCTCGGGTCCCAGGACGCGGGCCAAGTAGGGCAACGTGACGAGAGGGAAAAGGTAGTTGGCCGCCTGGACGGCGTAGAGGTAGAAGAGGTTGCGCAGGGTGGGGCTCCGCCACGCCCTTCCCACCTTGGCCCAGAGGCGAGGGGTGAGGCCCACGGACGCTAGCCCTCCACGAGCTTCCGCGCCTCCTCCAGAAGCGCCCGGACGAGCTCGGGGCTTTGGGCCTCCACGTAGATCCGCACCACGGGCTCCGTGCCCGAGGCCCGGAAGAGGACCCAGGCCTCTTCATAGAGCCACTTCACCCCGTCCAGGGTGTCCACCCCCTTGGGGGTGAGGCCGGCCAGGGGGCGGGGTTCGCGGAAGGGGGTGAGGTCCAGGGGGGCCTTTAAGGGGAGGTCCAGGCGGTCGTAGGCGTGGGTGAGGCCCGTGAGGGCCTCCACCTCCTTGAACTGCGCGGCCAGGTCCTTCCCCGTGGCGGCCACGCTCTCCAGGAGAAGGAGGCTTGTGAGGATCCCGTCCCGCTCGGGGAGGTGTTCGGGGTACCCCACGCCCCCGGACTCTTCCCCGCCGATGAAGCAGTCCCCTTTGAGGAACTCCTCCTTGATCCACTTGAAGCCCACCGGGGTGGTGGTGACCCCGAAGCCGAGCCGTTCCCCCAGGCGGTCCAAAAGCCAGGTCACGGCGAAGTTCTTCACCGCCCGGCCCCTTTGGCCCTTCCGGAAGCGGTAGAGGGCCAGGGTGGTGAGGACCTGGTGGGGGTTGAAGAAGACCCCGCCGGGGAGGACCACCCCCACCCGGTCCGCGTCCCCGTCCGTGGCCACCGCAAAGGTGGGCGGGGTCTCGGGGCCCAGCACCGCCAGGGTCACCCCCAGGTTCTTGGGGATGGGCTCGGGGTTCACCCCGTGGAAGAGGGGGTGGGGCTCCTCCCGGATGGGCCTTAGGGGAATCTCCAGCCCCACGTGGCGGAAAAAGCCCCTGAGGAGGCCCGCCCCCGCCCCGCCCATGCTGTCGTGGTAGAGGGTGCCGGGGAAGGCGGAGAGGGCCTTCAGGTCCACGCGGGCCTTCAGGGCCTCAAAGTAGGCCTCCTTTAGGTCCAGGACCTCATAGGCCCCCTCCCTGGCCTCCGCCTCCTCCGGCACCAGGGCCTCCATGGCCTTGGCCTCCTCCTGGGCGATGGGGCCCCCGGTGGCATCCTTGAACTTCACCCCCAGGTACTGGGGCGGGTTGTGGCTTGCGGTGAGCATGGCCCCGCCCGCCGCCTTGAGGTGGCGCACGGCGAAGGAGAGGAGGGGTGTGGGAACGGGGCCCTGCAGGAGGACCACCGGCAAACCCATGCCCGAGAGGTGGGCGGCAAGCGCCCGGGCAAACTCCCCCGCCAGGAAGCGGGTGTCGTGCCCCACCACCACCAGGCCCCCGCCCCGGTCCAGCAGGTAGCGGCCGTAGGCCTCGGCCAGGCGGCTTAGCGTGGCAAACGTGAACTCCCGGGCGATGACCCCGCGAACGCCTTCCGTGCCGAAGCGGATAGGCCCCTTCATCGCCTAAGAAGCATAGCACACCCTCTCCCGCCCACGGCCAGGTTGGGGTAGCATGGAAGCATGCCCGAGGACCGCCTGCTGGAGCGCCTGGAGAAGCTGGAAGGGATCGTGGAGACCACGGTGCAGGTCTTACCCCCCCTGGTCCAGGACCTCTCCCGGCGCATTGACGGGCTGCGGGAAGAGATGCAGGGCATGACGGCCCGGCTGGAGGCCCGGATTCAGGGGGTGGAAACCAAGCTGGAGGGGCAGATCCAGCAGGTGGAGGCCAAGCTGGAAGCCCGGATTCAGGGGGTGGAAACCAAGCTGGAGGAACGCATCCAGCAGGTGGAGACCAAGCTCGGCGGGCAGATCCAGCACGTTCGCTCCGAGCTGGAGGAACGCATCCAGCAGGTGGAAACCAGGCTTGGCGAGCAGATCCAGCAGGTCCGGGCCGAGCTAGAAGGGCGCATCCAGCAGGTGGAAACCAAACTGGAAGCCCGGATCCAGGGGGTGGAAACCAGGCTGGAGGAACGCATCCAGCAGGTGGAGACCAAACTGGAGGCCCGGATCCAGGGGGTGGAGACCAAGCTGGAGGAACGCATTGAAAACCTGCGCCAGGAGGTGAAGGCCGAGATCAACACCGCCTTCAACAAGGCCATGGTCCTCTTCACGGCCATTGGGATAGTGCTGGCCTTGCTCTCCCTCTTCCGCTGACCAGGCCCGGTAAAATCGGGGCGATGACCCGCTGGTTCGTCTTCGCCCTAGCCCTCATGGGTCTGGCCCTGGCCCAGGACTGGGCCCTCACCCGCAGCCAGACCCTCACCGCCCAGGGGGCCAAGGCCTGGCGCTACACCCTAAGCCCGAGGACGGGGGAGGCCCGGGAGCTTTGGCAAAGGCTTTCCGAGCAGTACCGGGACCACCTCCGGGCGGGCTACCGGGTGGACCTGGGGGCCTGGCGGGTCTACTTCCTGGGGGGGAGGCTTCGCCTGGAGCCCCACTGCCCAAGCCCCAACGCCGCCTGCTTCACCTTCGGGGCCCTGCCCGTGGAGAAGGCCCGGCAGGACCGGTTCCTGCTGGAGCTCTCCGCCCTCCTGGACCAGGCCCTGAAGGAGGCGGGGAGCACGGGGGGAAACCTCACCCTAAGCCGGCTCTTCCGGGTGGAGCTCAGGCGGGGCCAGTCTCCCCCCTACCCCGCAAGCCCCTCGGGCTGGAAGCCCTAAGGATCTTCCGGTATCCTTGGCCCCGTGAAGCGGGCGCTGGCCTTGGTGTTCCTTTGGGGCGCCGCCCTGGCGGGCCCCTGCGGGGAGAGGCCCTACACCCTGGAGACGGAGGAGGGCCTCCTGGGCGGGGAGAACCTCACCTACGACGGGGAGGTCCTGGTGTTTGAGGGACGGGCCTGCCTGGAGCGGGAGGGGCTTTACCTGGAGGCCCCCACCCTCCGCTACCGGGAGGAGGAAGGGGAACTCCAGGGGGAGGGCCTGCGGGGAGAGGTGGAGGGCTGGCGGCTCCAGGCGGAGGGGCTCTCGGGGAAGGCTCTCCGGGGAGTGCGCCTGGAAAAGGGAAGGCTTAAGGCCTGGGCGGAGCGCGTCCTCCTGGAACGCCCCCCCTTGGGCCAGGGGGTCCGGCTGGAAAGCCCCGCCTACCGGGTGCGGGCGGAGGAGGCCCGCTTCACCGGGGAAGAGGCCCGGCTCAAGGGGTTCCTCGCCACCCCCTGCCCCTGCGGGGAGGACGTGCGCCTGGCCATGGCGGAGGCCCGGTTCGCCGTGGCCACGGGGGAGCTCTTGGGCGAGGCCACCTTGGGGGTCTGGGGCCTCGAGCTCCCCCTGGGGGAGGCCAGGGCCAACGTGAACCGGAGGCCAGACCTGAGGAGCCCCCTGGTCCTCTCGGCCAGCGATGCGGGGGGCCTCACCCTGGGCCTCCAGGACTTCCCCCTGCCGCAGCCCGGGGAGGAGATCGGGCGCTGGGAAAGGCGCTTTACCCTCCTGGCCACGGGGCTCAACACCCCCGAGGAAGCCCTGAGGTTCGGCCTGCGGCAAGGCGACCTGGGGGCCGAGGTCCAGCTCGGCCACGCCGCCGGGGTGCGGGCCTTCTGGGGCGACCTCTACTTCGCCGCCACCCCGTCCCCCCCCGACGCGGACACCCCCCGGCTCGAGGCCCGCTACCGCCCCAGCTTCCTCCTGGAGGGCCTCAGCCTAAGCCCCTTTCTGCGCTACGCGGAGACGGGCCGAAGCCGGGGCTGGACCCTGGGGGTGGAGGGGAGCTACCGCCACACCCTCCGGGAAGGGCCCTTCAGCCTCACCTTAAGCCCCGCCTTCCTGGCCAGCCTCTACCCCGGCACCCCCTACGCCCCCTACCTGGCCCTGGGGGGGAGCGTGGAGGGGGCCTTCCGGGAGGGGGACCTGGCCCTGCGGCTGGCCTACGCCGGGCGTCTGGAGCCCCTCACCCCCACGCCCCCCTTCGCCTACGAGAACCGGGACGAGTTCCAAAGGCTTTCCGCCGAGGCCCAATACGGCCCCTTCGCCCTCCGCTACGCCCTGGAAAACCCTTTGGGCAACCGGCTGGACCGCCTGGAGGGGGAGTACAGGGACGGGGCCCTGGGGGTCTTCCGCCTGGGCTACCTGCGGGGAAGCCTGGAGGAGGTGCGCCTGGCCTACGCCATGCCCCTCCCCGACCGGACCTGCTGCCAGGCCCTCTGGCTCTCCCCCGAGGTGGGGCTCACCCGGGAGGGCCTGAGCCGCTACGGGGCCACCCTCCGCTACTACGACGGCTGCTTCGCCTACGAACTCAGGGCGCAAAACGTCCTCCGGGGCCAGTACGGCGAGGCGGTGGGGCTAAGCCTCGGCTTCGGCCTGAGCCTTAGGTAAGGGCGGCTAAGGCTCCACGCGAAGCCCCCTGAGGAAGAGGTTCCGGTCCTCCGGGGGCTTGTAGAGGTCGTTGGTGAAGGCGAGGGCCACCGTCCCCCGCCCCGTGGCGCGCACCCGAAGCACCACCTTGCCCAAGACCTCCCCCTCCCAGAGCACCCGGCTTCCCTCCACCACCAGGGCGTGGGGACCCTTCCCTTGGGCGGGGGTGCCCTCCAGCTCCAGGACCAGGGTGGCCGCCCGGCAGAGGGGGATGGGGATGGCCCCGTTCGTCCAAAGCTCCGCGCGGGCGGGCAAGGAGCCGGGAACGCAGGCCTCCTCCCGCAGGGGCCTCAAGGTGAGGGCCCGGGAGAGGGCGAGGAGGGAGGCGAGGAGGGCAAGGAGGAGGAAAACCCCGTGGCCCAGGATCTTCACCGCGCCACCTCCCATTCCCAGACGTACCGGGGCTTCAGGGCCAGGCGGTGCCCACTGAAGAGGACCAGGCGAAGGCGGTAGCGCCCCGGGGGAAGCCCCTCGGGCAGGGAGAAGCGGATGGGCCCATCCCCCGCCCACTCCCACCCCACCCTCTGGCAGCCCTTCTCCCGGCAAAGCCAGACCTGGACCCGGTACCCCTCTCCCTCCAGAAGGCGCACCTCCCCCACCCCCTCCCGGGGCAGGGCGGCGTAGGCCAGGCGGGGCGGCGAAGCCTCGGGGCGGCTCGCCAGGTAGAGAAAGGGGAGGGCCCAGAGCAAGGCCACGGCCCCCGCCCACCCCAGGGCCTGGGGAAAGGGGTTCTTGCGGGCCAAGGCGAGCCCGCCCGCCAGGAAAAAGACCTCCCCCCGGAAGGGGCTCGGGACGCTGAAGGGGTTATCCACCACGCCCATGGCGGCGTAGGCCAGGAGGAGGGAGAAGAGGAGGCCCTCCCCCCAGGCCGCCGCCAAAAACCCCCCCACCAGGAGGAGGAGCCCAAGGGCCCCGAGGACCCCGCTTTCCCCCAGGGCCTGGAGGAGGTGGTTGTGGGCGAAGGTCCAAAGCCCCCCAAGGGGGCGGAGCCCTTCGGGGCAGGTAAGGCCCTTGGCCTCCAAGAGGGGAAACAGGAAGCAATCCCCCAGGAGGACCCCCTTCAGGTGGTCCCCCAAGAGGTAAGGCCCCACCCCCGTCCACGGGTGGGCCTGGAAGGCCTCGTAGGCCCTGAGCCAAAGCCCCTCCCGGCCCGAGAGGTGCATCTGGAAAAAGCGCTCGGAGACCGGGGTGTCCAGGTTCGCCGCCAGGAAGAGGAGAAGCCCGGCAAGCCCCAAGGCCCAAAGCCCCCGCCCCCTAAAGAGGAGCCCCCCGGCCCCCCCCAGGAGGAGGGCCAGCATCCCCCCCCGGCTCCCCGAGAGGAGGAGGACCACCCCGCCGAGAAGGCCCAAGAGGAGGCGGAAAGGCCAGGGGTAGCGCACGTAGAGAACCAGGAGGACCCCCAAGGCCCCCATGAACCCCAAGCCCACGGGGCTATGGAAAGGGTGCATGAGGCGCACCTTCGCCGCCTGGTCCCCGAAGGCCCACAAGGTGGCCGCCAAGGCGGAAAGGTAGAGGAGGAAAAGCCCAAACCCCAGGGGGGCGAGGGCCTCCCGGGGGGGCCTCTGCGCCAGGGCCACCCCCGCTCCCACCAGGCCGAGGACGTAGAGGGCCCGCCCCAGGGCCAGGGGGAAGGCCCAGGGCTCCGGGGCGAAGAGGGCGGGCCCCAGCAGGAGGAGGGCAAAGAGCCCCAAGAGGGCCTGGGTCCCGGGGGGAAGCCGCCCGAGCCAGGGGAGGAAGAGGGGGGCCAGGAGGGCCAAAGGGGGGAAGAGGGGGGCGAGGGCCAGGGCCGGTGCCAGGAAGCGCACGGCCCCTACTATACGCGAAGCTTGGGCTAAGACGGGTCTCAGGGATTCCCTGTAAAGTGGGGGCCATGGGGCGCTTCCTCACCCTCGCCTTCCTCCTGGGGCTTGGCCTGGCCGCCCGCTTCGCCGCCTTCAGCGTGGAGCCCTTTGGCTCCCAGCGGGTCAACCTGGACACCGGGGTCACCACCCTTCCCCAAGGGGGGCTCCTCGTGGATAACGAGAACGGCCTCCGCCTCAAGGGAAGCTACGTGGAATACAAGGAGGGAAGCTTCGTAAGGGCCAAGGGGGTGGAGCTCCTCTCGGAGCGGGAGACCTTCCTGGCCGAGACCCTGGAGCACGACATCCCCAAGCAGGAGGCCCGCTTCACCGGCCTGGTCTTCGCCAACGCGGACTTCAAGAACCTCCGGGCGGAGCGGGCGCTAGCCCTCTTCGCCGAGGACGTGGTGGTCCTCAAGGGGAGGGTGCGGGCCGAGCGCCCAAGCCTCCAGGCGGAAACCCTGGTGGTGGACCTGAAGGCCCAGGAGGCCCTGGCCTTGGGGAGCTTCGTCTACCAGGAGGCCAAGGCCATCCTCAGGGGCCAGGGTCCCCAGGCCAGGCTCTACCTGCGCTTCGCGGGGGGCAAGGTCCAGGCCAGCACCAAGCTCCCGCCGCAGGCGGGCCGCCTCGAGGGGTACGCCCGGCGCCTCCCATGACCCTCTACCGCCACCTCCTGAAGGAGGGCCTCCCCCTCCTCCTCCTCGCCCTCCTCTTCCTCACCGCCGTCTACCTCTTCGGCTTCTTCTACGCGGGGGCCAGGTGGCTGGAGGGGGTGCCCGTCCCCAAGGTCCTCCGCTGGCTCGGCTACCACGTGCCCGGGGTCTTGGTCCAGGTCTTCCCCATCGCCCTCGTCACCACCACCGTCTTGCTCTTCGGGCGCCTGGCCGCGGAAGGGGCCCAGTTCGCCCTCCTTTCCGGGGGGATTCCCCTGTGGCGGGCGGCCCTGCCCCTCCTCTGGCTCGGAGGCCTCCTCTCCCTGGCCTCCCTCTACCTCCAGGAGTACGTGGTCCCCGAGGCCAACAACCGGGTGCGGGTGGCCTGGTGGGACGAGATCCACACCCAAGGGGCGGGCCTGCACCGCCTGGTGCGCAAGGAGATCCCCATCGGCCAGGGGAAAAGCCTCTACTTCGAGGACTTCGACTGGCAGAGCAAGGAGATGGTGGGGGTGCGGATCACCGCCTTCCGGGGAGAAGAGGGCGCCTTCCTCTTCGCCAAGCGGGGGAGCTGGGAGGGGCAGGCCATCACCCTCAAGGACTACCGCCTCTACCGGGTGGACTTCGCCCAGGTGCCGGGCCTCGAGGGGGCGGAAGACCTCCTGGCCCAGGTGCGGAAGGTCTTCCGGGCCGTGAGCCAGGGCAGGCTTCTGGAGGTGGAGTCCGACCTCTCCCGGGCCCGGGCCATCGCCGACTACGCGGACACCTTCAGCTTCGGCCAGGATAGCCTTTCGCAGGCCTGGCAGAAGCTCAAGGACCCCTTCCTGCCGCCCTTGGACAAGTGGCGGGCCAGGCTGGAGTTCCACTCCAAGCTGGCCCTGCCCCTGGCCAACCTGGTCCTGGTCCTCCTCGCGGCGGCCATGGCCTTGCGCTATGGCCGGAGCACCGGGCTTGCCCTGGGCATGAGCGTGGTCCTGGCCCTGGCCTACTACGGGGCCTTCTTCCTGGGGCGCTCCCTGGCGGGGATCGGGGCCCTTCCCCCCGAGCTTGGGGCCTGGGGGGCGGACCTCCTCTTCCTGTTCCTGGGGCTAAGGGCCCTGCGGTAGACTCGGGGCATGACCCGGCCTGGCCTGGGCCTTCCCCGGGGGGGCAAGCCGTGAGGGCCCTCCGCCTGGGCCTGGTGGCCTACCCCGGGCTCGGGGGAAGCGGCATCATGGCCACGGAGCTGGCGGACCGCCTGGCCCGCATGGGGCACCGGGTCTTCCTCTTCGCCACGGAAAGGCCCTTCCGCCTGGCCAAGGGGAGCCCCGTGGTCTACGTGCCCGTGGACCTGCCCTTCTACCCCGTCTTCCCCGGGCCCCTCTACACCCTCTCCCTGGCGGGCACCCTGGAGCGGGAGGCCAGGGAGAAGGGCCTGGACCTGGTGCACACCCACTACGCCATCCCCCACGCGGCCGCCGCTTACCTGGCCTTCGGGGAGGACCTCCCCCTGGTGCACACCCTCCACGGGACCGACGTCTCCCTCTTAGGGATGGACCCCGCCTTCCACGGGCCCACCAAGAGGGCCCTCCGGGCGGCCCGGGCCACCACCGCGGTGAGCCGCGCCCTGGCCAAGGAGGCGGAGAAGGCCTTCGGGGTGCGCCCCCAGGTCATCCACAACGCCGTGGACCCGGGGCGCTTTCGCCCCCGGCCCGAGCGGAAGCCCCTTTACGCCGCGGAAGGGGAGTGGCTTTTGGTGCACGCCTCCAACTTCCGCCCCATCAAGCGGGTTCCGGATATCGTGCGGGCCTTCGCCAAGGTGCGGAAGAAGGCCAAGGCCCGCCTCCTCCTCCTGGGCAAGGGCCCCGAGGAGGCCGAGGCCCGCCGGGTGGCGGAGGAGCTGGGGGTGGCCCGCTGGGTCACCTTCCACCCCCCAACCCCCCACCCCGAGGAGGTCCTGGGGGCGGCGGACCTCTTCCTCCTGGCCTCGGAGGAGGAGTCCTTCGGCCAGGCGGCCCTCGAGGCCCTGGCCTCGGGGGTGCCGGTGGTGGCCACGGCGGTGGGCGGGGTCCCCGAGCTGGTGCGGCCCGAGGTGGGCCGCCTGGTGGAGCTCGGGGACCTGGAGGGCTACGCGGAGGCCATCCTGGAACTCCTCGCTAGCCCGGGGCTAGAAAGGATGCGGCAAAGGGCCCGGGAATACGCGGTGGCGGAGTTCCACCCCGACCGGATCACCGGGCAGTACCTGGAGGTGTACGAGGCCGCCCTAGGGGGCTAGGCCACGGCACGGGGTGGCCTCAGGCGTGGGCCACCACTTCCTTGCGGGGCTTCCTGGGGGGCCGCTTGGCCTTCTCGGCGCGGGCCTCGAGGGCCCGCATGCCCCCCACCAGGGCCAGGTCCAGCACCTGGTCCAGGTGCTCCACGAAGTGGAAGGTCATGTTCTGGCGCAGGGGCTTGGGGATGTCCGTGAGGTCGGGCTCGTTGGGCTTGGGCAGGATCACCTCCCGGATCCCGGCCCGCCTCGCCCCCAGGACCTTCTCCTTCACCCCGCCGATGGGGAGAACCCGGCCCGTGAGGGTGATCTCCCCGGTCATGGCGATGTCGTGGCGCACGGGCACCTCGGTGAGGGCGGAGACCAGGGCGCTCACGATGGCCACGCCCGCGCTCGGCCCCTCCTTGGGGATGGCCCCCGCGGGCACGTGGATGTGGATGTCGGACTGCTCAAAGCGCTCCAAGGGAATGCCAAAGCGCAGGGCGTTCTTCTTGGCGTAGGAGAGGGCGGCCCGGGCCGACTCCTTCATCACGTCCCCGAGCTGCCCCGTGAGGATGAGGTTGCCCTTGCCGGGCATCACCGTCACCTCCACGAACATGATGTCCCCCCCCACGGGGGTGTAGTACATGCCCGTGGCCACCCCCACCTGGGGCTCCCGGGCCTCGGTCTCGGGGAGGAAGCGGGGCGGGCCCAGGTAGCGCTCCAGGTCCTTCTCCGTGATGCGCACCCGCTTCCTCCCCTCCTCCAGGATCTGCCGCGCCGCCTTGCGGAGAAGCGCCCCGATCTCCCGCTCCAGCTGCCGCACCCCCGCCTCCCGGGTGTAGTGGGTGATGAGACGCATGAGGGCGGCCTCCGTCACCACCACCTGGCCCTCGGCGAGCCCCGTCTCCCGCATCTGCCGGGGCAGGAGGTAGCGCTTGGCGATCTCCAGCTTCTCCTGCTCGATGTAGCTGGTGAACTCGATGGCCTCCATCCGGTCCCAAAGGGGGGCGGGAATGCTCTGGGGGAAGTTGGCGGTGCAGATGAACATCACCTCACTGAGGTCAAAGGGCACGCCCAGGTAGTGGTCCACGAACTCCTTGTTCTGGGCGGGGTCCAGGACCTCCAGGAGGGCCGCCGCCGGGTCCCCCTGGTAGGAGATGCCCAGCTTGTCCACCTCGTCCAGGAGGAAGACGGGGTTCTTGGTGCCCGCCTGCCTGAGGCCCTGGATGATGCGCCCGGGCATGGCCCCGATGTAGGTGCGCCGGTGGCCCCGAATGTCCGACTCGTCCCGCACCCCGCCCAGGGAGATGCGCACATACTTCCGCCCCAAGGCCTCGGCGATGCTCTTGGCGATGGAGGTCTTCCCCACCCCGGGCGGCCCCACGAAGAGGAGGATGGGGCCCTTGTTCACCTCCTCGGCCGGGATCTCCCCCCGCCTGGCCCTTTCCGCCTTTAGCTTGCGCACCGCCAAGAACTCCAGCACCCGGTCCTTCACCTTCTCCAGGCCGTAGTGGTCCCTCTCCAGGATCTCCTTGGCCCGCCCCAGGTCCAGGTTGTCCTCGGTGCGCTTGTTCCAGGGGAGGTTGACGATCCAGTCCAGGTAGGTGCGGATCACGCTGGCCTCGGCGGAGTCCGGGTGCATGCGGGCGAAGCGGTTGAGCTCCCGCTCCACCTCCTGGCGCACCACGGGGGGCAGGTCCAAGGCCTCCACCCGCCTGCGGAACTCCTCCACCTCCTCCGCCCCCTCCTCCCCGTGGAGCTCCCGCTGGATGGCCTTCATCTGCTCGCGCAGGAAGTACTCCCGCTGGTTGCGGTCGATCTCCTCCTTCACCTGCTGCTGGATGCGCTTCTGCGTCTCCAGGAGGTCCAGCTCCGCCTGCAGGAGGACGAGCACCCGCTTCAAGCGCTCGGCCACCTCCGCGGTCTCCAGGACCCGCTGCTTGTCCTCCAGGCGGAAGTCCATGTGGAAGGCCACGTAGTCCGCGAGCTGCGAGGGGTCCTCCAGGTTGAGGACGAACTGGACCACCTCGGGGGCCAGGTATTTCCCCTCCTTGAGGAGGGCCTGGAACTTGTCCTTGACCTCCCGCACCAGGGCCTTCACCAAGGTGGGGTCGGAAGGCTCGTCCGCCAGCACCTCCCCATGGGCCTCGAGGTGGTCCCCCAGGTCCAGCCACTCCTTGACCCGCACCCGGGCGAAGGCCTGGACCAGCACCTGGACCGAGCCGTCCGGGTTCTTGCGCATCTTCAGGATGTTGCAGGCGGTGCCCACCTCGTAGAGGTCCGAGGGCTTGGGCACCTCCACCTCCTTGTCCTTCTGGCTCACGATGAGAAGCACCCGCTCCCGCGCCAGGGCCTCGTCGATGGCCCGGATGGAGATGGGCCGGCCCGCATCGATGGGCATGACCATGGTGGGGTAGATGACCGACCCCCTCACGGGGCAGACGGGCAAGGTTGCCGGTAGCATGGATTCCCTCCTTTCGCCTCTTGCGTCCATAGCCTAAGCCTACCTGTGTCAAGTTTACTGCAAAGTACGTTTTAGCGCAAAGGCCCCCGGCCCTGGCGTATGCTGGGGGCCATGCGCCGCCTCCTCCTCCTCTTCCTCCTGGGATTTTCCCTAGCCCTGGCCCAGAAGAGCGGGGGCGGCGTGGGGGGAAGGCCCTATAGCCCAAGCCCTCCCCCCATGTCCCCAGGCCCCTCCCCCACCCTGCCCGCCCCGGTGCCCCCGTACCCCGGCCCGGTGGTGGTCTACCCGGGGGGCGGGGGGAGCCTCGGTATTGTACCCGTCCTGGTCTTCTTCGGCCTGGTGGCCCTGGCGGTCTTCATGGTGCGGGGCCTGCGCCAGGCGGGGGAAGGGGCCCAGGCCAGCCTAGCCCAGCTCCACCTGGCCCTGCTGGCGGGCCCCAAGGTGCAGCGGGCCCTGAGGCGCCTGGCGGAGGAGGCGGAGACCACCTCCGCCAAGGGCCTGGCCGACCTGGTGGACGAGGCGGTGCTTTTGCTCTTGCGGGAAGAGCCCGCATGGCGCTTCGCCGGCTACCGGGTAGAGGCGGGCCCAGAGGAGGAGGTGCTGGCCCGCTTCGACGCCTGGATGGTGGAGGCGCGGAGCAAGTACCAGGAAACCTTCCGCCACTTCGAGGGGAAGAAGCAGGAGGACGCGGGCTACCGGGCCCAGGTGGAACCCGGGGGGCGGTACCTGGTGGTGAGCCTCCTCCTGGCGGAGCGCCGCCTCCTCACCCCCAAGGCCCCCCTGACCCGGGGCAGGGTGCGGGAAGCCCTCCTGGAGCTGGCGGGCTCCAGCCCCTACACCCTCCTCGCCGCCTACCTGGCCTGGACGCCGGAGCGGGAGGGGGAGGCCCTCACGGAGGAGGAGCTTCTCCTCCTCTATCCGGAGCTGGAGAAGATTTGACCCGCGTGCGGCCCCCCTTGGGTAGAGTAGGGCCGTGGTACGGGTAGGCCCGCGCACCGTGACCTTTCTTCCCCCCCGGGGCGCCACCGCCCTCATCGGGGACTTCACCGACTGGGAACGGAACCCCATCCCCCTCGAGGGCCCCCTCACCCTGGAGTTCCCCGAGGGGGCCTACGTGGAGTACGCCTTCCTGGACGAGGGGGGAAGGCCCTTTCCCGATCCCGACAACCCGGAGAAGGCGGACAACCCCTGGTGGACCTACCCCAGGGCCATCAGGCTTCCCGGCTTCCGCTACGAGGCGCCCCCCGAGCCCAAGGAGGAGCCCAAGGTGGCCCGGCACCGCCTGGGGGAGCGGCGCTTTTACGTGGCGGAGACGGGGCCCTCCCCAGCGGCCACCCTGGTGGCCCAGGACGGGGTGGCCTTCTACCGCACCGCCTCTCTCCACCGGGTAGCCCAGGCCCTCTCAGAGCGGGGGGAGATTCCCCCCGTGCGCCTGGTCTTCGTGGAGCCCCTGGACCGAAGCGCCGAGTACCGCTTCTCGGAGGCCTACGAGGCGGAGTTCCACCGGGTCTTGGCCCAGGTGGAAGGGGCCTACGGCTCCCTGGGGGAGGTGGTGCTGGTGGGGGCCTCCTTGGGGGGACTTTTCTCCCTGTGGCAGGCCTGGAGGCACCCGGACCGCTTTCCCAAGGTCCTCGCCCTCTCCCCCGCCCTCAAGGCCCACCCCGGGGGGAAGGACGCCTACAGGGACGAGGAGTGGCTCACGGACCGCTACGCCGAGGCCGAGGTCCTCCCCAGGGTGTACCTGGAGGTGGGCCTCCTGGAATGGCTCCTGGGCCCCAACCGCCGCTTCGCCGCCCTCCTCGCCGATCGGAAGGCCCCCCACGCCTACCGGGAAAGGCCCTCGGGGCACAACTGGGTCACCTGGAAGCAGGCCCTGGCCCCCGGGCTCCGCTACCTCTTGGGGAAGGCATGAGCGCCGAGACGCTCCTCGTGCTCCTCTCCGTGGCGGCCCTCGAGGCCCTCCTCTCGGGGGACAACGCCCTGGTCCTGGCGGTGATGGTGAAGCCCCTGTCCCCGGAGCTGAGGCGCAGGGCCCTCTTCTACGGCATCCTGGGGGCTTACCTCCTGCGGGGCCTCGCCCTCCTCTTCGCCGTCTACGTGATCCGGCTCTGGTGGGTGCAGGTCCTGGGGGGGCTTTACCTCCTCCACCTCATGGTGCAGCACTTCCGCGACCACCCCGAGGCCAAACCCCTGCCCCAGGCCACGGCCCGGGAGTTCTGGCGGGTGGTCCTCCTCATCAACCTGGTGGACCTGGCCTTCGCCGTGGACTCCATCCTGGCGGTGGTGGCCTTCTCCAAGGACCTCCTCCTGGTCTTCCTGGGGGTGGCCTTGGGCATCCTCTTCATCCGCCTGGCGGCGGGCTACGTGGTGGGGGTGATGGAGCGCCACCCCGGCCTGGAAAAGGTGGCCTACGCCCTGGTGGGCTGGGCCGGGGTCAAGCTCCTCCTGGAGGGGGAAAGCACCCTGGCCCACCTCCTCCACCGCGCCGACCTGGCCCTGCACCTCCCCAAGGAGGTCTTCTGGGGCGTCACCCTCCTCATCCTGGTGGGGGGAAGCCTCCTCTCCGTGCGGAAGCATGCCTAGGGACTGGGACGCCTTTTACCGGGAAACCCCAGGGGCGCAGGAGCCCGCCTGGGTGGTGCGGGCCTACGGCCCCTTCGCCCCCCCGGGGCCGGTGCTGGACCTGGCGGGGGGCCTGGGGCGGAACGCCCGCTACTTCCTGGGGCGGGGCCATCCCGTGGTCCTGGTGGAGAAGAGCCGGGAGGCCCTGAAGAGACTCCGGGGGACCCCAGGGCTTTCTCTCCTGGAGCTGGACCTCGAGGCCGAAGGCGCCCTCGCCCGCCTGCCCCAGGGCCCCTTCGCCCTCGCCCTCCTGAGCTACTACGTGAACCGGCCCCTCCTCCAGGCCCTGCCTCCCCTCCTCGCCCCCCAAGGCCTCCTCCTGGTGGAGGGCTTCACCCGGAGGGAGGCCGCGCGGCGGGGAAGGGGGGAAAGCCCCTTCTACTGGGAACCCTACGAGCTCTTAACTCCTCCCCCAGGCCTCCGCTTGCGCGCCTTCGGGGAGGGGTGGACGGGGGGGTACCGGGCCTTCGCCGTCTACGTCAAGCCCTGAGGCCCTTGGCCACCAGCTCCGCCAGGTCCAAGACCTCGGGGTGGGCCTCGTCCTGGGCGGTTTCCACGTTCATCATGGCCATGCAGAAGGGGCAGCCGGTGGCGATGATCTCGGCCCCGGTGCCCTTGAGCTCCTGGTAGCGGTTCTCCGAGACCCGCATGGCCCCGGGCTCCTCCTCCTTCCAGAACTGGGCCCCGCCCGCCCCGCAGCAGAAGCTCCTCTCCCGGCTCCGGGGAGGCTCGGTGAGGACGAGGCCCACCCCCTTGAGCACCTCCCTCGGGGCCTCGTAGACCCCGTTGTGGCGGCCCAGGTAGCAGGGGTCGTGGAAGACCACCTTGCGGGTCTCCTCCTCCACCCGGATCTGGCCCTGGCGCAGGAGTTCGGCGATGAACTCCGCGTGGTGCACCACCCGGTAGTGGCCGCCAAAGTCCTTGTACTCGTTCTTCAGGGTGTGGAGGCAGTGGGGGCAGGTGGTGACGATGGTCTTGGGGGCCACCTGGTTTAGGGTTTCCACGTTCTCCGTGGCCAGCTGGAAAAAGAGGTACTCGTTGCCCGCGCGCCTGGCCGCGTCCCCCGTGCACTTTTCCCTCCGGCCCAAAACGGCCCAGTCCACCCCGCTGGCGTTCAGGATCTGCACCATGCTCCGGGCGATCTTCTGCGCCCTGGGGTCGTAGCTTGGGGCGCACCCCACCCAGTAGAGCACCTCGGGGTGGGGCTTTTCCTCCACCGTGGGGACGTCAAGCCCCTCCGCCCAGTCCAAGCGCTTGTCCTGCCCGATGCCCCAGGGGTTCCCGGAGCGCTCCATGCCCCGGAAGGCGTTGTTGAGCTCCTGGGGGAACTCCCCTTCCATGAGCACCTTGGCCCGGCGCACGTCCAGGATGTGGAGCATCTGCTCGTTGCCCACGGGGCAGACCTCCACGCAGGCCAGACAGGTGGTGCAGGCCCAAAGGGCCTCCTCGTTCAGGGCGAAGTCCATGAGGGGCCTGGGGCTCTCCTTCCCGGCGGCGAACCCAGGGAGGATAGCGTTCAGCTCGTAGCGCTCGGAGATGAGGATGGCCGCGGGGCTTAGGGCCTTCCCCGTGGTGTAGGCGGGGCAGGCCTCCTGGCAGCGGTTGCACATGATGCAGGCGTAGGCGTCCAAAAGGCGCTTCCAGGAGAGGTCCTCAAGCTTTTCCGCCCCGTACTTCTCCTCCTCCTTCTCAAAGTCCAGGGGCGCCAGGGCCCCCGGCACCTCCTGGCGGAAGGCCAGGTTGATGGGGGCCATGAGGAGGTGGATATGCTTGGAGCGGGGGAAGTAGGGGAGGAAGAGGAGGATGGAGCCCAAGGCTCCCCACCAGAAGAAGTGGGCCCCAAGGGTGAGGGCAAAAGGGGAAAGCCCGGAGATGGCCCCGGCCAGGGCGCTCGCCACGGGCTGGAAGGGGTCCGGGCCCTCCTGGGCCAGCTGGAAGGCCTTGGAGAGGAGGCGGCTACCCACGTGGAAGGTGATGAAGGCCCCCACGATGGCCGAGTCCCGGGCGATGCCCTTCCGGGCCTCCTCGTGCAGGGGCACCTGGGGGTTCCAGGTGAAGTCCCGGGGGGCCACCAGGTAGCGGCGCGCCATGAGGCCCAGGATGCCCACCAGGATGGCGGCGGTGAGGAGGTCGGCCACGAGGTTGTAGGGGTCCCAAAGCCCCCCCCGGGCGTGCAGGGGGAAGTACCCCTCCAGGAGGTCCACCAGGTTGACCAGCAGGTAGTAGACGAAGCCGTAGAAGACGAAGGCGTGGAGGAGGGAGACCAAAGGCCGCCGTTTGAAGACCGTCTGCTGGGTGAGGGTGAGCCAGACCGCCCGCCCGATACGCTCCGGCAAGCGGTCAAACCGCGCCTCCGGCCTTCCCCGCCGGATGGCCAGATAGACCCGCCGGAAGCCGGTGTAGGCGTAGTAGAGGCTTGCCGAGGCCAGCAGGATAAAGAGGATTTTCTCGGTCAGGGTCAGCATGAAACCGCCCTCCTTATACTCGGTAAAAGTTTACCCTATTCCCCCCACCTGGCAAGAGCGTACAATGGAGCCCCGTGGAAAGCGTAGCCCTGGCCCTCCTCCTCCTCTTCGGCCTCCTGAACCTCTGGGTCTTCCACCGCTTCAAGAAGCCCCTCCTCCCCCTGGTCCTGGTCCTCTTCGTGAGCCTCTTCGCCTTCTTCCTCGCCCCGGCCCTGGGGCTCTTGGTCTTCCTGGTGGGGCAGACCCTGGCCTTCTACGCCGCAGGGAAGAGGTGAAAGCTGAGCCAGGCCACGAAAGCCCCCAGGAGCGCCCCCACCAGCACCTCCAGGTAGGTGTGGCCCAGGAGTTCCTTCAAGGGCTCCGGGGCGGGCCCCTTCTCCAGGACCTGCTGAAGCTCCTGGACCAGCTGGTTCAGGAGCTGGGCGTGAAGCCCGGCCGCCCGGCGGATCCCGGTGGCGTCGTACATGACGATGAGGGCCAAGACCGCGGCCACGGCGAAGAGGGCGCTCCCGAAGCCCTCCTGGAACCCCACCGCCATGGCCAGGGCGCTCACCGTGGCGGAGTGGGAGCTGGGCATCCCGCCCGTTTCCAAGAAGCGCTCCCACTGGAACCGGCCCTCCAGGAGGTAGTAGAGGAAAAGCTTCAGGGTCTGGGCCAGGAAGTTGGCCAGGATGGCGGTCCAGAAGACCTGGTTAGCGAGGAGCTCCATGCCGCCTGAGGAGGGCCGCCCGCACGGTGTTGGCCATGAGCATGGCCACGGTCATGGGCCCCACCCCCCCGGGGACCGGGGTGAGGGCGGAGGCCACCTCCGCCACCTCGGGGTGCACGTCTCCCAAAAGCCGCCCCTCCACCCGGTTCACCCCCACGTCCACCACGATGGCCCCGGGGCGCACCCACTCCTTCCGCACCAGGTGGGGGCGGCCCACCGCCACCACCAGCACCTCCGCCCGCCGGGCCACCGCGGGCAGGTCCTGGGTCTTGGAGTGGGCTACGGTCACCGTGGCGTCCTCCCGCAGGAGGAGCCCCGCCAGGGGCTTGCCCACGATGTTGGAGCGGCCGATCACCACCACCTCCTTGCCCTTGAGCCCCACCCCGTAGTGCTTGAGGAGGCGGACCACCCCCAGGGGGGTGCAGGGGAAAAGCCCCTCGCCCCCGCTCCAAAGCCTGCCCACGTTCACCGGGTGAAACCCGTCCACGTCCTTCAAGGGGGAGATGGCCTCCAGGATGCGCTCGGCGCGGACCCCCTGGGGAAGGGGGAGCTGGACCAGGATCCCGTCCACCTCGGGGTCCTGGTTGAGTTCCTGGATGCGCCGGAGGAGGGCCTCCTCCGGGAAGTCCTCGGGGTAGACCTCCACCTGGCTCCTAAGGCCCAGCTCCCGGGCCCGCTTGTCCTTGAGGCGCACGTAGGACACCGAGGCGGGGTCCTCCCCCAGGCGGATCACCCTCAAGGAGGGCACGAAGGGCAGGGTCTCGAGGGTCTGGCGGAGCTCCTGGTACACGGCCTCCGCCACCTCGTGGCCGGAAAGGGTACGGGCAAGGGTCATCTCACCCCTCCTTGGGCATGGTCTTAAGCTCCCCCTCCTGGATCCGCCGGTAGAGGCGGCCCAGGACCCCGTTCACGAAGGCCCCGGAGTGCTCGCCCCCGTAGCGGTTGGCGATCTTCACCGCCACCTCAATAAGGGGGGCGAAGGGGGTGGGCTCGTAGAGCATCTCGTACACCGCCAGGCGCAAGACGGTGAGGTCGGTCTTGGACATCTGGGCGAAGTCCCAGCCCTCCACGGTCTCCCTCAGGAGGCGGTCCACCTCCTCCTGGTGGGCCTTGTAGCCCGCAAGGAGCCTCCGGGCGAAGGCCACCCCCTCCTGGTCCAGGGCCTCGCCGTAGGGCTCGTCCTCCCCGCCCATCTCCTCCAGGGCGTGCTTCAGGGCCTCCTCCAGGTCCACCCCGCCCTGGGTGTGGGCGAAGAGGGCCCGCATGGCCAGCTCCCTAGCCCGCCTGAGCATGGGCCTCCTTGCGGTACTCCACCTGGGCCACGGTGAGGTTGACCGCCCGCACCTTCTCCCCCGTGGCGAGGAAGAGGGCCTCGGCCACCGCCTTCTGCACCGCCTGGGCCAGCTCGGGGATGACCACCCCGTAGTCCACGGAAAGCACCAGGTCCACGGCCAACCCCTCGGGGGAGCGCTCCACCTTCACGGGCTTGAGGCGGCGGAAGACCTCCCCCAGGGAGCGGGGGGCGTGCTCCAGGAGCCTGACCCCCTCGAGGCCCTCCAGGGCGTGGGCCACGAGGCCCTCGAGGGCCTGGTCGCTGATCTCGTACTCCACCATCACACGCCCAGTCTACATCTCCATGCGCCGGGCCACGAAGTTGGTGTAGACGGCCCCCCGGCGGAAGAAGGCGTTGTGGAGCACCTTCTGGTGGAAGGGGATGGTGGTCTTGAGGCCAGGCCCCTCGATGAGGGTCTCGGCCAAGGCGCGCTCCATGCGCCTTATGGCCTCCTCCCGGCTGGGGGCCCAGGCGATGATCTTGGCGATGAGGCTGTCGTAGTGGGGCGGGATCTGGTAGCCCGGGTAGAGGTGGCTGTCCACCCGGATCCCGGGCCCCCCGGGGAAAAGGAGGGTCTCCACCTTGCCGATGGCGGGCCTAAAGCCCTTCTCGGGGTCCTCGGCGTTGATGCGCACCTCCAGGGCGTGCCCCCGGACCTCCACGTCCTCCTGCTTGAGCCAAAGCTTCTCCCCTCGGGCGATGCGGAACTGGGCCTGGACCAGGTCAATGCCGGTGACCATCTCGGTGACGGGGTGCTCCACCTGGATGCGGGTGTTCATCTCGATGAAATAGAAGTTCCCCTCCTTGTCCACCAGGAACTCCAGGGTGCCCGCGGAGACGTACCCCACGTTCCGGGCCAGCCGGGCGGCGGCCTCGGCGATGGCCTTTCGGGTCTCTAAGGGAAGGACGCTTGGGGCCTCCTCCAGAAGCTTCTGGTGGCGGCGCTGGATGGAGCAGTCCCGCTCCCAGAGGTGAATGACGTTCTCCCCGTCCCCCAGGACCTGGATCTCGATGTGCTTGGGCTCCTCGATGTACTTTTCCAGGTACACCGCCGGGTTGCCGAAGGCGACCCGGGCCTCCTCCTGGGCCTGCTGGATGGCCCTTTCCAGCTCCTCCTCCGTGTGCACCAGCCGCATCCCCCGGCCACCCCCCCCGGCGGAGGCCTTGAGGATCACGGGGTACCCGATCTCCAGGGCGGCCCGCTTGGCCTCCTCCACACTGGTGAGCTCGTCGGTGCCGGGGACCGTGGGCACCCCCGCCTCGCGGGCCACCTTCCTGGCGGTGGCCTTGTCCCCCAGGGCCCGCATGTTCTCCGGGGTGGGACCGATGAAGGTGATCCCGTGCTCCCGGCACATCTCCGCGAAGGTGGCGTTTTCCGCCAGGAAGCCGTAGCCCGGGTGGATGGCGTCGGCCCCCGTCACGATGGCGGCGGAGAGCAGGCTGGGGATGTTGAGGTAGCTTTGGCCCGAAGGAGGGGGGCCGATGCAGATGGCCTCGTCCGCCAAGAGCACGGGCAGGCTCTTCTCGTCGGCGGTGGAGTGGGCCACCACCGTCTTGATGCCGAGCTCCTTGGCCGCCCGGATGATCCTCAAGGCGATCTCGCCCCGGTTGGCGATGAGAACCTTCCTCATACCGGCTGGATCAGGAAGAGGGGCTGCCCGTACTCCACGGGCTCCCCGTTTTGCACCAGGATCTTCCGGACGATCCCGGAGACCTCGGACTCAATCTCGTTCATGAGCTTCATGGCCTCGATGATGCAGAGGACCTGCCCCTTCTCCACCCGGTCCCCCTCCTTTACGTAGGGGGGGGCGTCCGGGGCCGGGGCCCGGTAGAAGGTGCCCACGATGGGGGCCCGGACCTCCACGCACCCCGGGCAGTCGTCCTGGGGCTCCGCCTTGGCCTGGGGCTGGGGCTCCGCCGCCGGGGCCGCCGGCGCGGGCGGGGTCGGGGCCGGCACCTCCGGGGGGGGCACAAGCACGGGGGCCTGGACCTGGGGGACGCCCACCACCTGCACCTCCCCGCCCCGCCGCACGGTGAGCTTGTAGTCCGGGGTCTCTAGGGTGAGCTCGTTCACCCCGTGCTCCACCAAGGCTTGCAGGATCTGCTTCAGCTCCTTCGGCGTCATCGGTGCACCTCGCGGGTAAAGCTTACCCCATACACCCCTTACGGATTTCTGCACCGCGTCAAAATCCCGTAAAGGGAGCGCCCCCCTCGGGCGGCCTAGGCCCGGCCCACGTACTCGCCGGTCCGGGTGTCCACCTTGATGACCTCTCCGGGTTCCACGAACAGGGGCACCTGGACCACGGCCCCCGTCTCCAGGGTGGCGGGCTTGGACCCCCCGGAGACCGTGTCCCCCCGCACGCCCGGGGGCGTGTCCACCACCTTGAGCTCCACCACGGTCGGCGGGGTCACCTTGATGGGCTGCCCCTCATACATGTCCCCGAGGGCGGTCATGCCCTCCTTGAAGAACTCCGCCCCCACCACCCGGGAGCGGGGCACGGCGAACTGCTCGTAGGTCTCCAGGTCCATGAAGACCATCTCCTCCCCCTCCGGGTAGAGGTACTGGAGCTCCCGGGTCTCCACGTAGATGTCCTCCAGCTTCTCCCCGGAGTTGAAGGTGCGCTCGATGGTGGCCCCGGTTTCCAGGTTCTTGAACTTGGCCACCACCTTGGCCCCGCCGCGGCCGATCTTCTGGTGCTGGTACTCCACGCACTCCCACAGGCCGCCTTCCATCTTCACCTTGGTGCCGGGCCGAAGATCCGTCACGCTGATCATGCTTCCTCCTAGTTCTCCTCTAGGTCCAGGACCTGGGGCCTAAGCCCTAGGAGGTCAATATACCGGAGGTACTCCTCTTCCCCAAGCTCCCGCCCCGCCAGGGCCACCAGAAGGGCCTCCATCACGTTGGTGCCGAAGCTCCGCCCGTTTAAGCGGGGGGTGGTGGTGATGAGCCTTCGCACCCCCCGCGCCTTCAGGAAGGCCACGTCCTCGAGGGTGGTGGTGTTGGTGAGGACTGTCTTCCCCCGCATGTCCTCGGGCATGTACCGGCGCAGGTAGTGCCAGTCCCCCGCCACCAGGTCCGCCCAGGCGTAGTAGCGGCTCCGCCAGTCCACCACCCGCGTTTCCTGCTCCTTTCCCGTGGGGTAGAGGAGCTGGAAGGGAAGTTGCGTGAGGAGGGGCAGGAGGACATAAGCGAGCTTCTGCAAAAAGGAGAGGGAGTAAAGGGGAATGGGGAGCCCCAGGGCGAAGATGAAGTCCCCGTAGAGCACCTTGGCCCCGGCCTCCGCCAGGGCCTCCGCCAGCCCGAAGCGGTCCACCGCCGAGGGCAGGAGCACTTTGGTGTGTTTCCAGTCTATTTGCCCGGCCAGCTCGGCCACCGCCCGCCGCTCCAGGGTGTGCTTGAGGCCCGAGCCGTCCACCACCGGGGTCTTCTTGGCGGCCTCCCTGAGCCTTTTGGCATCGCGAATGGTGTACCGCCTGCCCCCGGCCCAGAGGTAGAGGTCTATCCCCCCCAGGCCGATGGCGTCCACCTTCCCGTCCAGCTCGGCGATGAGACAAAGGGCCCTCTGGAAATCCCCGTCCGTGCCCCGCCGCTCCAGGACCACCTTTTCCCCCAAGAGCTCCACCTCGGCCACGGAGTCCCGGCGGCTCGCCCCCAGGGAAACGGAAACCACGCGCTTGGCCACGGGGGGCTATTTTACACCCCAGTACAGGCCTAAAAGGAAAAGGAGGAGGGCGAGGAGGAAAAGGGGCCAGGAGCGCCGCACGCCCAGAAGCCGGGCCAGCACCCCAAGAAGGGCCATGCCGAAGGCCAGGGCAAGGAAGAGGGCGGAAAGGTTCTCCAAAAACGCCCGCACGGTACTACCTTAAAGCACCCGCTTGAGGAAGGCCAGGACCCGCTCCCGGAACACCCGGTCCACCCACCCCCGGAAGAGGTGCCCCCCGGGGTAGCTGAAGCACTCCACGGGCTTCCTCAGGTCCTTGAGCCTCCGGCAAAGCTCCCAGGACCACCCCGGGGGCACCTGGGCGTCCTGGGTGCCGTGGTGGACGCTGTAGGGCACGGAAAGTTCCCCCAGGTAGGTCCAGGCGGAGGCCTGGCGGAGGACCTCCGGGGAAAGGGCAAGAAGCTCCTGGCCCCGGCTTCCTCCGGACCAGTGGCGGATGCGCTCTAGGTTACGCCTTTCGTCCCCGCTCATGCTCCCGTAGAGGACCACGCCCCCCAAGGAGGGGTCCACCAGGCTCACGGCCTGGGCGATGCCCCCACCCATGGAGTGGCCGAAGAGGGCCACGCGGGCGGGATCCGCCTGGGGGAAGGCCCCCTTGCGCACCTCGGCGAGGAGGTTGAGAACGTCCACGGCGTAGGCGTGGCGGAGGCCTTGGGCAGGAGCCCCTTCCGAAGGGGGGTGGCCCCGAAAGTTGGGATGGAGGACCAGATAGCCCCTTTCCGCCAGGAAGTCGGCGTAGGGGGTGGTGTAGGCCAGAAGGCGGTAGCGGCTAGGCTCCACGTAGCCGTGGAGGACCACCACCACCGGGAAAGGGCCCTGGCCCTTGGGCAGGTTGGCGAAGCCGTGGACCCGGAGGCCATCCGAGAGGTGGGAAAACTGAACCCGGGTGAAGGAGGGTTTCTCCTCCAGAACCCCCTCCACGCGAAACCCCCCGTCCCCGTAGGTCCTTTCCCGCAAGGCGGGGATGGTGAGGACCTGGGCCAGGGCCTGCGAAAGGAGAACAAAGAGGGCAAGCCCGGGGCGCATGGCCCCAGGCTAAAGGGCCGAGGACGGGCTAAATGTGGCCCGCTTCCCGGGCAAGCCACTTTGCCTTAAGCCCTTTGAGGCCGATGGCGTGGTAGACGAGCTGGGCCGCGGTCATCTCCGCGTGGAACTGGCCGTTGGGGGAGAGCTCCACGAAGTCCATGCCCACCACCTCCTTCTCCCGGAAGACGGCCTCCAGGAGGTCCACCACCTGCCGGTAGGAAAGCCCCCCGGGAAGGGGCGTGCCCACGCTGGGCATGACCGAGGGGTCCAGGGCGTCGAAGTCCAGGCTGATGTAGACCCGCTTCCCCAAGGCGGCCAGGATCTCCTCCAGGGGAAGCCCTTCCCGGTGGATCCGGTGGGCCGGGAAGAGGGCGACCCCCTTTTCCCGGGCCAGGGCCAAGGCCTCCCGGTCCATGGCCCTGAGGCCCACCTGCACCAGGGGGAACCCCTCCTCCAGGAGGCGGTGGAAGGGGGAGGCGTGGGAGTAGATTGAGCCCTGCCACTCGGGGTAGAGGTCGGCGTGGGCGTCTATGTGGAGGAGGGAAAACGCCCCCAAGGCCTCCCGGTGGGCCAGGACCAGGGGGTGGGTGATGGAGTGGTCCCCCCCCAGGGCCACCACCCACTTGCCCGCCTGGAGGTGCCCCAGGGCCTCCTCCCGGATGAGGGCGTGGCTTTCCTCGGCACTACCCGCCACCCAGGGCACGGGCTCCGCCGCGTGGATGCCCACCTCCTCGGGGGTGGCGCCGAGCTCCAAAAGAAAGGGCTCTAGCTCGCGGCTTGCCAAGAGGATGGCCTCGGGGCCCCGCCTGGCCCCGGGCAGGAAGGAGAGGGAGAGGTCGTAGGGCACGGGCAGGACCACCACCCGGGCCTCCTCGTAGGGCGTGTCGCGCTCGCCAAAGATCAGGCGCATACCCCAAGAGCCTAGCAGAAACCGCCCTCAGCGGCCCAGGAAGAAGAGCTCCAAGAGCCGGAGGAGGGCCAGGGTGCCCCGCTCAAAGTCCCGGATGCGGATGTGCTCGTTGGGGCTGTGCACCCGGCTTCCCGGGTACCCCACCCCGAGGCCCACTGCCGGGGCCTTCAGGTGGTGGAGGAAGGGGTGCATGGGCCCGGAGCCCGCCATGTTGGGGTAGAGGACCGCCTTCTCCCCGAAGGCCTCCTCCAGGGCCCGCCGCGCCAGGGCCACGAAGGGGTGGGCGAGGTCGGAGCGGGCCGGGCGTTCCCCCTTTTCCAGGACCACCACCTCCACGTCGTGGAAGCCCTGGGCCTCGAGGTGGCGCTTAAGGAGTCCCGACACCTCCTCCGGGTCCTGGTCCGGCACCAGGCGGAAGTCCAGCTTGGCCAAGGCCTCCGCCGGCAGGACGGTCTTGGACCCCGGCCCCCCGTAGCCCGAATGAAAGCCGTTCACGTTCACGCAGGGCTCCGTGTAAAGGCGCTGGTTGAACTCCAGGTTTCGCGCCCCGCCCAGGAAGTCCCGCACCCCAAAGGCCGCCCTCAAGGCCTCGGACTCGTCGGGGATCTCCGAGAGGACCTCCACCTCCAGAGGGGTGAGGGGGCGCACCCGGTGGTAGAAGCCCGGGATCAGCACCCGCCCCTCATCGTCCCGCAAGGAGGCCACGGCCCGGCTCAAGCGGTAGATGGGGTTTTCCACCACCGCCCCGTAGGAGGAGTGGAGGTCAAAGGCCGCCGTCCGCACCCTAAGCTCCAGGGCCACGATGCCCTTGAGCCCGGCGTAGAGGTAGGGCCTGCCCTTGGCGTCCACGCCTCCCGCCTCCCAGAGGATGGCCTCGGCCTTCAGGCGGTCCCGCTTGTCCGCCACGTAGGCCTCGAGGTGGGGGCTTCCCACCTCCTCCTCCCCTTCCACCACGAGCTTCACCCGGGGGAGGAAGCCGTGCTTCTTCTGGAAAAGCCTCAGGGCCACCACGCGAGCCACGAGCTCCCCCTTGTCGTCGTGGGCACCCCGGGCGTACCAGGCCCCTTCCCGCTCGGCGAGGACGAAGGGGTCCGTGTCCCAAAGCTCCAGGGGGTCTGGGGGCTGCACATCGTAGTGGTTGTAGAAGAGCAGGGTCTTCTCCCCCTCCCCTCCTTCCGCGTAGACCACCGGGGGCCCGTAGCCCAGGTGGAGCTCGGCCTTTAGGCCCAGGCCCTCCAGGAGCTCGGCCACCTTGGCCGCCCCCGCCTCCAGGGCCCTCCCCTCCGCGCTCACCGTGGGCAGGGCCACCAGTTCCGCCAACAGCGCCTTGGCCTCCTGCACGAAAGGGTCCATGGTAGACTGAGCATACTATGGTGGAACCCTCCCTGGTCCTTTACGGGGCCCCCTACGAGCGGGCCCTAGGGGTTTTGGAGGAGACCCTGCGGGAAACCGGTTCCCGCTACGCCCTCCTCGTAGACCGGAAAGGCTTCGTCCTGGCCCACAAGGAGGCCCTCTGGGCCCCGAAGCCCCCCCCCCTGGACTCCCTGGCCACCCTGGTGGCGGGCAACGCCGCCGCCACCCAGGCCTTGGCCAAGCTCCTGGGCGAGGCGCGGTTTCAGGAGATCCTCCACCAGGGGGAGCGCATGGGCCTTTACGTGGACGAGGCCGGCGAACACGCCCTCCTGCTCCTGGTCTTTGACGAGAACGCCCCCTTGGGCAAGGTGAAGCTCTACGGCAAGCGGGCGGCGGAGGCCCTGGCCAGGATCGCCGAGGAGGCCCTGGCCAACCCCCCCAAGCTCAGCCTGGACACCCAGTACCGCGAGGAGGCCAAGGCCCTGCTGGACGAACTCCTCGGCAACTAGCATGAGCACCATCAACTTCGCCAACCGCGAGATCAACTTCAAGATCGTCTACTATGGCCCAGGCCTTTCCGGGAAGACCACCAACCTGAAGTGGATCTACGGCAAGATCCCCGAGGGCCGCAAGGGGGAGATGGTCTCCCTGGCCACGGAAGACGAGCGCACCCTTTTTTTTGACTTCCTGCCCTTGGACCTGGGGGAGGTCAAGGGCTTCAAGACCCGGTTTCACCTCTACACCGTGCCGGGCCAGGTCTTCTACAACGCGAGCCGCAAGCTCATCCTGAGGGGCGTGGACGGCATCGTCTTCGTGGCCGACTCCGCCCCGAACCGCCTCCGGGCCAACGCGGAGAGCATGCGCAACATGCGGGAAAACCTGGCGGAGTACGGCCTCAAGGTGGAGGACCTCCCCGTGGTCCTGCAGGTCAACAAGCGGGACCTCCCCGAGGCCTTGCCGGTGGAGATGGTGCGGGCGGTGGTGGACCCCGAGGGGCGCTTTTCGGTCTTTGAGGCGGTGGCCACCGAGGGGCGCGGGGTCTTTGAGACCCTGAGGGAGGTGAGCCGCCTGATCCTCGCCCGGGTGGGGAGCACGTAAAAGGCCGGGGGGCGTGCCTCTCTCTATACCTTAAAGGGGTATGGGTTTTGCCCTCTCCAAGGGGTTATTTTGTTAAGGGACAAATGTACTTCACCCTTGCCCCGGGCTTTCGCTAACATAACCCTCGTATACGGCAAACCGCCGTAAGGGAGGAAGCGTATGGAGGAAAAACCGATCGGCGCCATGGGAGTGATACTGGTTCTCACCCTCACCATCCTGGTCTTCTGGCTGGGGGTATACGCCGTCTTCTTCGCTAGGGGGTAGGGTATGGTGGACGAGCACAAAGCCCACAAGGCCATTCTGGCGTACGAGAAAGGCTGGCTCGCCTTCTCCTTGGCCATGCTGGTGGTCTTCATCGCCCTCATCGCCTACACCCTGGCCACCCACACCTCGGGGGTCATCCCCGCAGGAAAGCTGGAGCGGGTGGACCCCACCAAGGTGCGCGCCGAAGGCCCCTGGGCCGACCCCGCCCAGGCGGTGGTGGAGACCGGCCCCAACCAGTACACCGTCTACGTCCTGGCCTTCGCCTTCGGCTACCAGCCGAACCCCGTTGAGGTGCCCAAGGGCGCGGAGATCGTCTTCAAGATCACGAGCCCGGACGTGATCCACGGCTTCCACGTGGAGGGCACCAACATCAACGTGGAGGTGCTCCCGGGCGAGGTCTCCACCGTGCGCTACACCTTCAAGAAGCCCGGGGAGTACCGGATCATCTGCAACCAGTACTGCGGCGTAGGCCACCAGAACATGTTCGGCAAGATCGTGGTGAAGGAGTGAGCCATGGCGGTGCGCGCAAGCGAGATTAGCCGGGTCTACGAGGCCTATCCCGAAAAGAAGGCCACCCTTTATTTCCTGGTCCTGGGCTTTGTCGCCCTCATCGTGGGCAGCCTCTTTGGCCCCTTCCAGGCCCTGAACTACGGCAACGTGGACGCCTACCCCCTCCTCAAGCGCCTTCTCCCCTTCGTCCAGTCCTACTACCAGGGCCTGACCCTGCACGGGGTCTTGAACGCCATCGTCTTCACCCAGCTCTTCGCCCAGGCCATCATGGTCTACCTGCCCGCCAGGGAGCTGAACCTGAGGCCCAACATGGGCCTCATGTGGTTCTCCTGGTGGATGGCCTTCGCCGGCCTGGTGATGGCAGCTTTGCCCCTCCTCGCCAACGAGGCCACGGTGCTTTACACCTTCTACCCGCCCCTTAAGGGCCACTGGGCCTTCTACCTGGGGGCCAGCATCTTCGTCCTCTCCACCTGGGTGAGCATCTACATCGTCCTGGACCTGTGGCGGCGCTGGAAGGCGCAAAACCCGGGGAAGGTGACCCCCTTGGTCACCTACATGGCCGTGGTCTTCTGGCTCATGTGGTTCATCGCCTCCATCGGCCTGGTGCTGGAGGCCGTCCTCTTCCTCCTGCCCTGGTCCTTTGGCCTCATCCGGGGCGTTGACCCCCTCATCGCCCGCACCCTCTTCTGGTGGACGGGCCACCCCATCGTCTACTTCTGGCTCCTGCCCGCCTACGCCATCATCTACGCGGTCCTGCCCAAGCAGGCCGGGGGGAAGCTCGTCTCCGACCCCATGGCCCGCCTGGCCTTCCTCCTCTTCCTGCTCCTCTCCACCCCGGTGGGGTTCCACCACCAGTTCGCCGACCCCGGGATTGACCCCACCTGGAAGATGATCCACTCCATCCTCACCATGTTCGTGGCCGTGCCGAGCCTCATGACCGCCTTCACCATCGCGGCGAGCCTGGAGTTCGCGGGGCGGATGCGGGGCGGCAAGGGGCTTTTGGGGTGGATCCGGGCCCTTCCCTGGGACAACCCTGCCTTCGTGGCCCCGGTCCTGGGCCTCCTGGGCTTCATCCCGGGCGGGGCGGGCGGCCTGGTGAACGCCAGCTTTACCCTGGACTACGTGGTGCACAACACCGCCTGGATCCCCGGCCACTTCCACCTCCAGGTGGCAAGCCTTGTGACCCTCACGGGCATGGGCTCCTTGTGGTGGCTCATCCCCAACCTCACGGGCAAGCCCATCTCCGACGGGCAAAGGCGGCTCGGCCTGGCGGTGGTCTGGCTCTGGTTCATCGGCATGATGGTCATGGCCCTGGGCCTCCACTGGCAGGGCCTCCTCAACGTGCCCAGGCGGGCCTACATCGCCCAGGTGCCGGACGCTTACCCCCAGGCGGCGGTTCCCATGATTTTCAGCGCCCTGGCAGGGATCATCCTCCTCGTGGCCCTGCTCCTCTTCATCTACGGCCTCTTCAGCGTCCTCCTCGGCCGGGAGCGCCGCGTGGAGCTCGCCGAGGCCCCCGTGCCCTTCGCCGAGGTGATCTCCGGGCCGGAGGACCGGCCTCTGGTCCAGGCCATGGACCGCATCGGGTTCTGGTTCACTGTGGCGGTGATCCTGGTGGTGCTGGCCTACGGGCCCACCCTGGTCCAGCTCTTCGGCAACCTGAACCCCGTGCCGGGCCTCCGCCTCTGGTAAGGGCTTAAAACGGTTAAGGGCCAGGGCCTCCTGGCCCTTGACCTTTTCCCCCGAAGGGAGGAGGCTATGCCCGTGGGCTTCTTACCCTCGCCCGCCCTTCCTTGGATGGTGGGGCTCTCCTTTCTTCCCTTTTTCCTGCAGTTTCTCGGCCTGGGCCTAGGGGAGGCGCTGGGCCAGGGGCTTTGCGGCAGCGCCCTGGGCATCAGCGAGGGAGAGGCGGTCCGCTACGGCCTGGTGAGCGAGTATTACTTTTACGGGCAGCTCTTCTTGGCGCTTCTCGCCCTGAAGGTCACCTACGGCCTGGCCCTCGCCGCCCTCCGCTTCATGTACCCTACCGCCGACCCCCCCTTCGCCCGCCGGGTCTGGCAGGTGGGGGTGGGGCTTTCCCTGGTCCTCCTCCTCCTTTTCCTCCTCACCCGCACCTTGCCCCTGCCCTTCTTCACCCCCTTGGGCCCGGCCCTCCTCTCCCCCGCCCCCCTGGACCCGCTCTCCGTCCTCATGGTCCTTCCGGAGCCCCTGCTCCTCTACCTCTACCTGCGAAACCGGCCATGAAGCTTCCCCCCCAGGTCTACCTGCTCGGCCTGGTCAGCCTCTTCATGGACGTGGCCAGCGAGATGGTCTATCCCCTCCTGCCCCTCTTCTTGAGCGGCCTCGGGGCTGGCGCCGGGACCTTGGGCCTGGTGGAGGGCATCGCCGAGGCCACGGCGAGCCTCTTCAAGGTGGTGGGGGGGAGGCTTTCGGACCGGCTCGGGAAGAGGCGCCCCTTCCTCCTCCTGGGGTACGGCCTCCCCGCCCTCTTCCGCCCCATCCTCGCCCTGGCCTCCCATCCCCTGCACGTGCTCCTCTACCGCTTCCTGGACCGGACGGGGAAGGGCCTCCGCACCGCCCCGCGGGACGCCCTCATCGCCGAAAGCGCCCCCCAGGAGGCCCTGGGCCGGGCCTACGGCCTCCACCGGGGCCTGGACACCCTGGGGGCCACCCTGGGCCCTTTGGTGGCCTTCCTCCTCCTGCCGGTGGTGGGGGTGCGGGGGGTGTTTTGGCTTTCGGCGGTGCCCGCCTTTTTGGCCTTTCTCCTTCTTCTCCGCCTGAGGGAGGCCGAAAGGCCCCCCAAGGCCCTCCCCCCCTTGCGTCTGGCCCGCATGGACCCGGGCTACCGCCGCTTCCTCTGGGTCTCCGGGGTCTTCACCCTGGCCCTTTCCTCCAACGCCTTTTTGCTCCTAAGGCTGAAGGACCTGGGCCTTTCCGAGGAGCGGGTGACCCTGGCCTACACCCTCTACAACCTGGCCTACGCCCTCCTCGCCTACCCCTTGGGAAGCCTGGCGGACCGGGTGGGCCTGCGCCGGGTGGTGGCCCTGGGCTTTGGCCTCTACGCCCTGGTGTACCTGGGCTTCGCCTGGGCCTCCACCCCCTCCCTGGGGGTGGGCTTCCTCCTCACCTACGCCCTCTACTCCGCGGCCTTTGAGGGGGCAAGCCGGGCCTACCTGGCCACCCTGGTCCCAAAGGAGGCCAAGGCCAGCGCCATTGGCCTCTACCACACCGTGGTGGGGGTTCTCCTCCTCCCCGCCAGCCTCCTCTTCGGCCTCCTGTGGCAGGCCTGGGGGGCTAAGGTGGCCTTCACGGCCGGGGGAGGCATCGCCCTCCTGGCCCTGGCGCTTTTCCTGCTTGACGGCAAGCGCCCCAGGGCCTATCCTGGTTCAGGCCCTGCGGGGCTTTGAGGAGGAAGGGGCAAAAAGCGCCTTCCCCCCTGACGGAGGAGAATATGCCCATCACCAAGGAGGAGAAGCAGAAGGTCATCCAGGAGTTCGCCCGCTTCCCCGGGGACACGGGGAGCACCGAGGTGCAGGTGGCCCTCCTCACCCTAAGGATCAACCGCCTTTCGGAGCACCTCCAGGCCCACAAGCACGACCACCACTCCCACCGGGGGCTTTTGATGCTGGTGGGGCAAAGGCGGCGGCTTCTTCGCTACCTGGAGCGGGAAGACCCGGAGCGCTACCAGGCCCTAGTTGAGAAGCTCGGCCTCAGGAAGTAAACTGGAAGACAGGTCGGGGGCGGGGCCTTAGGGCTCCGCCTTTCGCTTGAGGAAAGCCATGCCAGAAGCCACGCCCAACACCCCCAAACCCCACAGGTACGAGACCCAGGTGGCAGGCCGCCCCCTGGTCCTGGAAACCGGCAAGTACGCCAAGCAAGCCTCGGGCGCCGTTTTGGTGCGCTACGGGGAAACCCTGGTCTTGGCCACGGCGCAGGCCTCGGAGGAGCCCATAGAGGCCGACTTCCTGCCCCTCACGGTGGAGTTTGAGGAGCGGCACTACGCGGTGGGCAAGATCCCGGGAAGCTTCATGCGCCGGGAGGGCCGCCCCGGGGAGAAGGCCATCCTTTCAGCCCGCATGACGGACCGGCCCATTAGGCCCCTCTTCCCCAAGGGCTTCCGCCACGAGGTCCAGGTGATCGTCACGGTGCTCTCCGCCGACCAGAAGAACCCCCCGGACATCTTGGGTCCCACGGCGGCCAGCGCCGCCCTCCTGCTTTCCGACATCCCTTGGGAGGGACCCATCGCCGCCGTGCGGGTGGGGCTCATCGGGGGGCAGCTGGTCCTGAACCCCACCTTGCAGGAGCTGGAGGAAAGCGCCCTGGATCTGGTGGTGGCGGGAAGCCAGGACGCCATCCTCATGGTGGAAGCCGGGGCCCAGGAGGTGGACGAGGAGCTTTTGGTCCAGGCCCTGGAGTTCGCCCACCGGGAGATCCAGCCCATCCTGAAGCTTCAGGAGGCCATGGCCCGGGAGCTCGCCAAGCCCAAGATGGCCTGGACCCCGCCCGAAACCCTCTCCGAGGAGGAAAAGGAGGCCTTCTATCGCCTGGCCATGGAAAGGGGCCTCTCCCAAGTGCTCCAGACGGCCAGCAAGGGGGAAAGGAGCCGGGCCCTCTCCGCCTTCGCCGAGGCCCTGGTGGCCGAGGTCCTGCCCAAAGGGGAGGACGACACCCCGGAGGAGGGGAAAAAGCCCCTTTACGAGAGCGCCTTTGACGAGGTGGTGCGCCGGGAGCTCCGCAGGCTGGTCCTCGAGGAGGGCAGGCGGGCGGACGGCCGCGGGCCCAGGGACCTCAGGCCCATCTGGATTGAGGTGGACGTCCTGCCCCGGGCCCACGGCTCCGCCGTGTTCACCCGGGGGGAGACCCAGGTCCTGGGCACCGTCACCCTGGGCACGGGCCGGGACGAGCAGATCATTGACGACCTGGGCATTGACGAGACGGACCCCTTCCTGGTCCACTACAACTTCCCGCCCTTCTCCACCGGGGAGGTGAAGCGCCTAAGGGGCGTCTCCCGCCGCGAGGTGGGCCACGGAAACCTGGCCAAGCGGGCCCTCAAGGCGGTGCTTCCCAAACAGGAGGACTTCCCCTACACCATCCGGGTGGTGGGGGACGTCCTGGAGTCCAACGGCTCTAGCTCCATGGCCACGGTCTGCGCCGGGTGCCTGGCCCTCATGGACGCCGGGGTGCCCATCCGGGCCCCCGTGGCCGGGGTGGCCATGGGCCTGGTGTGGGAGGGGGAGCGGGCCGTGATCCTCACCGACATCCTGGGCCTCGAGGACGCCCTGGGGGACATGGACTTCAAGGTGGCGGGGACCCGCCAGGGCGTCACCGCCTTGCAGATGGACAACAAGGTGGGGGGCCTGCCCCGGGAGGTCCTGAAGGAAGCCCTCCTCCAGGCGCGGGAGGCCAGGCTCAAGATCCTGGACCTGATGGAGACGGTCCTCCCCGCTCCCCGCCCCGAACTCAAGCCCTTCGCCCCCAGGATCCTCTCCCTCAAGGTTCCCGTGGAGAAGATCGGCCTCGTCATCGGCCCCGGGGGCAAGAACGTGCGGGCCCTGGAGGAGCTCGGGGTGGAGGTGGACATCGAGGAGGACGGCACGGTGCGCATCTACTCCAGCGACATGGAGGCGGCCCAAAAGGCCAAGCGGCGCATCGAGGAACTCACCATGGAGGCCAAGGTGGGCGAGGTCTACGAGGGCACCGTGACCAAGATCACCCCCTTCGGGGCCTTCGTGAGCCTTTTCCCCGGCACCGAGGGCCTCTTGCACATCAGCCAGATCGCCCCGGGCCGGGTGGAGCGGGTGGAGGACTACCTCAAGGTGGGGGACGTCATCAAGGTCAAGGTCCACCGCATCGACGAGCGGGGCAAGATCGACCTGATCCGCCCCGAGCTGGAGGGCAAGATCCCCCCCAGGCGGCGCGGCTAGCCCCTGGGGGTTTTCCCCTTGCGCCCATCCCGGCCGGGCCGGGAAGAGAGGAGGTTTATGGAAGACCAAGCGCGCAAACCGAGGCGGAGGCGGCGGAGAAAACCCCAGGAGGGGGGGACGCCTGGCGTCTTGCCCCAGGATTTCGTGGAGATCATCCCCCTGGGGGGCATGGGGGAGATCGGCAAGAACATCACCGCCTTCCGTTACCGGGACGAGATCTTCGTCCTGGACGGAGGGCTTGCCTTCCCCGAGGAGGGGATGCCCGGGGTGGACCTCCTCATCCCCCGGGTGGACTACCTCATAGAAAACCGCCACCGGATCAAGGCCTGGGTCCTGACCCACGGCCACGAGGACCACATCGGGGGCCTGCCCTTCCTCCTGCCCATGGTCTTCGGCAAGGAAAGCCCGGTGCCCATCTACGGGGCGAGGCTCACCTTGGGGCTCCTCCGGGGGAAGCTGGAGGAGTTCGGCCTTAGGCCCGGGGCCTTCAACCTCAAGGAGGTCTCCCCCGACGACCGCATCCAGGTGGGGCGGTACTTCACCCTGGACCTCTTCCGCATGACCCACTCCATCCCCGACAACTCCGGGGTGGTGATCCGCACCCCCATCGGCACCATCGTCCACACGGGGGACTTCAAGCTGGACCCCACCCCCATTGACGGGAAGGTCTCCCACCTGGCCAAGGTGGCCCAGGCGGGGGCGGAAGGGGTGCTCCTCCTCATCGCCGACGCCACCAACGCCGAAAGGCCCGGCTACACCCCAAGCGAGATGGAGATCGCCAAGGAGCTGGACCGGGTCATCGGCCGCGCCCCGGGGCGGGTCTTCGTCACCACCTTCGCCAGCCACATCCACCGCATTCAGTCGGTGATCTGGGCGGCGGAGAAGTACGGGCGCAAGGTGGCCATGGAGGGGCGGAGCATGCTCAAGTTCAGCCGCATCGCCCTGGAGCTCGGCTACCTCAAGGTCAAGGACCGCCTCTACACCCTGGAGGAGGTGAAGGACCTCCCCGACCACCAGGTCCTCATCCTGGCCACGGGGAGCCAGGGCCAGCCCATGTCCGTCCTCCACCGCCTGGCCTTTGAGGGGCATGCCAAGATGGCCATCAAGCCCGGGGACACGGTGATCCTCTCCTCAAGCCCCATCCCGGGGAACGAGGAGGCGGTGAACCGGGTCATCAACCGCCTCTACGCCCTGGGGGCCTATGTCCTCTACCCCCCCACCTACAAGGTCCACGCCTCGGGGCACGCCTCCCAGGAAGAGCTCAAGCTCATCCTCAACCTCACCACCCCCCGCTTTTTCCTGCCGTGGCACGGGGAGGTGCGGCACCAGGTGAACTTCAAGTGGCTCGCCGAGTCCATGAGCCGCCCTCCGGAGAAGACCCTGATCGGGGAAAACGGGGCCATTTACCGCCTCACCCGGGATAGCTTTGACAAGGTGGGGACGGTGCCCCACGGGGTCCTCTACGTGGACGGCCTGGGGGTGGGGGACATCACCGAGGAGATCCTGGCGGACCGCCGCCACATGGCCGAGGAGGGCCTGGTGGTGATCACCGCCCTCGCCGGGGAGGACCCGGTGGTGGAGGTGGTCTCCCGCGGCTTCGTCAAGGCCGGGGAGCGGCTTCTCGGCGAGGTGCGGCGCATGGCCCTCGAGGCCCTAGAGCACGGGGTGCGGGAAAAGAAGCCCTTGGAGCGCATCCGGGACGACATCTACTACCCGGTGAAGAAGTTCTTGAAGAAGGCCACGGGCCGGGACCCCATGATCCTGCCCGTGGTCATCGAGGGGTAAAGGCATGTACCAGAGCCTGCTTTTGCCCACGGATGGGAGCGAGGCGGCGGAGAGGGGGGTGGAGGAGGGCCTGGGGCTGGCCCGGGCCCTAAAGGCCCGGGTGGCCTTCCTCTACGCCCTGGAGCCCCTGACGAAGAGCCTCCTCCTCGGCCCCGAGACCCTCCCCTATTACCAGGAGCTGGTGGAGGACATGCGCCAGGAGGGGCTCGCCGCCTTGGACCGGGCCACCCGCAGGGCGGAGGAACTAGGGGTGGCGTTTGAAGCCCATCTCCTGGAGGGAAGGGCGGCGGAGGTGATCCTCAGGGAAGCGGAAAAGCACGACCTCTTGGTCATGGCCACCCACGGGCGCACGGGCTTGGACGCGGTGCTTTTGGGCAGCGTGACCCAGGAGGTGGTCCGCCGAAGCCCCAAGCCGGTCCTGGTGGTTCCCTACCGCGCCAGGGGAAGCGAGGCCGCAAGCAGGTAAAGGGCCAGGATGGCCCAGGAATCGTAGGCCAGGACCCAGAGCTTCCTCAGGCTTTGGTACATGAGGCCGCTGAGGACCGTCCCCGCCATGCCCAGGAGGACCAGGACGCTGAGGAGATGGCTTCCCCCCACCTGGGCCAGGAGGGGACCAGGGACCAGGAGATCGGCATAGAAGAGCAAAAAGGTGTTGAACATGGCGCTTCCCAGGGCGTTGCCTAAGGCCAGGTCCACCGCCCCCAGGCGGGCTGCGGCCAGGACCACCGTGGCCTCGGGCAAGGTGGTGACGATCCCCACCAAGAAGGTGCCCACCCAGGCCTGGCCCAGCCCCGTTTCCCGGGCTAAGGCCTCGGCCAGGCCGGGAAGGAGCACCGCCGCCCCCACCAAAACGCCCGCCCCGAGGAGGTAGCGCCCCGCGGCGACCCGCAGGGGGATATGGCCGTAGGCCTCCTCCTCGAGGGCCTCATCGCGAGGAAAACGCCTGGCGTAGCGAAAGGAAAGCCATAGGGCGAAAAAATAGAGGGGGGCGAGGGCCAGGGCAAACCCCCCCACCCGCCCCAGGCTCCGCTCCGCCAAAAGGCCAAGCCCCGCCACCGCCAACAGGAGGACCACAAACCCCAGGCTCAAGGCGTGTTCCTGGCTGGCCCGGGCGGTGAGGGGACGGGGATGGACGGCATCCAGCACGGTGAGGAGAAGAAAGTTCACCATGCTGGCCCCTAGGAGGTTTCCCACGGCGATTTCGGGCAAGTGCTGCAAGGCGGCGCTGGTAACGTTAAAGATCTCCGGCAAGCTGGTGGTGATGCCCACCAGGAAAAGCCCCACGAAGGTGCGGCCGAGCCCCGTCTTCTCCGCCAGCACATCCCCGTAAAAGGCCACCTGCCGGCCCGCCAGCAAGATGACCAGGGCCACCCCCAGGAAGGCCAGGGCGGTCATACCCGGTCTTGGAGGAACCTCAGGAGATCAAAGCGGGAAACGATGCCCACCGGCCTCCCCTCCCCGTCCACCACGGGGATGCGGTTGATGTCGTAGGCGAGCATGGTCTCCAACACCTCCCGCAAGGGGGCTTCCGGCCCCACCGCGTGGACAGGGGCGGTCATGATCTCCTCCACCCGCGTGGCCTTGGCTTCCCTCAGAATCCGCTCCAGCTGCTCTCCTTCCAGGAAGCGGCCGAGGAGCAAGGGAGCGCGGAAGGTGGAAAAGGGAATGCCCCTTTCCTTGAGAAAATCGCTCTCGGTAACGATGCCCACCAGCTTCCCCTTCTCGTCCACCACCAACACGCTGCCGATGCGGTTAGCGGTCATCAGATCCGCCACCCGGTCCAAGGTGGTCCCCAAGGGCACGCTGACCACGGGGCTGACCATGACGTCCCTTACCTTCATCGCGCCTCCTTTCTCCATAGTAACCGGTCCATCACCTCCGCCAGACCCCAGGCCAAAAGGGCGGCGAGGAGGACGAGGCCCCACGCCCAGAGGGGTATGGGGATGGCCTCCAGGAGCCCGGGCCCGAGGGTCCCCAACCCCACCTGCAAGAGGATCCCCAAGGCCACGGCCCCGTGCAGGTAGGGGTTGGGCAGGGGGTAGATGTGGGTGTGCCGGGCGGCGTAGGCGAAGAAGAGCTGGCCTATGGCCATGAAGTGGAAGGTGGCGGTGCGCGCCCCCTCCGTCCCCAGCCACGGGGGCAGGAAACCGAGGAGGGAGAGGGCCAAGGCCGCCTTCAGGAAACCCGTGAGGAGGACGAAGCGCAAGGAGGGGCCGTCCAGGAGGGGGCTTTCCTTGGGCCTGGGGGGACGGGAGAGCACCCCGGGGTTTTGGTCCAGGGCCAGGGCCAGGGCGGGCAACCCGTCGGTGACGAGGTTGATCCAGAGGATCTGCGCCGCGGTGAGGGGGAGGAGGAGGTGGCCCGCCTCGTCCCTTAGGCCTAGAAGGGCGGCGAAGACCATGCCGAAGGCCACCACCAGGACCTCGGAGAGGTTGGTGGAGAAGAGGAAGCGGATGAACTTCTGGATGTTCTCGTAGATGCTCCGCCCTTCCTCTATGGCGGCCACGATGGTGGCGAAGTTGTCGTCCAGAAGCACCAGGTCCGCCACCTCCCGGGTAACGTCGGAGCCCCTTTGCCCCATGGCCACGCCCACGTCCGCCCGCTTGAGGGCGGGGGCGTCGTTCACCCCGTCCCCGGTCATGGCCACCACTTCCCCAGCCCTCTGGAAGGCCTCCACGATGCGGAGCTTGTCCTCGGGCTTCACCCGGGCGAAGACGTCCACCTTCAGGAGCTCCTCCTCGGAAAGCCTCCCGATCTCTTCCCCCGTGACCACGGTCTTCGCCGGAATCCCCACCCTCCGGGCGATGGCCAAGGCGGTGGCCGGATGGTCCCCGGTGACCATCACCACCCGCACCCCGGCCTGGAGCACCCGGGCCACCGCCCCGGGCACCTCGGGGCGGGGGGGGTCCAGGAAGAGGACAAAGCCCAAGAAGCGGAGGCCCTCCTCCCGCTCCCCCTCCCCAAAGGCCAGGGCCAGGACCCGGAAGCCCCGGGCCGCCTGGGCCTCCGCCTCCCGCAGGAGGTCTTGCTTTTCCCTTTCGGGCAGGTCCAGTCGGGGGATGAGGGCCTCTGGGGCCCCCTTGAGGAAGCTCCCCAGGGGGGTGGTGACCCGCATGAACTTCCAGGCGCTGTCAAAGGGACGCCCGGAGAGGCGGGGATGGGCCTGGCGCACCCTCACCGGGTCCAGGTGGCGGCTGGCGTAGCGCAGGAGGGCGAGCTCCAAGGGGTCCCCGGCCCCGGTGGCGAGGTCGGCATCGTTGCAGAGGACCATGGCCATGAGGGCCTTCTCCCGGTCGGGGCTCAGGAGGTCCTGCACCTCCATGCGGTTCTCCGTGAGGGTGCCCGTCTTGTCGGTGGCGATCACGGTGACGCTCCCCAGGGCCTCCACCGCGGCCAGGCGGCGGACCACCGCCTGGCGCCGGGCCATCCTTTCCACCCCCAGGGCCAAGGCCAGGGTGAGGATGGCGGGAAGCCCCTCGGGAACGGCGGCCACCGCCAGGGCCACGGCGAAGAGGAACACCTTGGGGGAGGGGCCTTCTATCGCCAACCCCAGGAGCACCAGCAAGAGGGCCAGAAGCAACACCCAAAGGGCCACCCGGTGGCCAAAGGCATGAAGGCGCCGCTCCAAGGGGGTCTTCTCCTCCTCCATCTCGGCGAGGAGGTGGGCGATGCGCCCCATGGCGCTCTCCAGGCCGGTGCGGGTGACCTCCACCAGGGCGAGGCCCCGCACCAGGAGGGTCCCCGCATGGACCTCCTGGCCGACCTCCTTCTCCACGGGGACGCTTTCCCCCGTGAGGATGCTCTCGTCCACCAGGAGGCCCCGGCCCTCCCGCACGACCCCGTCGGCGGGGATGCGGTCCCCCGCCTCCAGGCGCACCACGTCCCCGGGGACGATCTCCCGGGAGGGAAGGCGGCGGAAGGTCCCGTCCCGCAGGACCCAGGCCAGGGGCTCGGCCAGGGCCTTAAGGCGGCGAAGGGCGTCCTCCGAGCGCCTCTCCTGCAGGGTGCCGAGCCCCGCGTTCAGGAGCAGGATGGCCAGGATGGCCAGGGACTCCAGGGGGGCCCCCCGCGCCCCCTCCCCAAGCCAGAAGGCCAGGTCCACGGCCAAGGCGAAGAGGAGGATGTAGACCAGGGGGTTTTGAAACTGGCGCAGAAACTTCCGCCAGAGGGGCTCTGGGGGCTTTTCGGGGAGGGCGTTGGGGCCGTATTCCGATAGCCTCCGCCGCGCCTCTTCGGAGGAAAGCCCGCGCATGGACCCAGGATACCCATAAGGGGTCGGACTATTGTCCCGGAAGCCGGGGAGCGGGTAGGATAGGGCCATGCTCCAGTACCCCGAGCTTCCCTTGGAAAGCCCCCTGATTGACGCGGAGCTCCCCGACCCGAGGGGCGGGCGCTACCGCCTCTCCCAGTTCCAGGAGCCTCTTTTGGCCGTGGTCTTCATGTGCAACCACTGCCCCTACGTGAAGGGCTCCATCGCCGAGCTCGTGGCCCTGGCGGAAAGGTACCGGGGCAAGGTGGCCTTCGTGGGCATCAACCCCAACGACTACGAGCGCTACCCCGAGGACAGCCCCGAGGGCATGGTGGCCTTCGCGAAGGAACACGGCATCTTCTTCCCCTACCTCCTGGACGAGACCCAGGAGGTGGCCAAGGCCTACCGCGCCCTGCGCACCCCGGAGGTCTTCCTCTTTGACGAGAGGCGCCTTCTCCGCTACCACGGCCGGGTGAACGACAGCCCCAAGTTCCCCGACCAGGTGCAAAGCCACGACCTCGAGGCGGCCATAGAGGCCCTCCTCCAGGGCCAGGACCCCCCCCTCAAGGAGGCCCCCGCCATCGGCTGCACCATCAAGTGGCGCCCCGGCAACGAGCCCGAGGTGCGCATCGGCCAGGCCTAGGGGTAGCCCTTCCCTCCCGGGACCCTTTCTGGTAGACTGGCCCGGGTTTTTTGGAGGTACCCCATGCGCGTACTGGTCACGGGCGGTGCCGGGTTCATCGGAAGCCACATCGTGGAAAGCCTCCTCCGGGAGGGCCTCGAGGTGGCCGTCCTGGACAACCTCTCCACGGGTAAACGGGAAAACGTCCCCCAAGGCCTTTACTTCTACAAGGTGGACCTCCGCGACCGGGAGGGCCTGGAGCGGGTCTTCCGGGAGTTCCGCCCCACCCACGTCTCCCACCAGGCGGCCCAGGCCTCGGTGAAGGTGAGCGTGGAAAACCCCCTCCTGGACTTTGAGGTGAACCTCCTGGGGGGGCTTAACCTCCTGGAGGCCTGCCGCAGGTGGAGGGTGGAGAAGCTCCTCTTCGCCTCCACCGGGGGGGCCATCTACGGGGAGGTGCCCGAGGGGGAGGCCGCGGAGGAAACCTGGCCTCCCCGCCCCAAAAGCCCCTACGCCGCGAGCAAGGCGGCCTTCGAGCACTACCTCTCCGCCTACGGGCAGAACTACGGCCTCAAGTGGGTCTCCCTGCGCTACGGCAACGTCTACGGCCCCAGGCAGGACCCCCACGGGGAAGCGGGAGTGGTGGCCATCTTCGCGGAGCGGGTGCTCAAGGGGGAGCCCGTGACCCTCTACGCCCGGAAGACGCCGGGGGACGAGGGGTGCGTGCGGGACTACGTGTACGTGGGGGACGTGGTGGAGGCCCACAACCTGGCCCTTAAGGGCCTCGAGGGGGTGTACAACGTGGGCACCGGGGAGGGGCACACCACCAGGGAGGTCCTCGAGGCGGTGGCCCAGGCCGCGGGCCGAACCCCCCAGGTGGTCCAAGCCCCCCCGCGCCCCGGGGACCTGGAGCGGAGCGTCCTCTCCCCCCACAAGCTCATGGCCCACGGGTGGCGGCCCAGGGTGGGGTTTGCGGAGGGGATAAGGCGCACCGTGGAGGCCTTCCGCGCCCGTTGACATACCCTACCCCCGTACCCAAAATGGGGGTTTATGAGCGCGCGCCACTTCCACCCGGCCTGGTTTGCCTCGGTCATGGGGGGAAGCGGGGTGGCCCTGGCCCTCAAGGCCTTCGGCGCCCTCCCCCTGGGCCTCCTCGCCTACGCCCTTTCGGGCCTCCTCTTCGCCTTAAGCCTCGCCTTCTTCCTGGCCAAGCTCCTGCGCCACCCGGCCCAGGTGTGGCAGGAACTCCACCACCCCCTCCTCTCCCAGCTCTACGCCACCTTCCCCCTGGCCTTCCTCCTCTTCGGCCTGGCCAGCCTCCAGGTGGCGGGCCTCCCGGGCCTGGCCCTGGGCCTCTTCGCCCTGGGGGCCCCCCTCACCCTCCTCCTCAGCCTCCTCGTGGGGTACCTGGTCTTCACCCGCCTGCGCCTGCCCTTTGAGGCGGCCAACGGCACCTGGTTCATCCCCCCGGTTTCCGCCATCGTGGTGCCCCTGGCGGGGGGGCCCCTCCTCCCCCTCCTCGGCCCCTGGGCCCGGGAGGCCTTCTTCTGGCTCCTCATGTTCCTGGGCCTGGGCCTCGTCCTCTTCCTCTGGGTGGGGGCCACCCTCTTCGGGCGCCTCTACGCCCACGAGCGCCCGGCCCCCGAGCTCGTCCCCAGCCTCTTCATCGGCCTGGCCCCCGTGGGGGTGGGCATCCTGGCCCCCCTCGCCCTCTTCGCAGGAGCAAGGGAAGCGGGGCTGTACCCGGGGGGCCTCGAGGCCCTCTACCTCTTCGGCGCCGCCCTCTGGGGCCTGGGGGGGTGGTGGCTCGTCCTGGCCCTGGCCCTCCTCCTGGAAAACCTCCTCCTGCACCGGGTGCGCCTCCGCTTCCAGCCCGGGCTTTGGGGCCTGGTCTTCCCCTTGGCCGCCTTCACCCTGGCCACCCGGGCCCTGGCGGAGGGGCTGGAGAGCCTGGTCTTCCGCCTCCTAGCCCAGGGGCTACTGGGCCTCCTCCTCGCCTTCTACCTGCCCCTCCTCCTTCGGAGCCTCCTGGCCTTCCTTCGGCTTGAGGTGGTGCGCCAGGGCCAGCCGGGCCAGCCGCACCCGGGCCCGCAGGGCGGCTAGGGCCTTGCGGTCCTCTCGCAGGCGCTTCCTGGCCCGCGCCAGGGCCTCGGCCCGCGCCCTCGGCCCCACCCCGCCCAGCACCTCCCTGCGGGCGAAGAAGCCCTCGAGGGCCATCCAGGCGATGAGCTCCTCCCGCTCCACGCCCAAAAGCTCCGGCCTGACCCCGGGCAAGGCCCCCTGCACCCGCCGGTAGGCCTCGGCGAGGGGCACCCCCTTGCGCACCAGGAGGTCCACCGCCTCCGAGGCCAGGACCTCGGGGGAGAGTTCCTCCAGGAGGAGCTGGGGCTCAAAGCGGCTCTCCTCGAGGGCCACCCGCACCAGCTCCAAGGCCGCCTCGGCGCTTTGCAGGAGGGCCGACAGGGGCTCCAGCACCCCGGTGGAGTGGTCGTTGAGGTCGGTGAAGGGGGTGTTGTGGTTGAGAAAGGCCAGGGTGCTGGCCCCGCCCAGGAGGTGCCCGGCGTAGATGCGGGCGTGCTCTAAGACCACGGGGTTCCGCTTCTGGGGCATGAAGCTGGAGCCCTGGGCCAGGCGCTCCCCCACCACGAAGGCCCCCCGCTCCGCCCAGAAGAGAAGGTCGGTGAGAAGACGGGAAAGGCTCGCCCCCAGGCCCGCAAGCGCCGTGGCCAGCTCCCAGGCGTAGTCCCCCGAGGCCACCGCGTCCAGGGTGTTCTCCACCGGGGCGGCAAACCCCAACAGTTCCGCCAGGCGGGCCCGGTCCACGGGGTAGGGGCTTCCCGCCAGGGCGCTGGCCCCCAGGGGAGAGCAGTCCAGGGTGGCCAGGGCGTGGACCAGGCGGCCGTAGTCCCGGGCCAGAAGCCCCTCCACCCCCAGGAGGTAGTGGTCCAAGGTGGCGGGCTGGGCCGGGCGGTGGTGGGTGCGGAGGATGAGGGCCACCCCGGCATAGGTCCTGGCTACCCTGAGCAAGGCGCCCCGCAGGCGCAGGAAGCTCCCCAGAAGCCGGAGCACCTGGTCGCGCAGGTAGGTGCGGAAGACGGTGAGGTCCAGGTCGTTGCGGGAAAGGCCCCGGCGCACCGCCCCCGCCACCTCCTCCCCCCAGTGCTCCTGGAGCTGGGCCTGGATGGAGAAGAACACGTCCTCCACCTCCCCGGTGAAGCTGGGTAGGGGCAGGGTGCGGAGCTCCCGTAGGGCCTTCACCGCCTCCTCGGCCCACGGCACCCCCAGGCGGGCCAGCTCCAGGGCATAGGCGGTGAGGGCATCGAAGAAGTGGGGCACCAGTTCCTCCCGGGCAAACCGGTAGTGCCGACCCAGGACGAAGCGGCGGTAGACCGCATGCCAGCGCATGGGTCTATCCTAGAGCCTCCTCGCCCAGGGGGCTTGCCGGATGGCCGGGGGCGTGTTATGTTTGGCCCAAGCACAACCGGAAAGGAGGCAAGCATGAAGCGCAGGGAGTTTTTGGCCAAGCTAGGTGTGGGGTCGCTGGCGGCCTGGGGCATGCCCTACTTCGCCACCGCCCAGGCCCGGCCCGTGAAGCTCGCCGCCCTCCTCCCCCTCACCGGGCCCTTCGCCTTCGCGGGCAACGCCGGGCGCGAGGGGTTCGTGGACGGGGCGGACTACGTGAACGAGGTCCTGGGGGGGATCGGGGGGCGCAGGCTGGAGCTCATCGTGGAGGACACGGGCTACGACGTGGCCAAGGGCACGGCCGCCTTCAACCGGGTGATCGCCCGGGAGCGGCCCGAGGAGCTCCTCTTCGTCTACGGGGACTCCACGGGCCTCTCCAAGGCCCTGGCCCCGGAGATCGCCCGGATCAACCTCCCCTACTCCGCCACCAGCTTCGCCAGCGAGCTCGCCGACCCCAAGACCTACCCCACCATCTTCGTGTTCGGTCCCACCTACAACGACATGATGGAGGCCCTCCTCCGCCAGATCCGCCTGCAGAAGGGCCGGGCCCGGATCGCCCTCGTGTACTCCAACACCGAGTTCGGCCGCGACCCCATCCCCTACGCCAAGGAGCGGGCCAAGGCCCTGGGGATGGAGGTGGTCCACGAGGAGGTCACGCCTCCCGCCTTTACCGATGCCACCCCCGTGGTCCTGAACCTGCGCCGGGCCAACCCCGACTTCGTCATCCTGCAAGGGTACGCCCTCTCCGCGGAACCCCTGATCCTGAGGGCCGCAAGGGAGCAGGGGCTTAGGGCCCAGTTCATGGGCACCTACTACTCGGCGGAGCTCATCCTCATCCAGCGGGCGGGGCCTGCGGCCGAGGGCTTCACCGTGACCTACCACAACGCCTACTGGTACGACACCCTGGTGCCCGCCGTGGAGGAGATGCGCCGCTTCCGCCAGCGGAAGGGCCGGGACACCTCCTACCGCACCACCTACTACATGGGGAGCCTGGCGGTGGTCCTGGGGGTGGCGGAGGCCATGCGCCGGGCCGCCCAGGCGGGGAAGCTCACCCGCGCCGGGGTGGTGGAGCACCTGGGGAAGATCGGGGACTACAACGCCCTGGGCTTGACGCGGGGCTTCCAGTTCGTGGACCACCGCATCCCCTACACCAAGCTCTACCGGGCGAGCGTCCGGGACGGGCGCTTCAACGCCATCACCGACTGGCTCAAGCTGGCCTGAGGCTTCCGGGGAAGCATGCCCGACATCCTTCCTTACCTCCTGGGGGGGTTGGCCAACGGGGCCCTTTACGGCCTCCTGGCCCTGGGGTTCGTCCTCGTGTACCGGGCCACCAGCGTGGTCAACTTCGCCATCGGCGAGTTCCTGCTGGTGGGAGCCTACCTCACCTATACCTTCGCCCTCCTCCTCCCCCTTCCCCTAGCCCTCCTCGCCGCCTTGCCCCTGGCCTTCCTCTTCGGGGTCCTGGTGGAGCGGGGCTTCGTGCGGCCCCTCCTGGGGCGGAACGTGGTGGCGGTCATCATGGCCACCATCGGCCTCGCCGCCGCCTTGGACGGGGGGGTGCAGCTCCTCTGGGGCCCGGACCTCAAGTACCTCCCGGGGAGCCTCCCCGACCTGGGCTTTGAGGCGGGCGGCCTCTTCGTCCCCTCCCGCGCGGTGTGGAACCTCCTCCTGGCCCTGCCCATCGGCCTCGGCCTCCTCTGGCTCCTCCGGAAAAGCCGCCACGGCATCCTGGTGCGGGCCATCTCCGAGCGGGAGGTGGCGGCCTTGGCCCTCGGCATCCCCACCGCCCGCATCCTGGCCGGGGTCTGGGGGCTTTCCGCCCTCCTCGCCACCCTGGCGGGGGCCCTCCTGGCCGTGGCCGGCGGGGTGGGGTACAACCTGGTCTACTTTGGCCTCAAGGTCTTCCCCGTGGCCATCCTGGGGGGGCTGGACTCTGTGGGCGGGGCCCTGGTGGCCGGGTTCCTGCTGGGGGCCCTCGAGGCCCTCTCCCAGCGCTACCTGGAAGCTCACCTCCCCGGCCTCACCGAGGCCCTGCCCTTCGTGGTGGTGCTCCTCGTGGTCCTGCTCCGGCCCTACGGCCTCTTCGGGGAGCGCCAGATCGAGAGGGTGTGATGCTTTCCGTGGAGAACCTGAAGGTGGTCTACCGGGGGGTGATCCTGGCCCTGGACGGGGTGTCCCTGGAGGTGCAGGAAGGGGAGGCGGTGGCCCTCCTGGGCCCGAACGGGGCGGGCAAAAGCTCCCTGGTGCGGGCGGTGGCGGGGCTATTGCCCAAGTTTGAGGGGCGGGTCCTGGACGGGAAGGTGCGGCTCCTGGGCCAGGAGGCCACCCACCTGGACCCGGTGGGGATCTCCCGGATGGGCCTCACCGCTGTCCTGGAGGGCAGGCCCCTCTTCCGCTACCTCACCCCGGTGGAGAACCTGGTGGCGGCGGGGCACCGCCTTTCCCCCAGGGAGCTCAAGGAGGGGATGGAGGAGGTCTTCGCCCGCTTTCCCCGCCTCTACGAGCGGCGCCACGAGCAGGCGGGCTACCTCTCAGGGGGCGAGCAGCAGATGCTCCTTTTGGGCATGGCCCTCCTCACGAGGCCGAAGATCCTGGTGGTGGACGAGCCCTCCCTAGGCCTCGCCCCCAAGCTGGTGGAGGAGGTGATGCGCACCCTGGATACCCTAAGGCGGGAAAAGGGGCTCTCCCTCCTCCTCGTGGAGCAGAACGCCAGGGCGGCCCTCTCCATCGTGGATAGGGTCTACGTCCTGGAGCGGGGCCGGGTGGTGTTTGACGGGGATGCCCGCACGGCCCAGGAGGACCAGGACGTGATGGAGTTCTACCTGGGCAAGGAGGAGGTGGGGTTCCGCCAGGCCCGGCGGTACCGGAGGAGGAAGCGGTGGGTGTGATCCTCGAAGTCCAAAACCTCCACCTCTCCTTCAAGGGGGTAAAGGCCCTCGCGGGGGTGGAGTTTTCCGTGGCGGAGGGGGAGTTCTTCGCGGTGATCGGCCCAAACGGCGCGGGCAAGACCACGCTTCTCAACGTCCTCTCCGGCGTCTACGAGCCCGATAGGGGAAGCGTGCGCTTCCTGGGGCAAGACCTCAAGGGGAAAAGCCCCCAGGAAAGGGCCCGGATGGGCCTGGGGCGCACCTTCCAAGGGCTCGAGATCTTCCGGGGGATGAGCGTCCTGGACAACGTCAAGCTGGGGGCGGAGCTGGCCCTTCCCGCCTATCCCCTGGCCCTGCCCCGGGCGGAGAGGGAGTGGCGCCTAAGGGCCTGGGCGGAGGAGGTCCTGGACTACCTCCACCTCTCCCCCTTCCGCCACGCCCCCGCGGGGATGCTCCCTTACGGCTTGCAAAAGCGGGTGGAGGTGGCGAGAGCCCTGGCGGGCAGGCCCAGGCTCCTCCTCCTGGACGAGCCCATGGCCGGGCTTTCCCTGGAGGAAAAGCAGGACCTGGCCCGCTTCCTCCTGGACGCCCGGGAGGAGTGGGGCACCACCCTCCTTTGGGTGGAGCACGACCTCCGGGCGGTCTTGGAGCTCTCGGAGCGGGTCCTGGTCCTCTCCTACGGGGAGGTGCTGTACTATGGCCCCCCTGCGGAGGTGCGCCGGGACCCCAAGGTGGTGGAAGCCTACCTGGGCCAAGGGTGAAGGGAGATGGAAGGCACCCTCCTCGACCACCTGTACCGCCACGCCCGGGAAAGGCCCAAGGCCCCCGCGCTACGGGTCAAGCGGCTTGGGGTGTGGCAGAAGACCTCGTGGGAAGACCTCTGGCATAGGACCCTGAGCCTGGCGGGCGGCCTCGCCGCCCTGGGGCTCCGGGAGGGGGAGGTGCTCGCCATCCTGGGCCACAACGCCCCGGAGTGGGTGGAGGCGGAGCTCGCCGCCCAGGCCCTGGGGGCCCTGCCCATGGGCATCTACCCCGACGCCATGCCCGAGGAGGTGGGCTACTTCCTGGAGTTCACCGGGGCGAGGGGCATGGTGGTGGCCGACGAGGAGCAGCTGGACAAGGTCTACCCCTACCTCCACCTCCTGGACTTCGTCCTGGTTTGGGAGGAGGCGGGCATGACCCGCCATTTCCAGGGCAAGGTGCGCCGCTTCAGCCAGGCCTTCGGGGACCCCAAGGTGGGGGAAGAGGCCCTAAAGGGGCGCCGCCCCCAGGAGACCGCCCTCCTCGCCCCCACCTCCGGCACCACGGGGCGGAGCAAGCTCGCCATGCTCTCCCACCAAAACCTCCTGGCAGGCCACGAGGCCCTGCGCCAGGCCCTGGGCTTCCAACGGGGGGCCTGGGTCTTCAGCTACTTGCCCCTCCCCTGGATCGGGGAGCAGATGCTCACCGTGGTGCAGAGCCTGGTGGAGGGCTCCACCGTCCACTTCCCCGAGGACCCCACCACGCTTAAGGAGGACCTCAAGGAGGTGCAGCCCGACTTCTTCCTGGCCCCCCCCAGGCTCTGGGAGGACATGGCGAGCCTCATCCAAAGCCGCATGGCCGACGCCGATCTCCTCAAGGCCTTCTTCTACCGGGTGGGAATGGGGGCCCTTTGGGAAGGGGCAAGCCGGGAGTTCCGCGGGGAAAGGGTGGGGCTTTGGCTCAACCTCAAGCGGGCCCTCTTCTACCCCCTCATCGCCCGGCCCCTAAGGGCGAGGCTCGGGCTTGCCGCCTGCCGCATCGCCGTCACGGGCGGGGCCCCCCTGGGCCACGAGGTCTTCACCTTCTTCCGCGCCCTGGGTCTGGACATCCGCCAGGTCTACGGCCAGTCGGAGACCGCCGCCGCCACCACCGCCCACGCCACGGGGGACGCCCCCCCGGAGACCGTGGGCCCCCCGCTTCCCCACACGGAGGTGCGCCTCAGCGAGGAGGGGGAGATCCAGGTGCGGGGGCCCCAGGTCTTCCAGGGCTACTTCCGCCAGGAGGAGGCCACGGCGGAGAGCTTCGCCCCGGACGGCTTCTTTCGCACCGGGGACGCGGGGTTCTTTGACGAGCGGGGGCACCTGGTGATCCTGGGCCGGGTCAAGGAGGTGGGGGCCCTAGAGGACGGGACCCGCTTCGCCCCCCAGTTCCTGGAAAACCGCCTCAAGTACTCCCCCTACATCCGGGAGGCCGTGGTCCTGGGCCACGGCAAGCCCTTCGTGAGCGCCCTCGTTGAGCTGGACCCCGAGAACGTGCAGAACTGGGCGAGGCGGCGGGGCATCCCCTTCACCACCTACCTCTCCCTCACCGAGCGCCCCGAGGTCCGGGCCCTCATCGCCGAGGAGATCCGCATGGTGAACAAGACCCTGCCCGAGAAGCTGAGGATCCAACGCTTCGCCATCCTGCCCAAGGAGCTCCACCCGGACGACGAGGAGATCACCCGCACCCGGAAGGTGCGCCGTCAGGTGGTGGAGGCCCGCTACGGCCCGGTCATCCAGGCCCTCTACGGGGAAGGGGGCCGGGTGGAGGTGAGCCTGCCCATCCGCTACCTGGAAGGGGAAGGCCGGCTCCAGGCCACCTTGGAGGTGCAGGAGGTTTAGGATGTACGCCCTCTCCAAGCGCCTCACCGACGCCTTTAGCCGCCGGTTTGCCCGGGCGGTGCGGGAGACCTACCGGGAGGACGAGGCCTACGCCAGCACCCCCTTGGGCCGGGTGGCCCTGGGGGCTTTCCTGGCCCTCCTGCTCCTCCTGCCCCTCCTCCTCGGGCCTTACCCCATGTACGTGGCCACCCTGGTGGCCATCGGGGCCCTCTCCGCCCTGGGCCTCCACCTCCTGGTGGGGGGGGCGGGGCAGATCTCCCTGGGCCACGCGGCCTTCATGGGGGTGGGGGCCTATGCGGCAAGCCACCTCTTCGGGCCCCTGGTCCCCTTGGGCATCCTCTTGGGCGGGGGGGTCGCCGCCCTCTTGGGGATGGTGCTGGCCCTCCCCTCCTTGCGCATCAAGGGGGTGTACCTGGCCATCGCCACCCTGGCCTTCCAGTTCCTGGCGGACTACGTCTTCAAGAACTGGGAGGCGGTGACCGGGGGGATCCGGGGCCGGACCCTCCCTCCCCCTGAGGTCCTGGGCTTAAGCCTGGACACCCCGGAGAAGCTTTGGTACCTGGTCCTCCTCTTCGCCCTGCCCCTCTTCCTCTACGCCAAGCGCCTCCTCATGACCCGCGCCGGGAGGGCCTTCATGGCGGTGCGGGACAACGACCTCTCCGCCCGGGTGGCCGGGGTGGACCTCACCCGGGTGAAGCTCCTCGCCTTCGCCCTCTCCGCCTTCTACGCCGGGGTGGCCGGGGGGCTTTTGGCCCAGCTCTACAAGGCGGTGACCCCGGAGTACTTCCCCTTCACCGTGAGCGTCCAGTACCTGGCCATGGTGATCGTGGGCGGGGCGGGGACGGTGCTCGGGGCCGTTTTGGGGGCCTTCTTCGTCCTCCTGATCCCGGAGGTGCTCAACAGCTTCGTGGGGGCCCTGGGGCCCCAGTACGCGGCCACCCTGGCCGCCTGGCGCAACGTGGTCTTCGGCCTCCTGATCCTCCTCTTCCTCATCCTGGAGCCCCTGGGCCTGGTGGGGCTCTGGGGGCGGGTGCGCAATTACTTCCGCACCTGGCCCCTTCCTTACTGACACCACCCCCTGCTGGCCCAAGCCGGCCGGGAAAGAGGCCAAGCGGCAAGGCCCTAGCGGCCCGAGCGGAGGGCCAGGGGGAGGCCTACCCCCAAGGCGAAGAGGAGGTGGGCCCCCGTGCCCTCCAGGGCCGCGGCAAGGAGTGGGAGGGCCAAGGCCACCGCCAAGACCGCCCGCTTCGGCCTGCGGGAAAGGAGGGCGAGGAGGCCAAAGAGGGCGAGGGCGGCCAGGAGAAGCCGCGGGTCCACGGCCAGGAGCACCCCCGACCCCGTGGCTAGGGCCGTACCCCCCCGGAAGAGGAGCCAGGGGGAGAAGGCCTGCCCCCACACCGCCCCCACCCCCCCCACAAGCCCTCCCAAAGGGTCCCCCGCCACCCCCTCGCCCAGGGCCACGGCCAAGGCCCCCTTGAAGGCGTCCAGGAAGAGGACCATGAGGCCCGGCACCGGCCCCAAAACCCGGTAGGCGTTCAGGGCCCCGGGGTGGCCGGAGCCCTCCCGCAGGAGATCCCTCCCCCTTAGGGCGCCAAACCAGAAGGCGATGGGGAGGCTTCCCAGGAGGTAGCCGAGGAGAAGGGCCAGGAGCACGGGCTAGAGGGCCCTTCGCACCTGCTCCTGGAGGCGGAGGAGGGCGGCCTCGAGGCCCCGCAGGCGCAAAGGGGTGAGGAGGTCCTCAAGCCCCGCCCCCCGGTAGAAGGTGGGGGGCACCGCCAGGACGGCCTCCGGGGGTTCCCCCTCGAGGCCCTCCTTCAGGAGGCCGGCAAAGGCCTTCACCGTGGGGGCCTCGTCGGGCACGAAGAAGTGGAGGCGCACCCTGCCCTCCTCCACCTCCGCCTTGAGGAAGAAGGGGGTTTGGCACTCGTGCACCCGCTCCAGCTCCACTCCCGGGGGCGGGGAGGATACCTTCTTGGCGTAATCCAAGAGAACCTGGGCCTTGAGCTCCCGGGGGAGGGAGCGAAGGAGGCCCAGGGCCTCCTCCAGGCGCTGGGGCAGTCCCATGCCCTAAGTCTAGCCCCTGGGAGGCCGGGTGGGGCGGAGCTCCATCTCGCTCACCAGGGCCCTTTCCGGCATCTCCAGGGCGAAGAGGACCGCCTGGGCCACGTCCTCGGGGGCGAGCTTCCAGGCGGCCCCCGGGGTGTTTCCGGCGAAGCCCGTGTCCACGGAGCCCGGCAGGAGGTTGACCACCCGGATGCCCGCCTCCCGCAGCTCCAGCATGGCCGCCCCCATGAGGCCCAGGAGGCCGAACTTGCTGGCGTTGTAGGCGGCCCCGCCCTTGAAGGGGTTTTTCCCCGCCAGGCTCCCCACGTTCACCATCACCCCGCGGGCGCGCTCCAGGAGGGGCAGGGCGGCCTTGAGCCCCAGGAAGGGCCCGAGGAGGTTCACCTCCAAGACCTCCCGCACCTCCGCCTCCGTGAGCTCGGCCACGGGTTTCATGAGGCCGATGCCCGCGTTGTTGACCAGGGCGAAAAGCCCGCCGAAGGCCCTTTCCATCTGGGCCACGGCCCGTTCCCAGTCCCCCGCCCGGCGCACGTCCCCGGGGAGGGGGAGGGCCCCTTCCCCGAGCTCCTGGGCCAAGGCGGAAAGCCTGGCCCCGTCCCGGGCCAGAAGCCCCACCCCGTAGCCCCTTCCGTGGAGGAGGCGGGCCGTGGCCTCCCCGATGCCCCGGCTCGCCCCCGAGATGAGCACGGCGCGCATGGGCTCAGGATAGCCCATACCGGGCCCGGATCTCCCCAAGCAGGGCCTCCACCTTCTCCCTAAGCGCCTCCAGGCTTCCCGTGTTGGCCACCACCCAGGTGGCGCGCCTGAGCTTCTCCTCCTCGGGCATCTGGGCCCGCTCCCGGGCCAGGACCTCCTCCCGGGATAGCCCGGAGCGGGCCATGACCCGCTTCACCCTTTCCTCCAGGGGGGCCACCACCAGGACCACCCCGTGGAGGCGCTTCTCCCAGCCCTTTTCCAAGAGGAGGGGGATTTCCAGGAAGACCAGGGGCGCCTCCAGACGGGCGAGCTCCTCCCGCAAAAGCCGCTCCACCTCGGGGTGGATCAGGGCCTCCAGGGCCCGTAGGCGCTCGGGGTCGGCGAAGACCAGGGCCGCCAAGGCCCTCCGGTCCAGCTCCTCCCCCCGGAAGGCCTCGGGGAAGAGGCGTTTGAGCTCGGGCTTCTTCGCCTCCCGGGCCCTTTCCGCCAAGGCGTCCGCGTCCAGCACGGGGTAGCCCATGCCCCGAAGGAGGGCCGACACGGTGCTTTTGCCGCTCCCGATGTTCCCGGTGAGGCCGATAATGATGGGGTGCTCCGCCTTATCCGCCATATGGACTTCCCCTTTTATACCCCCAAAGGGGCCTTCCCCGTGGGCGGGGCGGTGCGGGACCTCCTCCTGGGGAAAGGGCCTAAGGACCTGGACTACGCCGCCCTGGACCCGGAGGGGGCGGCCCTCGAGGCCCAAGGCCACTACGGGGGCACCCTCTTTTCCCTGGACCCCAGGAGGGGCCACTTCCGCCTGGTGGCGGGCCCCCTCACCCTGGACTTCACCCCCTTGGGGGAAAGCCTGGAGGCGGACCTCCTCCGGCGGGACTACCGCGTGAACGCCCTCGCCTGGGTGCGGGGGAAGGTCTTCGGGCTTCCCGGGGCGGGGGAGGACCTGAGGCGGCGCCTCCTCGTCCCCGTGCGGGAGGAAAACCTCTACCAAGACCACCTCCGGAGCCTCCGGGGGGTGCGCCTCGCCGCCGCCTTGGGCTTCGGGCTTCCCCAGGGGACCCGGGAGGCCCTTTACCGCCACGCCCAGTTCCTCCAGGCCCACCCCGAGGCCCTCCCCGCCAGGGAACGGGTCAAGGAGGAGTTCACCAAGCTCCTCCTCTCCCCCAGGGCCGCCTTCGGCCTCCGCCTCCTGGAGGCCACCGGGCTCCTCGGGGTCTACCTGCCGGAGCTCCTTCCCCTCGTGGGCCTCCACCAAGGGGGGGTGCACCACCTCCCGGCCTGGGAGCACACCCTGAGCGTGGTCTTCCACCTCCTCTGGCTCTGGCCCGAGGCCCCCCTCGAGGCCCGCCTGGCCGCCCTCTACCACGACGCGGGCAAGCCCCTTACCCGCCGCTTCGACCCCGAGGTGGGGCGGTTCCGCTTCCTGGGCCACGCGGAGGTGGGGGCGGAGATCGCCAAGGCGGGCCTCTTCTGGCTCCGGTTTCCCCGGGAGACCGTGGAGAAGGCCTCGGCCCTGGTGCGCCGCCACATGGACCGCCCCCCGGAGGAGAGGGGGGCGCTTCGCCGCTTCTTCCTCCGCCGCCAGGACCTCCTCCCCGCCCTCCCCTACCTCATGGCCGCGGACCGCCTGGCCACAAGGGGCGTGGAAGCCGAGGCCTGGGCGGTGCTCGGGCGCTACCAGGAGGCCCTGAGGGAGCCCCTCCCGGAAAGACCCCTCCTCTCGGGCGAAGCGGTGATGGCCCTCTTGGGCCTGGACCCGGGCCCCGAGGTGGGGAGGGCGCTTAAGGCCCTCCTCGAGGCCCAGGCCTCGGGCCAGGTGAAGACCCCGGAGGAGGCCCGGGCCTTTCTCCTATATTGGGGGGAGCATGGAAGGCCGCTACCGGATCCGTGAGCCCCAGATCACCCCCGTGGCGGGGGGCTTCCTGGTCTCCGACCCCTACGGGGTGTACGAGAAGCCCCTGGCCCTCACGGAAGGGGGGCTCTTCCTCCTCTCCCTCCTGGAGGGAAGGACCCTGGAGGAGATGCAGGAGGAGGTGTTCAAGCGCCACGGGGTCCTGGTGCCCAGGAAGGAGCTAGAGGAGCTGGCCAAGGCCCTGGAGGAGGCGGGCCTTCTCCTCACGGAAGAGGTGGAGGCGAGGCTCAAGGAGGAGGAGGCGAAGCTCAAGAAGGAGCGGCCCATGCGCCTGGCGGGGCTATCCTACCCGGAAGGGGAAAAGGAGGCCCGGGCCTTCCTGGAGGCTTTCCGGGCCAGCTTCTACGGGGAGGCCAGGGGTGGGGAGGCCCTCCTCCTGCCCCACCTGGAGCCCTCCCGCGTCCCCGAGGTCTACGGGGCCGCCCTGGCCGCCTTGGAGAGGACCCCTGAGCCCGAGCGCGTCTACCTGGTGGGGGTGGCCCACCGGCCCCTAAAGGAGGGGGCCGCGGCGCTTCCCGTGCCCTTCCACACCCCCTTCGGCCCCGCCCTGCCGGACCTCCCCGCCCTCCAGGCCCTGGACGCCCTCCTCCCCTTTGAGCTCTTCAACACCCCCCTGGCCTTCCGGGAGGAGCACAGCCTGGAACTCCCCCTCCTCTTCCTCAAGGGGGCCTTCCCAAAGGCCAAGGTGCTCCCCCTCCTGGTGGGGAGGAGAACCCCGGAGCTAGGCGAGGCCCTGAAGGTGGTGCAGGGGGACTTCCCCGGCCTCCTGGTCCTGGCGGTGGACCTCTCCCACGTGGGGCCCCGCTTTGGCGATGCCCCCCTCTCCCGCCCCTTGGCCCAGGAGGCGAGGAGGCGGGACCTGGGCTTCCTGGAGCGGTTGGCCCGGGGGGAGCCCGAGGGCGCCCTCCGCCACCTGGGGGCCAACCCCACCCGCGTGGACGCGGTGGAGGTGGTGGCCAGCCTCACCCCCCTCCTGGCGGGAAGGGAGGGCCAGGTCCTGGCCTACCGCCTGGACCTGGAAGCCCCCACCTTAAGCGCGGTGGGGGCGGCCACCCTGGTCTTCGGCGGGCCTTAGCGCCGCCTGCGCCGCTTGGGGCGGGTCTGGGCCGGGCGGTGCCCCTCGGGCTTTCCTTCCTTGGGGGACCATTCCCCGAAGTAGACGGTGTGCACCGTGGCCCGCTCGGGCCGGTCGTCCCGGCCTCGTTCCCTAGGGGGTCCTACCACCTTGCGCATATCCTCCTCCTTTTCCTTCTTCCTCTTGCCTGGGGTCTTCCCTTCCCCTTGGGCTTCCGCGTAGGGCACCAGGTCCACCTGCCTGAGCCTGGGGTTGGCGGCGGCGATCACCACCTCCATCTCGTCCCCCAGGCGAATCCTCTTCCCCTTGGGGCCGAGGAGGGCCATGGCCTCCTCGCTGTAGGTGAAGGGTCCCAGGGCCTCGAGGCGCACCAGGCCCTCCACCCCGTTAGGCAGGGTGACGAAGGCCCCGAAGCTCGCCACCCCCGTCACCTTGCCCAGGAAGCGGTGGCCCAGGTAAAGCTCCGCCCACTTGGCCATGTAGTACTTGGTGAGCTCCCTTTCCGCAGCCTCCGCCTTCCGCTCCATCTCCGAGGCGTGCTCGGCCACCTGGGGAAAGGTCTCCTGCCAGCGGGCCTTCCGGGCCGGGGTGAGGGTGCGCCTTAGGGCCGCCTTGAGCACCCGGTGGACCACCAGGTCCGGGTAGCGGCGGATGGGGCTCGTGAAGTGCAGGTAGTGCTCCATGGCCAGGCCGAAGTGCCCCAGGTTCTCCGCCGCGTAGCGGGCAAGCCGCAAGGAGCGGAGCACCAGGCCCGCCACCACCGGCTCCTCGGGGCGGCCCTTGGCCTCCAGGAGCACCCTTTGCAAGGCCTTGGGGGAGAGCTTCTCGGGGAGGGTGTACCCGAGGCGGGCCAGGGCCTGCCTGAGCTTGGCGTAGGCCGTTTCCAGGGGCTCCTCGTGCACCCGGAAGAGCCCGGGGAGGCCCCGCCGCACCAGGTACGCCGCCACCATCTGGTTGGCCAGGAGCATGAGCTCCTCAATGAGGCTTCGCGCCCTGGGCTCCTCCTGAGGGATGAGGCGCAGGGTGCCCTCTTCCACCTCCACCTTCACCTCGGGGAAGTTGAAGTCCAAGGAGCCTGCCGCCAGGCGCTTCTGCCGCAGCCTTTGGGTGAGGTCCAGGAGGAGCCTCAGGTCCTCGGCCAGAAAGGCGTGCTCCTCGGGAAGGCCAAACCCCTCGGCGAAGGCCTCCACCTCGGTGTAGGTGGTGCGGGCCACGCTCCTTATGACCCCTTCGGCGAAGCGCACCCGCTTGACCTCCAGGTCCTCGCTGAGGTCCACCAGGACGGAGAGGACGAGGCGGTCCTCCAGGGGCTTGAGGGAGCAGACCCCGTTGGAGAGCCTCTCGGGGAGCATGGGGAGCACCCTCCCCGGCAGGTAGACGCTGGTCCCCCGGAGGAAGGCCTCCTGGTCCAGGAGGCTCCCCTCCCTCACGTAGTGGGAAACGTCGGCGATGTGGACCCCTACCCGGTATCCCCCGGGAAGGCGCTCCACGTGGATGGCGTCGTCAAAGTCCTTGGCGTCCACCCCGTCCACGGTGAAGACCCTGAGGCCCCGGAAGTCCTCCCGCCTCCTGAGCTCGGCCTCGGGGATCTCCAGGGGGATGGCCTCCGCCTCCTTTAGCACCTCCTCCGGGAAGTGGGCGCGGAGGCCATACTTGGCGATGACCGCCTCCGTCTCCGTCTCGGGGGCGTCCCCTTCCCCTAGGTAGGCCAAAAACTCCCCAAAGGGACGCTTCCCGTAGTGGACCTTCACCACGAGGCGGCTTCCCCGCTTTAGGCCCTCCAGCCCCTCGGGAAGAAGCCTGAGCTCGGGCAACCCGGGCTCGTCGGGGAGGAGGACGGCGTACCCCTTGCGGAAGTCCAGCCTTCCCACCACCCGCTCCCGGGCCCGCTTTAAGATGCGCTCCACCACCCCCCAGGCCCTCCCGTCCCGGCCCGGAGGCATGAGGCGGGCCTCCACCAGGTCACCCGGCCAAGCGTCCCGGGTGTAGCCCGGGGGGATGAAGAGGTCCCCCTCGGGGAGGCGGACGAAGCCGTACCCGTCCCGGTGGAGGCTGATGGGGCCCTGGACCCGTTGGGGGAGGAAGTAGTGGCTTCCCTTTTTCTCCAGGAGGCCTTCCCGGACCAGGGCCCCCAGGTAGCCCTTGGCCTCCCTCTTGGAAAGGCCAAAGCGGTGAAGGATCTCCTCTAGCCTGTGGGGCTTCCCGGTCTTTTTGAAAAACTCCAGCAGCGTTTCCTGCATTCTATCCCAGCAGGCCCTCGAGGGCCTTTTCCGTGGCCTCCAGGGCCTCCGAGAAGGCGGCGAGGGCCTCGTCCACGTGCTCCTTGCCGATGATGAGGGGGGGCTCGAGGCGCACCACCTTGGGGTTGTTCAGGCCGAAGGCGGTGATGACGCCCCTTTCCGCCAGCTCCGCCACCACCAGGGCGCCGATGTCGGCATCGGCGAACTCCACGCCCAGCATAAGCCCCCGCCCCCGCACGTCCTCCATGAGGTGGGGGAAGGCCTGCTTCAGGGCCTTCAGCCCCTCCATCAGGTAGCCGCCGAGCTCCAGGGCCCTTTCCGGCAGGTTCTCCTCCAGGGTGACCTGGATGGCCGCCAGGGCCGCCGCCGCCGCCAGGGGGTTGCCCCCGAAGGTGGAGGAGTGGAAGAGGGGGTTTCCCTTGAAGACCTCAAAGACCTCCCGCCGGCCCACGCAGGCCCCGATGGGCATCACCCCGCCCCCCAAGGCCTTGGCCAGGGTCATGAGGTCCGGGGAAACCCCCTCCCAGTCCACCCCGAAGAGCTTCCCCGTGCGGCCGAGGCCCGTCTGCACCTCGTCGGCGATCATGAGGACGCCCCGCCTCTTGGTGAGCTCCCGCACCCCCCTCAGGTACCCCTCGGGGGGCACCCGGATGCCCCCCTCCCCCTGGATGGGCTCCACGATGACCGCGGCCGTGGCCTCGTCCATGGCGGCCTCCAGGGCCTCTAGGTCCCCGTAGGGCACCACCTTGACCCCGGGGAGGAGGGGTCTTGCGGGGTCCTGGTACTCGGGCTTGGGGGTGAGGGAAAGCGCCCCCATGGTCTTCCCGTGGAACCCCCCCTGGGTGGTGATGATCCCCGGCTTTCCGGTGTAGGCCCGGGCCAGCTTGATGGCCGCCTCCACCGCCTCGGCCCCGGAGTTGCCGAAGAAGACCATCTCTAAGCCCTCCGGGGTGATCTCGGCAAGCCTCGCCGCAAGGCGGGCCGTGGGCTCGGAGACCAGCACCCGCACGGACATGGGCATGCGGTCAAGCTGGCGCTTCACCGCCTCCACCACCTTGGGGTGGCGGTGGCCCAGGTTCAGGGTGCCGTAGAGGCCCAGGAAGTCCAGGTAGCGCTTGCCCGTGGTGTCCCACACGTAGGGGCCTTCCGCGTGGGCCTCCACCCGGTCCAGCCCGGTGAAGCGAAGGAGTCCAGCAAGGCCTGGGTTGATATGCCGCTCAAAGAGGGTAAAGGCGTCCAAGTCCATGCCCCAATGCTACTTTAATTGTAGCACGCTCAAGGCCCGGTGGATGTCCTCCGGGATGCGGGCTGCCCTTCCCCCCACCTGGCAGAGGTGGCGGGTGAAGCCCTCGGCGAGGAGGACCCCCTCCCGCTCCACCCGGTAGCGGAAGAGGAGGGCCCGGGAGGAGAGCTCGGCGAGGCGGGTTTTGACCTCCACCTCCTCCCCGAAGCGGGCCGGGGCGCGGAAGGTGAGGCCGAGCTCCACCACCGGGAAGAACACCCCCCTCGCCTCCACGAGGTGGTAGGGGAGCCCGGCCCTCTCCAGGAAGTCCACCCGGGCGGCCTCCAGGTAGACGGCGTAGACCGAGTGGTGGACCACCCCCATCTGGTCGGTCTCGGCGTAGCGGACCTTTATGCGGGTGACGCTCTCCACGGCAAGAACTCCAACCTGGGCAGGCGGCGCAGGCGCACCCTCTTGGCCAGGGCGGCAAGAAGCCTCCTTTGCGCATGGCGCAGGGCCGCCAAGGCCCTCTCCTCCTCCCCAAAGGCCTCCACGTAGACGGAAAGCACCCCCCCATCCGGGGAGAGGCGCACCGCCTCCACGGTGAGGAGGAAGAGCCTCGGGTCCTCAAGCTCTCCCACGGCCTCGGCCAGGGCCCGAAGGAGCCTTTCCTCCAGGTGGGCCCTCCCGTAGCTCACGTCCCCATCCTACCCCGGCCCCTGCCCCCGGTCTAGGGAGGCCACCACCTCGACAAGCCCCCGGGCCACCTCCTCCGCCCCCTCCTCCGCCTCCACCATCACCCGGACGAGGGGCTCGGTCCCCGAAGGGCGGACGTTCACCCGGCCCCGGCCTCCCAGCCGCCTCTCGGCCTCGGCCAGGGCCTCGCGGAGCCTGGGATGGGCCATCACCTTTTCCTTGTCGGAAACCCGCACGTTCAGGAGGACCTGGGGATACATGGGCAGGGCCTCGTACCAGTCGGAAAGGTCCCCGCCCAGGGCCTTTAGGGCCCTCAGGGTGAGGAGGGCGGTGAGGAGGCCGTCCCCCGTGGTGTGGTGGCGGAGGAAGATCACGTGCCCCGAGGGCTCCCCCCCCAGAGCGAGGCCCGTCTCCTTAAGCTTCTCCAGGACGTACCGGTCCCCCACCGCCGCCCGGTGGAAGGCGAGGCCCCTCTCCTTCAGGGCCACCTCCAGGCCCATGTTGCTCATCACCGTCCCCACCACCCCCTTTTCCCCAAAGGCCAAGGCGGCGAGGTAGAGGACGTGGTCCCCGTGGAAGAGGCGCCCCTTGCGGTCTATGAGCTGCACCCGGTCCCCGTCCCCATCAAAGGCGATTCCCAGGTCCAGCCCAAGCTCCACCACGAAGCGGGCTAGGGCCTCGGGGTGGGTGGAGCCGCAGGCCCGGTTGATGTTCCTGCCGTCCGGGGTGTTGAAGAAGGCCATGACCTCGGCCCCCGCCTTCTGGAAGAGCTTGGGCCCGAGGCGGTAGGTGGCCCCGTGGGCCAGGTCCAGGCCCACCTTGAGCCCCGTGAGGTCCGGGGCGTGGGCGAGGAGGAAGTCCAGGTACATCCTCTCCGCTTCCCGGAAGTCCCCCACGGTGCCGATGCCCCGGGTGGGGTGGTCCTCCAGGAGAAGGCGCTCTATCTCCTCCTCGGCCTCGTCGGGGAGCTTTTCCCCCGCGGGCCCGAAGAACTTGATGCCGTTGTCCTGGTAGGGGTTATGGCTCGCCGAGATCACCGCCCCCGCCGTGGCCTTGAGGGCCTTGGTGAGGTGGGCGACCCCCGGGGTGGGGAGGACCCCGAGGTGCTCCACCCGCACCCCCTGGCTCAAAAGCCCCGCCGCCAAGGCGGCCTCCAGCAGGTCCGAGGACTCCCGGGTGTCCTTGGCGAGGAGCACCACGGGCCTAGCCTCCTGGGCCCGGAAGTAGGCCCCCGCCGCCTGGCCGAGCCTTAGGACGAACTCCGGGGTGAGGGGGGGTTTGCCCGCCTCCCCTCGCACCCCGTCGGTGCCGAAGTAGCGCCTCATGGGGAGGACTATACCTCAGGGCCACCCGGGGCACATGGGGGGCTTGACCTGCCCGTGGTCGCCCCTGACCCTACTCAGGGCGCTGAGCAAAAATGCTCACCGCGCTGAGCAAACGCTCTCTCAGCCCTCTCCCACGCCCCCGGCGGAAAGGGCCGGTGGGCCCTTCTGGGCCCACCTCCTGGCCTTCCCGTAAGTACCCCGCCGAGGCCTTCGCCTCGGCGGGGGCCCCAGAAGGGCTTTCCCACAGCCCTGGCCAGGACTCCCTATGTGGCGAAACCAGGGTGGCAGGCGGGAGCCTAGGGGCTGTCAGGAAGCTTGATCTGGACCGGGGCGTGCCGGTTCTCCCGGGTGCCGTCCCCCACCTGCCCGTAGTCGTTCCGCCCCCAGGCCCACACCGTCCCGTCCCGCTTCACGGCGATGAAGGTGTGCCAGTGCTTCCAGAAGACCACCCCGTCCATGCCAATGGGGGGCACGGGCCGGTCCCAGTTCCGGTCCATGGGGCCGATGCCCAGCATGCCGTAGTTCGCGCTGCCGTCCCAGCTGGTGTGGGCACCCCAGGCCCAGAGGGTCCCGTCCCGGGTGAGGGCGGAGCTGTTGAGGTTCCCCGCCTGGACCCGCACCACGTCCTTGAGGCCCGCCACCTTGGTGAGGGGGGCGCAGTAGTTGTTGAACACGCCCGCCTGGCCGTGGCGGCTAAGCCCCCAGGCCACCACCTCCCCGGTGCCCAGGAGGGCCACGAAATGGCTCCCACCCACGGCCAGCTGGACCACCCCCTTGAGCCCCTCCACGGGCACAGGGACGGGCTGGCCGTGTCCATAGTCCCAAGCATATTCCCAATTCCAGCAGTCCTTGCCGTTGCCCAAGAGGCCGTGGGTGTTGTTCCCCCACACCCAGACGGTGCCGTCCTCCCTCAGGACCCCGGCCACATTAATCCCGAGGACCCCCGAGGGGAAGGCCTTGACCCCCGTGAGCCCCTGCACCTGCACGGGGAGGGGCTGGTCCCTGAACTCCCCGTTGCCAAGCAAACCGAAGCCCCCCCATCCCCAGGCCCAGACGGTGCCGTCCCGCCTGAGAGCGTAGCTAGTACGCCAACCAGCCCGGATGTCCACCACGTCCGTGAGGCCCCGCACAGGGTGGGGCACCAGGGGGTTGGGGCTGATCCCGATCTGGCCATCGTCGTTCTTGCCCCAGGCCCACACCGTCCCGTCCCGCCTCAGGGCCAGAGAGTGGGACGTGCCCGCCGCCACCGCCACCACGTCCGTGAGCCCCGGGACCTTCACGGGCTTGAGCTCCGCCTCCGAGGTCCTGCCGAGGCCGAGCTGGCCGGAGTCGTTCCGCCCCCAGGCCCAGACGGTGCCGTCCTTGGCCACGTAGAGGACGTGGTAGGTTGAAATGCTCAGGCGCCTCTCCCAGTCCGCCCAAGTGTCCTGGGTGGGGGCAGGCCTGGGGGCGGGGGCGGCCTGGGCCGCCCCCCCGGTGATGGGGATCCCCCGGAAGCTGAGCCCCCCGAAGGTGAGGAGGGGGAAGACCCGCACCTCGGGGGGCACCCCGGCGAAGACCAGGGTGCCGTTCACCCGGGCGCCCGTGGGGAAGCCGAAGGTAGCCTTGGTGTCGTCCGCCGTGCCCCCCTCCACGGTGAGGCGGCCTGGGTACAGGGCCCCGTCCGGGGCCAGGGCCTGGACGGTGCTCTGCAGGACGGTGACCGTCTGGTTGGTCTGGGCCAGGCTCTCAAAGACCACGGCGCACACCACGCGGCCCTGCGTGTCCCGCACGCACCCCGGCACCCGCACCTTGGCGTTGATCTGCGGGGCCACCACCTCCACCACCGCCCCTCGGGGCGGAGTGGCCTGGGCGTGGGCCAAAACGCCCAGGGCACCCACCAAGAGGCTGATCCAGAAACGTTTCTTCATAGGCTCCTCCTTGAAAGGAGGATAAGCAGGCAAAATGAGAGAAAAATGAACCAGGCCTCAAGCCGCCTGAGGGATAACCTCTACCCCTTGGCGGAAAGCCAGTCCTCCCCCATCCCCACCTCCACCTCCAGGGGCGCGGCGAGGGGGTAGGCCTCCTCCATGACCTCCTTGGCCAGGGCGGCCACCTCCTCGGCCCGGTCCTTGGGGGCCTCCAGAAGGAGCTCATCGTGGACCTGGAGGAGCATGCGGGCCCCCATCTCCCGCAGGCGGGGGAAAAGCTTCACCATGGCGAGCTTCATGAGGTCGGCCGCGGTGCCCTGGACGGGCATGTTGAAGGCCATGCGCTCGGCGGCCTCCCTGACGCTTTTCACCCGGGCGTTGAGGTCGGGCACGTAGCGCCTCCTGCCGAAGAGGGTCTCCACGTAGCCCCGCTTCCTCCCCTCCTCCAGGGTCTTCTCTATCCAGGCCCGCACCTTGGGGAAGCTCTGGAAGTAGCGCTCAATGAAGGCCACCGCCTCCTCGTAGGGGATCGCCAGCTCCTGGGAGAGCCTGTGGGCAGACATGCCGTAGAGGACGCCGAAGTTCACCGTCTTGGCCGCCCGGCGCATCAGGGGGTTTACGGCCTCCTTGGGCACGGCAAACATCCAGCTTGCGGTCTCGGTGTGGATGTCCTGGCCCTCCCTAAAGACCCGTATGAGGTTCTCGTCCCCGGAAAGGTGGGCGAGGACCCGTAGCTCTATCTGGCTATAGTCCAGGGCCACCAGCACCCACCCCTCCTCGGCCACGAAGGCCCGGCGGATCCTCTGGCCCAAAGGGGTGCGGATGGGGATGTTCTGCAGGTTGGGGTCGGAGCTGCTAAGCCTTCCCGTGGCCGTGGCCGTCTGGTTGAAGCGGGTGTGGAGGCGGCCCGTCCTCGGGTGGACGAGGCTTGGGAGGGGGTCTACGTAGGTGCTCTTGAGCTTGGTGAGCTCCCGGTACTCCAGGATCTTCTCCACGATGGGGTGGGCCTCGCGGAGGGCCTCGAGGACGGCAGCGCTGGTGGAGCGCTTGCCGGTCTTCTCCGTCTTGCCGATGGCGGGGAGCCTCAACTCGTCAAAGAGGACCCTTTCCAGCTGGTCCCTGGAGTTCAGGTTAAAGGGATGGCCCGCGAGACGAAAGACCTCCTCCTCGAGGCGCCGGACCTCCCCCTCAAGCTCCAGGGAAAGGGCCTTCAGGTAGGCCACGTCCAGCCGGACCCCGGTGGCCTCCATGTGGGCCAGGACCCGGGAGAGGGGCCTTTCCACCTCCTGGTAGAGCCAAAGGAGCTTCTCCTCCCCCTGGAGGCGCTCCAGGAGGTTTTGCTGAAGCCGCTCGGCGAGAAGGGCCCGTAGGGCGGCGTCTTCCGTCCACTCCCCCCCGTAGCGCCGCGCCACCCCCTCGGGGGTGGTGTTGGAGGGGTCCAGGAGGTAGGCGAGGAGCATAGGGTCGTCCGAGGGCGCGAGGTCCAGCCCCTCCCGGAGGGCCAAAACGGCGAGGTCCTTGGCGAGGAGGCCTGGGATCTCCTTGAGCTCCCTTAGCCCCGCCAAGGGGTCTTGTGCCCGGTGCACCTGGCCTTCCTTGCAAGCGGCAAGGGCTTTAAGCTCCGCCCACATGGGCTCGGGGCGGGAGAGGACGAAGCCCACGAAGGCCCCTTCCGGCGGGGGCCAGGGCGCCTCCTCCAGGGGGGCGGGGGCTTCCAGGAGGCCGAACTCGTGGAGGAGGCTTCCGAACTCCAGCCGCTCCAGGAAGGCCCGAAGCCCCTCCCAGTCGGGCTCCTTGCGCCTTTGGAAGTCCACCTCCAGGGGGAGGCCGGCGCGCACCCGGGAGAGCTCCAGGGAAAGCCTGAGGTCTTCCAGGTGGGCTTTGATCTTCTCCCGGGCGCTTTCCGGCTTCACCCGGTCCAGGTTCTGGAGGAGGTTTTCCAGGCTTCCCCACTCCTTGAGGAGCCTAAGGGCGGTCTTCTCCCCGATCCCCCTCACCCCGGGAAGGTTATCGGAAGGGTCGCCCACCAGGGCGCGGAAGTCCACCCACTGCTCCGGCCTCAAGCCGTACTTCTCCCAGAGCCACTCCGGGGTGATGAGGTGGCCCTCGGGGTGGAGGACGGAAATCCTCTGGGAAAGGAGCTGGTAGAGGTCGCGGTCGGCGGTGAGGATACGCACCTCATACCCCTCCTTTTCCGCCTTCTTCGCCAGGGTGGCGAGGACGTCGTCCGCCTCGTAGCCGGGGACCTCGAGGCGGGCAAGCCCCAGGAGGTCCACCAGCTCCTTGATGAGGGCGAGCTGCCGGGGAAAGTCCTCCGGGGTGGGGGCCCTGCCCGCCTTGTAGGCCTCGTAGGCCTCGTGGCGGAAGGAGGGGGCCTTGGCGTCAAAGACCACCACCACCACGTCCCCGTCCTCCTTAAGGGCCTTGAGAAGGCTCTTGGCGAAGCCGTAGACCGCCTGCACCGGTTCGCCCCGGCTCGTGGTGAGGGCCTTCAGGGCGAAGAAGGCGCGGTAGGCCAGGTGGTGGCCGTCCACCAGGAGGACCCGGCCTTGGGGTTCAAAGAGGGATCGCATCGCCTCCATGCTACTCCAGGGCCGCCTGTCCCCGGGTGGCGTCCAGGAGGGCCTTTAGGAAGCCTTCCCGCTCGGGGCTAGGGAGGAGGAGGGCGAAGCGCACCCCCTCCGGGGTGTAGGCCTCCTCGGCCCTTAGGGCGCGGGCCTCCAGGAGGGCGTAAACCCGGCCCACCTCGGCGAAGGGCACCGAGAAGACGAGCCGCACCCGTTCCACCAAGGGGACCTTGGGCGCCCGCCTCAGGGCCTCCGCCGCCACCCCTCCGTAGGCCCGCGCGAGCCCCCCGGCCCCCAGCTTGACTCCCCCAAAGTAGCGCACCACCAGCACCGCCACCCGGTCCAGGCCCTGGGCCTCTATGGCGTGGAGGATGGGCCTGCCCGCGGTGCCCGAAGGCTCCCCGTCGTCAAAGAAGCGGTAGAGGAGGCCGATCTTGTAAGCGTAGCAGTTGTGGGTGGCCTCTGGCTCCCGGTTGGCAGCGAGAAACGCCAGGGCCTCTTCCTCCGAGGCCACGGGGGCCGCCTTGGCGATGAAGCGGCTTTTCTGGATCTCCTCCTCGTACTCCACCTTGTCCGCCAGGGTAAGGCTCACCCTTCCCCCCCCAAGGCCCGGCGGGCCGCCTCCTCCATGCCCAAGGGGTCCGGGAGGAGGCCCGTCCAGATGCGGAAGGCCAAAGCCCCCTGCCAGGCGAGCATAGGGAGGCCCGTCTGCACCTTCAGGCCCCTGGCCTTGGCCTCCCGCAAGAACCGGGTCCAGAGGGGGCGGTAGACCAAATCCACCGCCGCCCCCTCCTCGGGGAGGAGTTCCGGCGGCAAGGGGGTGGCCCCGGGGTCACCGAGCCCCACGCTGGTGGCGTTCACGAGAAGCCGGGCCTCCTTCGCCCGTTCCAGGGGAACCGCTTTCAGGCCGAACTCCGCCGCCAAGGCCAGGGCCCTTTCCCCCGTCCGGTTCCAGACCCAGACCTCGAGGCCCGCTTCCCGGAGGGCCCAGGCCACGGCCCTGCCCGCCCCTCCCGCCCCCAGGACCAGGGCGGGACCCCGCAAGGGGATGCCCCCCGCCTTTAGGGCCGCCAGGAACCCGGGGGCATCGGTGTTGAAGCCGAAGAGGCCTCCCTCCACGCTGAGCACCGTGTTCACCGCCCCGATGGCCCTGGCCTCGGGGGAAACCCAGTCCAGAAGCCCCAGGGCAGCCTCCTTGAGGGGAATGGTGAGGTTGGCCCCCCGGTAGGCCCGGCGCACCTCCCCCAGGCGTTCGGGAAGGGCCTCTAGAGGGGTATCCAAAGCCTCGTAGCTTCCCCCAAGGCCCAGGCTTTCCAGGGCGAAGCGGTGCATGGCTGGGGAAAGGGAGTGGGCCACGGGGTGACCCAGCACGGCAAGGCGCACCATCCTCCCCAGGATACCGGGACCCGGGGCATTCCCTCCGGGCTAGGCCGTATAGAATGAAGGCGGTGAAGAGGCTCCTTTCCCTTTTGCTCCTTTCGGCCCTGGCCTTGGGGAAGACCTACCTCATCCCCATCCAGGGCGAGATCGACCCCGCCCTGGCCGTCTTCGTGGAGCAGTCCCTGGCCCGGGCGGAGCGGGAGGGGGCAAGCGGCGTGGCCTTCCTCATCGACACCCCCGGGGGGCGGGTGGACGCGGCCATCCGCATCTCCGACCGCATCCTCCAGACTCCCCTGCCCACCCTGGCCGTGGTGCAAAACGCCTTCTCCGCCGGGGCCCTGATCGCCCTCTCCTGCCGCCAGATCGCCATGCTCCCGGGCTCGGAAATCGGGGCCGCCCTCCCCGTGGTGGCCCTGCCCCTGCAAAAGCCCGAGGCCGCGGACCAGAAGGTGATCTCCGCCCTCAAGGGGAAGTTCCGGGCCGTGGCCGAGGCCCGGGGGCGGCCCGTGGAGCTGGCCGAGGCCATGGTGGACCCGGGCATTGAGGTCCCGGGGCTTTCCGCCAAGGGGGAGCCCTTGACCCTCTCCGCCGACAAGGCGGTGGAGCTGAAGGTGGCAGACTTCAGGGCGGGAAGCCTGCCCGAGGCCCTGCGGCAGGCGGGCTTCGCCCCGGAGACCACCCGCCTCGAGCCCGGCCCCCGGGTCCAGGTGGCCCGCTTCCTCACGAGCTCCGCCGTGGCCGGGCTCCTCCTCGCCTTGGGGCTTCTCCTCCTCCTCCTGGAGCTCTTCACCCCGGGCTTCGGGGCCATGGGGGCCTTGGGCCTCCTCTTCCTGGCCCTCTACTTCGCCGGGGGGTGGCTAGCGGGCCTTTCCGGGGCCTTTGAACTCCTCCTCTTCTTCCTCGGGGTGGGGCTCCTATTGGCCGAGGCCTTCCTCTTCCCCGGCTTCGGCGTGGCCGGGGCCTTGGGGGTGGGGAGCATCCTGGCCTCGGTCTACTTCACCTTCGGGGAGAACGCCCTCATGGTGATCGCCATCGCCGTGATCGCCCTGGGCCTGGGCCTCCTCCTGGTCTTCCGCTACCTGCCGAGGACGAGGCCCGCCCGGGCCCTGGTGTTGGAAAGCGCCATCGAGGCCCACGCCACCCCGGAGGAGGTGGAGGTGGGCATGGTGGGCACCGCCCTCACGGACCTCAGGCCGGGAGGGGTGGCCCGCTTCGGCGCCAAGCGCGTGGACGTGGTAGCCAACCGGGGCTTCATTCCCAAGGGCACCGCCATCCGGGTGGTGGAGGTCCGGGGGCCCACGGTGGTGGTGGAACCTGTGGAGGCGTGAGATGGAAGGACTCGGCGTGCTCTTTCTGGCCTTTATCGTTCTCGTCCTGGTTTTCCTGTTCTTCAGCTTTATCCCGGTGGGGCTTTGGATCTCCGCCTGGGCAGCCGGGGTGAGGGTTCCCCTCCTCACCCTGGTGGCCATGCGCCTGAGGCGCGTCCCCCCGGCCAAGATCATCTACCCCCTCATCAAGGCCACCAAGGCGGGGCTGGACGTGAGGCTGGACCGCCTCGAGGCCCACTACCTGGCGGGGGGCAACGTGGACCGGGTGGTGGACGCCCTCATCGCCGCCGACAAGGCGGGGATCCGGCTTACCTTTGACCGGGCGGCGGCCATAGACCTGGCGGGCCGGGACGTCTTGGAGGCGGTGCGGGTTTCCGTGAACCCCAAGGTGATCCAGACCCCCATGGTGGCCGCCGTGGCCAAGGACGGGATCCAGCTTTTGGCCACCGCCCGGGTCACGGTGCGGGCCAACATTGACCGCCTGGTGGGCGGGGCGGGGGAGGAGACCATCATCGCCCGGGTGGGGGAGGGCATCGTCACCACCATCGGCAGCGCCAACTCCCACAAGGAGGTCCTGGAAAACCCCGACCGCATCTCCAAGACCGTGCTGGAAAAGGGCTTGGACGCGGGCACCGCCTTTGAGATCCTCTCCGTGGACATCGCCGACGTGGACGTGGGCAAGAACATCGGCGCCCAGCTCCAGATTGACCAGGCGGAGGCCGACAAGAAGATCGCCCAGGCCAAGGCCGAGGAGCGCAGGGCCATGGCCGTGGCCGCCGAGCAGGAGAACCGCGCCCTGGTGGAGGCCATGCGGGCCAAGCTGGTGGAAGCCCAGGCCCAGGTGCCCCTGGCCCTGGCCGAGGCCCTGCGGCAGGGGAACCTCGGGGTCATGGACTACTACCGCCTGAAGAACATAGAGGCGGATACCGACATGCGGGAGTCCATCAGCCGGGCGGCCAAGCCCGAAGGGGAAGAATGAGCCTGGACGACCTTTTGGGCCTCCTCTTCCTCCTCTTCTTCATCGTCATCCCCGCCCTGCAGGGGCTCCTGCGCCGGGGCCAGCCCCAAACGCCCCCGGGCTTCCCCGAGGACCTGCCCGTACCGGAGCCCCTCCCCAAGCCCAAACCCAAGGCCCGGCCCAAGCCCAGGCCCAAACCCCCCCCATCCTCCCTTCCCGCCCCCCCTATCCAACGGGAAGGGGAGAGCCTGGAACGGGCGCCAAGCCCCGAGCGGGCCCCCCTGGAGGTACGCTTCCGGGAGGAGGCCCAGGAGGAGGCAGCGAGGAAAAGGCCCCGCAAGCGCCTGGTGCGCGCCGACCGCGAGAGCATCCTTAAAGGGGTGATATGGCACGAGATCCTGAAGAAGCCCAAAGGCTGGTGATCCCGCTCCACCCCGAGGAAACCCTGGCCTTCCTGGGCCAGGCGGACCGCAACCTGAAGAAGCTCCGCGCCCTCCTGAAGGAGGCCTTCGGCGACCGGCTGAGGCTGGTGGTGCGGGGGGAGCAGGTGGAGCTATCCGGGGACCAGGAGGCGGTGGGGGTGGCGGAACGGGCCGTGCGCGACCTCCTCGCCCTCCTCCGCCAGGGGGCCGAGCTGGACGAGCCCACCCTGGAGCAGGCGGTGGCCCTGGCCCTGGAGGGGGAAGGCCTCTACCAGGCCACCATCCCGGAGACCGAGCTTGCGCTCCCCGGCCGCCTCCGCCCCAAGACCCCGGGGCAGAGGCGGTACGTGGAGGCCATCGCCAAGCACGACATCACCTTCGGGGTAGGGCCTGCGGGCACCGGCAAGACCTACCTGGCGGTGGCCATGGCGGTGAGCCACCTCCGGGCCAGGAAGGTGAAGCGCATCGTCCTCACCCGGCCAGCGGTGGAGGCGGGGGAGAAGTTGGGCTTCCTCCCGGGGGACATCCAGGCCAAGGTGGACCCCTACCTCCGGCCCCTCTACGACGCCCTCTTTGACATGATTGACGCCGAGCGTTTTGAGCAGTACCTGCAGTCGGGGATCATTGAGGTGGCGCCTTTGGCCTTCATGCGGGGCAGGGCCCAGCCGGTGGACACGCCGGTGCTCACCCCCGAAGGCTTCCGTCCCATCGGGAGCCTTAAGCCGGGGGACTGGGTGGTGGGCGCCTACGGCGTACCGGTGATGGTGGTGGCCGTCCACCCCCAAGGAGTCAAGCCCATCTACCGGGTCCGCTTTAAGGACGGCGTGGAAACCCGGGCCACGGCCGACCACCTTTGGGCCGTCCTCACCCCCTGGGACCGGAAGCGAAAGCGCCCTCCCCGCCTGGTTACCACCGAGGAGATGCGGGATAGCCTCCGCCTGCACCACCAGCACCGCTACGAGATCCCCCTACTCCAGGCCCCCGCGGAGTTTCCCCGGCGCCCCGTTCCCTTGGACCCCTACGCTTTGGGACTCCTCCTGGGGGATGGGTGCCTTACGGGCAGCGCCACGCCGAGCCTCTCCACCGGCGACCCCGAGCTGCAAGAAGCCCTCGCCGCCCGGCTCCAGGGGGTGAGGGTGGTCCCCAAGGGTAGCGTGGACCCCACCTTGACCCTGGGCCTCGAGGGAGGGGAAAACCGCAACCCGGTAAGCGCCGCCCTTCGGGCTCTAGGCCTCTGGGGAACACGCTCCCGCGAGCGCTTCGTGCCGGAAGCCTACCTTTGGAACGCATGGGACGTGCGACTGGCCGTCCTCCAAGGACTTTTGGACGCCGACGGCAGCGTTCACGCGCAGCCGGGACGGAAGGCGCGGGTCCAGTTCGCCACCTCCTCCCCCCGCCTGGCCCAGGACGTGGCCTTCCTAGTCCGCTCCTTGGGCGGCGTGGTGTACCACCGGGTGCGGCCGCAACGCCGCCTGCGCCCAGGCTTGGCCCGGGGCCGGACCGCACCCTGCCGGGCCGACAGCCACGTCTTGGAAATCCGCCTGCCCCCAGGCCTTTCCCCTTTCCGCTCGGCACGGAAGGCGGCGATCTACGCCCAAGCCGGGGGAATACGTCCCATGCGGTTCGTGGAGGCCATTGAGCCCACCGGGGAAGCGGAGGCGGTGTGCATCACGGTGGCCAGCCCCGACGGCCTCTACGTGACCGAGGACTTCATCCTTACCCACAACACCCTCAACGACGCCTTCATCATCCTGGACGAGGCCCAGAACACCACCCCGGAGCAGATGAAGATGTTCCTCACCCGCATGGGCTTCTCCTCCAAGGTGGTCATCACCGGGGACGTGACCCAGATTGACCTCCCCAAGCAGCAGAAGTCGGGCCTCGTGGAGGCCACCCGCATCCTCAAGGGCATTGAGGGCATCGCCTTTGTCTACTTCAAGGAGTCCGACGTGGTGCGCCACCCCCTGGTGGCCCGCATCATCAAGGCCTACGAGGAGGCCGAGCGTGGTGGAGATCGTGGCCAACAAAAGGCCCCCGAGGGGGCTTAGGCCGAGGCTCCGCCGGGCCCTCCAGGGGCTCATGGAGGAGCTCGGGGTGGGGGACAAGGCGGTCACGGTGATCCTCACCGGGGACCGCCGCCTCCGCGCCCTCAAGCGGGAGTGGTGGGGGGAGGATGCGGCCACCGACGTCCTCTCCTTCCCCCACTACGAACCCGGGGACCCCTTCGTGCCCCCGCACCTGGGGGACATCTGGATCAGCCTGGACACCGCCGGGAGGCAGGCCGAGGCCCGGGGGGCCTCCCTGGAGGAGGAGGTTGTGGTCCTGGCCGCCCACGGCCTCTGGCACCTTTTGGGCCACGATCACCAAAAGGAGGAGGATTGGGAGGGGTTCCGCCGCGTCCAAGAGAGGATCCTCGCCCTCTAAAGGGGGTTCTGCGCTCCTTCGCCTTCGCCTGGGAGGGGCTCCTCTACGCCTGGCGGGTCCAGCGGAACTTCCGCATAGAGGTTCTCCTGGGGGTTTTGGCGGTGGGGCTCGCCCTGTGGCTCGGGGTGGACCTGGCCCCCATCCTGCTCCTCACCGCCCTGGTCCTCTCCCTGGAGCTTATCAACACCGCCCTCGAGGCCCTCACCGACCTGGCAAGCCCCGTCTACCACCCCCTGGCCAAGCGGGCCAAGGACACCGCGGCGGCCGCGGTGCTCCTCGCCAGCCTCTTCGCCCTCCTCCTGGGCCTCCACCTCTTCCTCCCCCCCCTCCTGGCCCGCCTTGGGCTAAGCTAAGGCCATGGACTACGAAGAAAGGGAGTTGATCCTGGAGCTTTTTCCAGGCACCTCCCCTGATCTCCTCCCCATCGGGGAAATCCTTTACTTTCGCGATGAGGAAGGCCGGGTGGTGATCCTGGAGAAGGGGCCGCCTGAGCTTCGCCTGGTGCTGGAGCCCCTTCCCGGCACCACCTCCGCCCCCCAGGTGTGCGAGGCCTGCCGCCGCCACCTTTCGGGAAGCGCCTTGGGTTTCTTCCGGCATCCGGTGGGGGGAAGGGCGGACCACCTGCGCTACCTGGTGCTCTGCCTGGACACCGGCTCCTGCGCCAGCCACGCGGAACCCGAGCGTTTGAGGGAAATCCTCCTTCGGGGTATACTCACCTGAGAAGGAGGCCCTTGGGCCAAGGAGGTCGGCTTTGGCCGGCCTCCGCGACTTACGAGGTGAGCTATGGCGCGCGAGGTGAAGCTAACCAAGGCCGGCTACGAGCGGCTCATGAAGCAACTAGAGCAGGAGCGGGAGCGCCTGCAACAGGCCACCCAGATCCTGCAGGAGCTCATGGAGTCCTCCGACGACTACGACGACTCGGGGCTGGAGGCGGCCAAGCAGGAGAAGGCCCGCATCGAGGCCAGGATTGACAGCCTCGAGGACGTGCTCTCCCGGGCGGTGATCATAGAGGAGGCGACCTCGGAGGTCATCGGCCTGGGCTCGGTGGTGGAGCTGGAAGACCCCGTGACCGGGGAGCGCCTCTCGGTCCAGGTGGTCGCCCCCGCCGAGGCCAGCGTCCTGGAAACCCCCATGAAGATCTCCGACGCCTCCCCCATGGGCAAGGCCCTCCTGGGCCACCGGGTGGGGGACGTGCTGGCCCTGGACACGCCCCGGGGGAAGAAGGAGTTCCGGGTGGTGGCGGTCCGCGCATGAACGAGCAGACCCGGCAACGCCTGCTGAACCTGGAAGCCCTGGTGGAGGCGGGGTTTGCGCCTTACCCGTACCGCTACCCCAAGACCCACAGCGCCGCCCAGGTCCTGGCGGCCCGGGTGGGCGCTCCCCCGGAGACGGAGTGGCCCGAGGAGGTGGCCCTGGCCGGCCGCCTGGTGGCCCTCCGGCGCATGGGCAAGGTGACCTTCGCCCACCTCCTGGACGAGACCGGAAAGATCCAGCTCTACTTCCAAAAGGACCTCACCCCCCGCTACGAGCTTTTGAAGAAGCTGGACGTGGGGGACATCCTGGGGGTCAAGGGAACGCCTTTCACCACCAAGACGGGGGAGGTCACGGTCAAGGTCCTCTCCTGGACCCCCTTGGTGAAGAGCCTCCACCCCTTGCCCGACAAGTGGCACGGGATCCGGGACAAGGAGGTCCGCTACCGCCAGCGCTACCTGGACCTCATCGTCAACCCTGAGGTGCGGGAGATCTTCCGCAGGCGCACCGCCATGGTGCGCTACGTCCGCCGCTTCTTCGAGGAGAAGGGCTTTTTGGAGGTGGAAACCCCGATCCTCCAGCCCACCACGGGTGGGGCGGAGGCCAGGCCCTTCAAGACCTACCACAACGCCCTGGACCACGAGTTCTTCCTGCGCATCTCCCTGGAGCTTTACCTGAAGCGCCTCCTGGTGGGGGGGTTTGAGAAGGTCTTTGAGATCGGCCGCAACTTCCGCAACGAGGGGATAGACCACAACCACAACCCCGAGTTCACCATGCTGGAGGCCTACTGGGCCTACGCGGACTACGAGGACATGGCCTCCCTGGTGGAGGAGCTCCTTTCGGGCCTGGTTCTGCACCTCTTTGGCGGCCACCAGGTGCCCTACCAAGGGCGCCTCCTGGACTTCACCCCACCTTTTCGGCGCATCTCCTTCGTGGAGGCCCTGAAGGAGAAGGCGGGCCTCCCCTTTGATCCCCTGGACCTGGAGCGGCTCCGCCTCTGGGCCGACGCCCACCACCCCGAGCTCGCCCACGTGCCAAGCTACAAGCTTCTGGACAAGCTCTTCGGGATCTACGTGGAGCCCCACCTGCAAGACCCCACCTTCGTCTTCGACTTCCCCCTGGCCATCAGCCCCTTGGCCAAAAGGCACCGGGAAAAGCCGGGCCTCACGGAGCGCTGGGACCTCTACGCCGCCGGGATGGAGCTCGCCCCCGCCTACTCCGAACTCAACGACCCCCTGGACCAACGGGAGCGCTTCCTGGAGCAGGCGAGGCGGCGCAAAGAGGGGGACGAGGAGGCCCCCGAGCCCGACGAGGACTTCCTCCTGGCCCTGGAGTACGGCATGCCCCCGGCGGCGGGGCTTGGCCTCGGCCTGGACCGCCTGGCCATGATCCTCACGGACCAGCCTTCCCTAAGGGATGTCCTCCTCTTCCCCCTCCTCAAGCCCCGGCGGGAACCCGTGGAAGAAGGGGTGTAGGTGGCCGAGCGGGCGGCCCGCCTGAGCCTCTTGGTGGCCTTCCTGGTCCTGGGGCTCAAGGCCCTGGCCTACGGGCTCACGGGGTCCGTGGCCCTGCTCTCCGATGCCCTGGAGTCCACGGTGAACGTGGCCGGGGCCCTCATGGCCCTGCTCGCCATCCGCTTCGCCCAGCGCCCCCCGGACGAGACCCACCCCTTCGGCCACACCAAGGCGGAGTACTTCTCCGCGGTGCTGGAAGGGGTCCTGGTGGTGCTGGCCGCCCTCCTGATCGCCAAGGAGGCCGTCCCCCGCCTCCTCAGCCCCAAGCCCCTCTCGGACCTGGGCCCAGGGCTTCTGGTGAGCCTTCTGGCCTCCCTCCTCAACGCCCTCCTGGCCTTCCACCTCCTCCGCCAAGGGCGGCGCCTGCGCTCCCCCGCCCTCACCGCCGACGGCTACCACGTGCTCTCGGACGTGCTCACCTCGGTGGGGGTCCTCCTGGGGGTGGGCCTGGCCTGGGGTACGGGGCTTTGGGTGCTGGACCCCCTCCTCGCCCTCGTGGTGGCGGGGAACATCCTCTTCATGGGCTTCCGCGTGGTGCGCCACTCCGTGGGGGGGCTCATGGACGAGGGGCTTCCGCCTCATGAGGTAGCCCGGATCCAGGCCATCCTGGCCCGGGCGCTCCAGGGGCGGGCCCTCGAGGTCCACGACCTCAAGACCCGGAAGGCGGGCCCCCGGGCCTTCCTGGAGTTTCACCTGGTGGTGCCGGGCACCATGAGCGTGATGGAGGCCCACCGCCTCTGCGACGAGCTGGAGAAGCGGCTAATGGAGGAGTTCCCCGGCCTGGCCGTGACCATCCACGTGGAGCCGGAGAGCGAGCGCCAACGCTAAGACGCCCCCCGGCCTAACGCTCTTTTCCTCAGGCGCAAAAAAGCGTAGACTGTGGGGCAAAGGGAGGGCGCATGCGCAAGAAGCACGACTGGCTCAGAGAAACGTACCAGAAGAGCCTGGAGAAGATGCCCGAGAGGCCCGTGGCCCACCGTACCCTCTCTGACATCGCCCCCGAACCCCTTTACACCCCCGAGGACATCGGGGTCCTGGACCCGGAGTACGAGGAGAAGCGGGGCTTCCCGGGCGAGTACCCCTACACCCGGGGGGTCTACGGCTCCATGTACCGGTCCAAGCTCTGGACCATGCGGATGTTCGCGGGGTTCGGCACCGCAGAGCAGACCAACGAGCGCTTCAAGAAGCTCCTAAAGGCGGGCCAGACCGGCCTCTCCGTGGCCTTCGACCTCCCCACCCTCATGGGCTACGACTCCGACCACCCCCTGAGCAAGGGGGAGGTGGGGAAGTGCGGGGTGGCCGTCTCTAGCCTCGCCGACATGGAGGTCCTCTTCGAGGGCATCAACCTGGAGGAGGTCACCACCTCCATGACCATCAACAGCCCCGCCAACGCCATCTGGGCCATGTACCTGGCGGTGGCCAAGAAGAAGGGCTACGACTGGAAGAAGCTCGGGGGCACCATCCAAAACGACATCCTCAAGGAGTTCATCGCCCAAAAGGAGTTCATCTTCCCCCCGGAGCCCAGCGTGAAGCTGGTCATCGACACCTTCGAGTGGGGGCCCAAGAACGTGCCCAAGTGGAACTTCATCTCCGTCTCGGGCTACCACATCCGCGAGGCGGGCTCCACGGCGGTGCAGGAGCTGGCCTGGACCCTGGCGGACGGGTTTGCCTACGTGGAGGCCGCCCTGGAGCGGGGCCTGGACATCGACGAGTTCGCCCCCCGGATCAGCTTCTTCTTTGACGTCCACAACGACTTCTTTGAGGAGATCGCCAAGTTCCGCGCGGCCAGGCGCATCTGGGCCAAGGAGATGCGCCACCGCTACGGGGCCAAGAACCCGCAGAGCTGGATGCTCCGCACCCACGCCCAGACCGCCGGGGTTTCCCTCACCGCCCAGCAGCCCCTCAACAACATCGCCCGGGTGGCCATTCAGGCCCTGGCGGCGGTCCTCGGCGGCACCAACAGCCTCCACACCGACGCCTACGACGAGGCCCTGGCCCTGCCCACGGAGGAGTCCGCCACCATCGCGCTACGCACCCAGCAGATCATCGCCTACGAGAGCGGGGTCACCCACACCATAGACCCCCTGGCGGGGAGCTACTACGTGGAGTGGCTCACCGACGAGATGGAGCACCAGGCCATGGAGATCATCCAGGAGATCCGCCGCATGGGGGGCGTGGTGCGGGCCATTGAGGAAGGGTACTTCCTCCGGGAGCTGGCCGAGGCCAGCTACCGCTACCAGCAGGAGGTGGAGCGGAAGGAACGCATCATCGTGGGGGTGAACGCCTTCACCGACGAGGTTCCCTTGAAGGTGCCCATTCAGCTGGTGGACCCCGAGGTGGAGAGGGTCCAGGCGGAGCGCCTCGCCCGGGTGCGCCGGGAGCGGGACCCCAAGCGGGTGGAGGAGGCCCTAAAGGGCCTTAGGCGGGCCGCGGTGGAGGGCCAGAACACCATGCCCCACTTCGTGGAGTGCGCCCTGGCCTACTGCACCCTGGGGGAGATGATGGACGTCCTCCGGGAGGTCTACGGCACCTACCAGGAGCCGGCCTACGTCTAAGGAGCCCCACCACGCCCATGAACTGGGAAGAGCTTTCACGGGTGTTCACGGCGCCTTTTGTGAACCACCTGGGGGTTAGGCTCGTGGAAGCCGGAGAGGGGTGGTGCCTCACGGAAATGCCCGTGGGCCCGGTCCACCTGCAGCAGGACGGCTTCGTCCACGCCGGGGTGCAGGCCACCTTGGCCGACCACACCGCAGGGGCGGCGGCCACCACCCTGGTGGCCCTGGGGGAAGCCGTCCTCACCGTGGAGTTCAAGCTCAACCTGCTCCGGCCAGCCCAGGGGGAACGCCTTCGGTGCCGGGCCCAGGTGTTGCGGGGAGGGCGCACCCTTAGCGTGGTGGAGTCCGAGGTGCACACGGACCGCCTGGTGGCCAAGGCCACGGTGACCCTGGCCATCGTGAGGAGCGTGGAAAGGGAGGGGTAGAATGGCAGACGTGGACAGGCGGATACGGGTCCTCATCGCCAAGCCGGGCCTGGACGGACACGACCGAGGGGCCAAGGTGGTGGCCCGGGCCCTCAGGGACGCGGGGATGGAGGTCATCTACACGGGGCTAAGGCAGACCCCGGAGATGATCGTTTCCGCCGCCATCCAGGAGGACGTGGACGCCATAGGGCTTTCCATCCTCTCCGGGGCCCACATGCACTACTTCCGCGAGGTGAAGCGGCTTCTGGAGGCGCAAGGGGCCTCCGACATCCTCCTCTTCGGCGGGGGCATCATCCCCGACGAGGACGTGCCCAAGCTTAAGGAGCTCGGGGTGGCGGCGGTCTTCGGCCCGGGAACCAGCACCCAGGACATCGTGGACTTCCTGAAGAAGGCGGTGCCCGAACGGTGGCGGGCCCAGGGGCTTGTATGAAAGCCATCCAGCTCTATTACCCCCCGGAGTGGGCCCACTGCTACGGCTGCGGCTACCTGAACCCCATGGGCCTCCACCTGAAAACCTACTGGGACCGGGAGCGCCGGGAAAGCCGCACCGCCTTCACCCCAAGCCCGCACCACACGGCCATCCCCGGCTTCGTCTACGGAGGGCTTTTGGCCTCCTTGGTGGACTGCCACTCCACCGCCACCGCCGCCGCGGCCAAGGCGGAGGCGGAGGGGCTGGATTTGGAAACCACCCCTTTGCGCTTCGTCACGGCCAGCCTCAAGGTGGACTACCTGAAGCCCACGCCCCTGGGCCCGGAGCTGGTCCTGGTGGGGCGGGCGCGGGAGGTGGGGGGCAAGAAGGTGGTGGTGGACACCGAGCTCTACGCCGAGGGAGCCCTCACGGTCCGGGGGGAAGCCGTCCTGGTCCAGATCGCCGAGGGCTTCGGCCGGCCCTAACCCCCCTAACCTGAGCGGCCACGCCGGGCCAGCTTCCCGGCGCGTTTCCACTCCCCGCCTCACTCCTCCCCCAGAAACCCCGCAAACCTCCACCCTCCGCCCCCCCAGGCCAGGCGCCACCATCCCTCCCTAGGGGCCGGTGGCAGCCGCAGGGATGCGGGCAGGTCCTGCCACTGGCCCCGTTCCCAGCGGGCCACCACCAGGGCTTCCTCCGGGCTTCCCTTCAGGGCCTTCCACAACCGCCCCCCCACCCACCAGGAGCGCACCCCTTTTTCCGCCAGACCCACCCACCCGCCCGGCCCCTGGAAGTAGGCGAAGCCCCGGGGCTCCACCACCCGCACCCGGCCCTCCTCCACCCCCACCACCATGCCTGGGGCCAGGAAGGGCACCAGCTCCCCGGTCCCCTCGAGGCGCCGCCCCGCCACCCACAGGGCATTCCCCTCCACCCCCTCCAGCAGGCCGTAGACGGGGGCCTTGGCCTTCCCCTTCTCCCCCTCCCGGCCCTTCCGCTCCTCCTTCTCTTTCCCCTTCCCCTCGTCCTCGTCCGCCCAGGCCGCCCCCAGGAGGCCGAGGAGGGAGGCGAGAACCTTACGCCGCGTCCACATCCCGCCACCTCGGGAGCACCAGGGCCACCCTTAGGCCCGGGAGGGCGTTTTCCACCTCCACCCTCCCCCCAAGCCAGGCGGCCACCTGCCGCACCAGGGCCAGGCCGAGCCCCGTCCCCCCCGCAGGACCCGTCACGAAGGGCTCGCCCAGCCGGGCGAGAAGGCCGGGAGGGGCTCCGGGGCCGTGGTCCCGCACGGAGAGGCGCACCTCCTTCTCCCCCACCTCCAGGCCCACCTCCACGGGGGGCTTCCCGTGCCGCTCGGCGTTTTCCAAGAGGTTCGCCAACACCCGTTCCAGGAGGCCCTCATGGGCCAGGACCCAGGCGGGCCCCGCGGCGAGAAGGCGCACCTGCTCGGGAAGCCGGGCGCGGAGGAAGGCCCCTAGCTCCACGGGGGAGAGGTCGCTCCCCTCCAACCGGGCCAGCTCCAGAAGGCCGGAGAGGGTGGCCCGCATGCGGGCCAGGGCCCGCCCCATCTCCGGTAGGGCCTGGGCCGGGGAAAGGTGTTCCCCTTGCAAGGCCTCCACCTGGGCCTGGAGCACCGCCAAGGGGGTGCGGAGTTCGTGGGAGGCGTGGCGGGTGAAGGCCCGCTCCCGCTCCAAGGCCATCTGCACGGACCGCGCCATCCGGTTGAAGGCCCGCACCACCCGGGCCAGCTCCCCCTCGCCGGGCTCGGGGAGGGGCTTGGGGAAGCGCAGGCGGGAGAGGTGGTCCAGGGCCTGGCCCAAGGCCGCCAGGGGACGGGTGAGGCGGTCCGCCAGGAGAAGCCCCAGGAAGCCCGCCAGGCCCAGGAGGGGAAGGAGGGGAAGCAAGGCCGCCCGGAGGAAGGTGGCCAGGGCCCTGCGGTACTCCTCCACCCGGAGGCTCACCTCCAGGGTGTACCCCTGCCAGGCCGTCCGCTGGGTGCGCCAGGCCTCCCCTTCCCTGGGGGAAAACCCCCCTTCCAGCACGGCCTCCCCTCCCTCTAAGAGCCGGAAGCCAAACACGTAGTGCGTCCCGAAGATATCCCCCCGGGCCAGGCGGGGGCCCGAGGGGGTGAGCTCCAGGGCTCGCCGCACCCTCTCCGTCACCTCCACCAGGTCCCCCTGGATGTCCCGCTCCACCAGGTTGCGGAAGGACCAGTACCCCGCCAGGGCCTCGAGGGCCCCCACCAGGGAGGCCAGGAGGAGGAGGGCCAAGGCCAGCCGCCGGCGCAGGCTCACGGGGCCCCCAGACGGTACCCCCCGGGCACCCGCTCCACCACCCAGGGGGCGAGCTTCTGCCTAAGCCGTTGCACGTACACCCTCAAGACCGCCTCCGACTCCGCGTCGGGGAAGACCCGGGCCAGAAGCTCCTCCTTGGGGAAGGCCTTTTCCGGATGGAGGGCGAGAAGCTCCAGGAGGGCGAACTCCTTGGGGGAAAGCGCCACCTCCTGCCCCCGGAAGAACACCCTCCGGGCCGCGAAGTCCACTACCAAGGGACCCCGCTCCAAGGCCCGGCCCTTGAAGGAGGCCTCCCGCCGGAAGAGGGCCCGCACCCGGGCCAGGAGCTCCTCCAGGTGGAAGGGCTTGACCAGGTAGTCGTCCCCGCCCAGGTCCAGGCCGTGGATGCGGTCCTCCAGGGCATCCCGGGCGGTGAGGAAGAGGATGCCCCCCCGGTAGCCCGCGCCCCGCAACCCCTCGGCGAAGCGGAACCCGGCATCCTCCCCCTCGGGCAGCCTCACGTCCACCACCACCACCTCCGGCTCCCCCTCCTCCAGGAGCCGGTAGGCCTCGGCGAGGCTCCTGGCCCCCACGGCCTCGAGGCGCTCCCGGCGCAGGTAGGCCAGGATGGGCTCCAAAAGCCCCGGCTCGTCCTCCACCACCAGCACCCTCATGTCTCCCTAGTGTAGAGGCCTAAAGCGGCCATCAGGGCCAGGCCGGAGAGGGAAAGGGGGGCGAGGGGCGGCGGGGCCTTTTCCCCTTCCCCCTCTTTCCCAGCCCCCTTCTCCTCCCATCCCTCTTCCGCGTCCACCCAGCGGTAGACCGCGGGGGCTTCGGCCTCGAGGCCCCCCTCCAGGTGCTGAAGAAGCCCGAAAAGGCCCACAGGGGACAAAAGGGCGAGGGCCAGGGCAAAGGCCGGGCTCCACCTCCTTAGGACCAAACCAAAGCCCCCCAGAAGGGCCCCGGCGAAGGCGGCAAGGGGAGCCAGGAGCTGGACCCCCTCGGTGTGGCCCATGAGGAGGAGCTCCACCCCCGTGAGGAAAAGCCCTCCCAGGCCGAAGAGGCCCACCAGGTCGGGCAACCGCCTGCGCACCCACGCCTTCACCGCCCACCCCCTTCCCCCCAGACCTTCCCGTCCAGGCCGTGGCAGTAGGCGCAGAAGTTGTTGGGAAGCACCCGGTTGAAGGCCCCCTCGTCCTCCGGGTTGCGGATGAGGGCGAGCTGGGCCGCCTGGAAGGCCCGCACCTGGGCGAGCTCCTGGGGGGTTACGGACTGGGCGCCGCGGTGGCAAAGGGCGCACCGCCTGCTCCCCCTCTCGGCCACCTCCCCGTGGAAGGGGGTGAAGTCCCTTCCGTGGTCCCGGGGGGCATGGCACTGGGCACAGGTGGGATCCCCCGGCCGCCCCAGGGCGCTGAAGACCGGGACGTCCACCGGGGGGCGGCTTGCCGGGATGGCCGAGGCCCGCGTCCTGCCGTCGTGGCAGGTGGCGCAGAACCGCCCCAAAGAACGGGGCCCGTGGGGCTCCAGGGCCTTGCTTGGGGCCAGGCTCCGCCAGGTGCGGTTCTCGTCCAGGACCTCGTGGCAGGTCTGGCAGGTGGCCCCCTTGGCCCCTAGGGCGGCGAAGTGCCGCTCGTGGCTGAAGACCACCCGGCCGGCGTCCCTGGGGGCAAAGGCCCGCACCAGGTCCTGGGGGGGTTGCCACGCCGCCTTGGGCTTAAGGGCCCCCCTCTCCACCTCCAGGTACTGCCCCGGCACCGCCCTGAGCCCGGGGGGCAGGGGGGTCCCGTCGGAGAGCAGGAGCTGGCCCTTTTCCGCATTGTAGCGGACGAAGAGGTAGCGCTCCCCCCCCGAGGCCAGGGCCACGGCCAGGAGGAGGAGGAAGAACACCCCCCTCACGGGGCCACCCCCTGGCCTTGCACCCGCACCACCACCCGGTCCTGCACCCGCATGCCCATGAAGCTGGGGGCCTTCAGGCCGAAGTCGCCGAGGCGCACCTCTAGCTCTCCCGTGAAAGCCAGCCGCTGGCCTTCCAGCCGGTAGCTGACCGGCACGCTCACCGCGCGGCGCACCCCGTGAAGCTCCAGTTCCCCCAGGACCAGGCCCTTGGCGGCATCGTAACCCCTCAGCGTCAAACAGGCCTCGGGAAACCGCTCCACCTGGAACATCTCCCGGGTGTGCCGGTCCCGCAAGGGCTCCTTGGAGTCCCAGGCGGCCAGGTCCAGGCACACCCGGCCCTCGAGGCGGCCCAGGGAGGGGTCGAAGTCCACCCGGCCCCTCAGGGTGGGGTTGGTGCCCCCGAAGGCCCCCAGGGGGGCCCGGGCCTCGTACCGGACCTCCCCCGACACCTGGTACCCCGCGCCCCAGGCCAAGCCCAGGGCCACCGCCACGGCAAGGGTTCGCGCACGCACCGCCATCACCTCCCGCCCCCAGGCTGCCCTGCCCCCGTAAACGCCCCGTAAGAAGCCCAGGCGGCTAGGGGCCCGGCTTGCCCCTCGCTCCCCACGCCTCCAGAAAGCGCTCCAGGAGGAAGAGGAAAAGGGCCAGCCCCAAGAGGTAAGGCCGCAGGGGAAGGGGGCGGGGGGCCACGGCGGGGAGCTCGCCCGGGGCAAGGAGCCTCCCCCCGCTCGCCCCCGCCAGGGCCTCCAGGACCGCCCTCCCGTCCCGCGGCGTCCACTCCCCGGGAAGGGGGGGCTTTAAGGGGATGCGGCGCCTCCCGTCCAGGAGCACCCCCTCCTCCTCCAGGAAGACCTCGTGCCGCAGGGGGCCCGTGGGCACCGGCAGGATCTCCTTGCCCCCGGAAAGGACCCGGGGGCCTTCCAGCCTCCCCAGGACCACCGCCCGCACCCCTTCGCCCTCGGGGTAGGCGTGGAGGGCCAGGCCCTGCCGGGCCCCCGCGAGGTAGCGGGCAAGCCCCCCGAGAAAGGGGGCCGCCCCCTCCCAGGCCCGCCAGGAGCGGGAGAGGTCCGTGGCCAAGGCCGCCACCCTCCCCTCCCCCCGCTCCCCCACCGCCAGGACCACCCTCTCCCCGCTCTCTAAGAGCACCTCCGCCCAGGGCTCGGCCTGGGCCGGGAGGAGGACGGCGAGGGGAGGAAAGGCGAAGCCCTCGGTGAGGGGGTGGGCCACCGCCCGCACGGGGAAACGCCCCTCCAGGGCCTCCCCCTGGAAGACCGCCTGTCCCTCCCTGAGGAAGAGGCGGGGAAGCTCCCCGGGGGTTGCCGCCTGGTAGAAGCGCCCCCCGCCCCTCTGGGCCAGGGCCTCCAGGAAGGCCCGGTCCGCGTCCGGGCCCAGGGCCACGGCGCTCACCTCCAGGCCCGAGGCCCCCGCCAGGGCGAGGAGGGGCTCCTGGGGGTCGGCGATGAGCCCGTCCGTGAGGACCAGGACGCCCTTCCGCTCCACGGGCACCCCCTCAAGGAGGCGCACCGCCTCGCGGAAGGCGCCGGAAAGCACCGTCCCACCCCCTGCCCGCACGGAGAGGAGGAGGCTTTCCGCCTCCTTCTTGGCCTGCGCCGTCATAGGCCTGGGGGGGAAGAGCACCCGGTGGGCGGAGGAGAAGAGGACCACCCCCAGGTAGTCCTCGGGGGCGGCGGAACGGACCAGTTCCAGGGCCCCCGCCACCGCCATGGCCAGCTTCTCCCCCTCCATGCTCCCGGACACGTCCAAGAGCAGGACCAAGGCCGCTCCCTTCCGGCCCAAGGGCTTCAGGGGAAGGTCCTCCGGCAAGACCCGGTCCCATCCCCCGAAGAAGAGGCCCTTGGGGGTGGCGGTGAAGAGGAGGCCCCCTCCTTGGCGGAGGAAGCCCCTCAGGGCCTCGGGTGCCCCCTCGGGGAGGTCCAAAACCCCCACCCCCACCACCACCAGGTCGGCCTCCAGGGGAAGCCGGAAGGGGCCCTCCCCCACCTGGAACCCCTGGGCCTCCAGGTAGCGGGCCAGGGCCGGGTCCCCGAAGACCAGGGCCCTCACCCGGTCGGCGGGGAAAAGCCGCACCCCGGCCTCGCTCCGGCCCCAAGGCCCCTCGGCCACCGCCCGCACCTCCGCCTCCCCGGTGAGGGGAAAGGTATAGGTGAGGCCCTTCCTCCCGGCCACCCGCAGGGACCGCTCCAGGGTGCCCCCAGGCCCTTCCACCCTCAGGCGGGCCTCCGTGGGGGTGGGGGCCTCGAGGACCACCCCCACCCCCACGGTCTCGCCGAAGAGGGGGTAAGGCGGGGGCACCAGGCGCACCTCCACGTGGGCCCTCGGGGGCACGTACACCGCGTCCAGGGGAAAAGGGGGAGGGTGGGGAAGGAAGAGGCCGTCGGAAACCAGGACCACCCGGCTGGGCTTCAGCCTGGCCGCCTCGGCGAAGGCCGCCCGCAGGTCCGTGCCCTCCCCCAGGTCCAGCCTCCGCGCCGAGGGGGAGGGCACCCGCACCGCCCGCTCGGCGAAGGCCACGTAAAGGGCCCCCGGGGGAAGTTTCTCCGCCAGGGCGAAGACCCCCTCCCGCGCCGAGGGGGAGAAGTCCAGGAGGTAGACCACCCGGCCCGGCAAGGACCCCTTGGGATCCAAAAAGGCCAGGACCAAGAGGAGGAGCACCGCTCCCCGCAGGAGGCGGAGCATGGCCCCATGCTACCCGGGCCTCCGGCCCCGGCGGGGGCGCTCACGCCCTTTTGCCGGGGCCCCCAGGCCGGCGCAAGCCGGCTGGGGTAGGGTCAGTCCATCCAGTGGCCCAGCTTCTCCTTCTTGGCCTGGAGGTAGCGCTCGTTATGGGGGTTGTCCCCGGCCCTAAGGGGGACACGCTCCACGATCTCTATGCCAAAGCCGGAAAGGGCCTTCACCTTCCGGGGGTTGTTGGTGAGAAGGCGCATCTTCCGCACCCCCAGGTCGTAGAGGATCTGGGCCCCCACCCCGTAGTCCCGGAGGTCCGGGGGAAAGCCCAGGGCCAGGTTGGCCTCCACCGTGTCCAGGCCCTGGTCCTGCAGGTGGTAGGCGCGGATCTTGTTGATGAGGCCAATCCCCCGCCCCTCCTGCCTCAGGTAGACCAAGACCCCCTTCCCCTCCTGGGCGATCTTTTGCAGGGCCAGGTCCCGCTGGAAGCCGCAGTCGCACCGCAAGGAGTGGAGGGCGTCCCCGGTGAGGCACTCGGAGTGCATGCGCACCAAGACGGGCTCCTCGGGGTCCCAGCTCCCCATGACCAAGGCGGCGTGCTCCTCCCCCGTGAGGGCATCCCGAAAGCCCAGGATGCGGAACTCCCCGTACCGGGTGGGGAGAAGGGCCTCCGCCTCCCGCCTGACGTAGAGGTCCCCCTTCTCCAGGCGGTAGCGGATGAGGTCGGCGATGGTGCCCACCTTGAGGCCGTGCCTTGCCGCGAAGGCCAGGAGGTCCGGGAGGCGGGCCATGGTGCCGTCCTCCTTGAGGATCTCAATGAGGCTTCCCACCGGGGTGAGGCCCGCCAGGCGCAAGAGGTCCACGGTGGCCTCGGTGTGCCCCGCCCGCCGCAAGACCCCCCCGGGCCGGGCCACCAGGGGGAAGACGTGCCCGGGGCGGCGGAAGTCGCCTGGGCCCGCCTCGGGGTCGGCGAGAAGCCTTATGGTGGCCGCCCGCTCAAAGGCGGAGATCCCCGTGGTGGTGCCCTTGGCGTCCACGCTCACCGTGAAGCGGGTGCCCTGGGGGTCCTGGTTCCTCTCCACCATGAGGGGGAGGTCCAAGGCCTGGGCCCGCTCCTCGGGCAGGGCCACGCAGAGGAGGCCCCGGCACTCCCGGAGCATGAAGTTCACCCACTCCGGGGTCACGTGCTCCGCGGCCATGATGAGGTCCCCCTCGTTCTCCCGGTCCTCGTCGTCCACCAGGATCACGGGGCGCCCCGCCCTAAGCTCCTCCAGAAGTTCCTTGACGCTGGCAAGCCCCTCCATTCACTCCCCCTTGAGAAGCCGCTCCAGGTAGCGGGCGATCAGGTCCACCTCCAGGTTCACCCCGTCCCCGGGGCGCAGGTTCCCCAGGTTGGTGACCCTCAGGGTATGGGGGATGAGGGTGACGAAGAAGACCTCCCCCCTTAGCCCCGCCACCGTGAGGGAGACCCCGTTCAAGGCCACGCTCCCCTTCTCGGCGATGTAGCGGGCGTAGCCTGGGGGCGGACGGAAGAAGTAGTTCCTGGCCCCCGGGGCCTCCTCCACGGCCACAAGCTCCGCCACCCCGTCCACGTGCCCGGTGACGAAGTGCCCCCCCAGGCGGTCCCCCACCCTCAGGGCCCTTTCCAGGTTGGCCCGGTGCCCCACCCGCCAGGTGGGGGCGGTGCGGGCCAGGGTCTCCCGGGCCAGCTCCACCCAAAACCCCTGCCCATCCACCGCCACCGCGGTGAGGCAGGCCCCGTCCACGGCCACCGAGTCCCCCACCTCGAGGTCCGCCAGCACCTCCTTGGCGGCGATGCGGACGCGCAAGAAAGGACCCTCCTCCACCTTCACGATCTCGCCGGTTTCCTCCACGATTCCCGTGAACACCCTAGCCCTCCAAATAGCCTTCCAGCCAAAGGTCCTCGTCCAACCACTCCCTCCGCTCCAGGCGGAGGCGGAGGGCCTCCGCCATGCGCTCCACCGCGAAGCCCTCCAAGAGCCCGCGCCCCTCCCCCGCAAGCTTTGGGGCCAGGAAGAGGGCCACCTTGTCCACCAACCCCCGGGCCAGGAAGGCCCCGGCAAGCCTCGGCCCCCCTTCCAGGAGCACGCCGTCCAGGCCCTCCTCCCAGAGGAAGCCCAGGGCCGCCTCCAGGCTCACCCTCCCCCCTTCCCGGGGAAGCTCCACCACCCTGGCCCCCGCCCGCTCCAAGGCGGCAAGCCGCCCCTTGGGCGCCCCCTCCCCCGCCAAGAGGTAGACCCGGGCGGGCTCCCCCCGGGGGCCGGGCCGGAAGAGCCGGGCCGTGGGGGGGGTGCGGGCCTCCGTGTCCAGGACCACCTTCACCGGGTCCCTCAGGGGCGGGGGCTCCAGCATGAGGGGGAAGGGGCGGAAGTCGGGGTCCCGCACCGTGAGGGCGGGGTCGTCCTGAAGGACGGTGCCCACCCCCACCACCACCGCGGGAAGCCACTGGCGGTAAGCGTGGGCCAGGCGGCGGCTCGCCGCCGAGGAGACCCAGCGGGCATCCCCCGAGGCGGCCGCCACCTTGCCGTCCAGGGTGAGGGCGGCCTTGAGGAGGACGAAGGGGAGGCCCTTCCGCAAGGCGGTGAAGAAGGCCTCGTTCTGCTCCCGGGCCTCCTTCTCCAAAAGCCCCGCCTCCACCGCCACCCCCGCCGCCTTAAGCCGCTCCAGCCCGCCCTGGGCCACGGGGTTTGGGTCCCGGGCCGCCACCACCACCCGGGCCACCCCCGCCTCTAGGAGGGCCAGGGAGCAGGGAGGGGTGCGGCCATGGTGGTCGCAGGGCTCGAGGGTCACGTAGGCGGTGGCCCCCCGGGCCTCCTCCCCGGCCGCCCTCAGGGCCAAAACCTCCGCGTGGGGCTCCCCTGCCCTGGGGTGGTACCCCTCCCCCAGGACGCGGCCCCCCTTGACCAATACCGCCCCTACCAAGGGGTTGGGGCTGGTGTGGCCCCGGGCCCTTTCCGCCAGTTGCAAGGCTCGGCGAAGAAAGCGTTCGTCTAAGGCTCGCAAACGGCCCCCCTTCTCCCATCCGGACTTTCACCGTCGGCCCCGGAGTTCCACCGGGTCGGGCCCCAAAGGGGCTTCGCGGGCTTTCACCGCCGGTGGGGACTTCCACCCCGCCCCGAAGGAGGTGCCCAAGGCACCAAGTCCACTTTACCAGGTCCCGGGGGGAGGAATGTCCGGGCGCGCCAAAAGGAAAGGCGCCCCAGGGGGCGCCCGCTTCTGGTGGAGGTGGGGGGAGTTGAACCCCCGTCCGAGAGTCCCTACGGCGGCCTTCTACGCGCGTAGTCCGCGTTTTCGGTGTCCCCCTGGCTTGGCCCGCGGACGGGCGGCCAGGGGCGAGCCCCGTTACGCTTCGCTGCGGACCACGGGGCGTCGCCCACAGCTAGCCGGGTTTAGTGTCCCCGCGCCGACGAGCCCCCGGCAGGGCTTCCGGGCGAGGTCGCGGTCATTAAGCCGCGAGGGCGTAAGCAGGCTTGTTGGCCTTTGTGGGTTTGCGGGTTTTTCCGGGGCCACCCGCACCCCGGCGCGCCAGCCTGCCCTCGGCGACCCCCGTCGAGACCGTTCACCCCCATGGATATGGATCGGGCCGGGATGGGACCGGCAACCTTGAGTGTACTAGGCTAAAGGGGTTGTAGTCAAGGGGGCCTTGGGTGTAGACTAGGGCCAGTGCTCCCAAGGGAGGGGGGTGGGTGTAAGCCCACCCTTCCTTTGTGAAGGGAGGCGAGGAGGTGCCCGTGGAGCTTTGGCGGCTGGTGGAGGAAGCGGTGGGGCCTTTGGACCTCGAGGTCCTGGAGGTCAAGGAAGGCCCCGGGGAGGTCTTGGTGCGGCTGGAACGCAAGGACGAAAGGCCCATCACCGTGGCCGACCTGGAGCGGGCCAGCCGGGCCATTGAGGCCGTCTTGGACCGGGAAGACCCCATTCCGGGAAGCTACCGCCTCCTGGTGGAGTCCCCCGGTCCCAAGCGCCCCCTCTTCACCCGCCGCCACTTTGAGCGCTTCCAAGGCCTTCTGGCCAAGGTGCCGGGACCCGGGGGGTTCGTGGGGCGCATCCTCCGGGTGGAAGGGGACGAGGTGGTGTTCCAGGTGGGCCCGGAGGAGAGGCGCCTGGCCCTGGGCACCTTCCGCGCCAACCTCGCCGAATGGCCCGAGGAGCCCAGGTAGGAGGGAAAGGGGAACCATGAACCGGGAATTCATAGACGCCATGCAGCAGCTGGCCCTGGAACGGGGGGTCACCACCGAGGAGGTCCTGGAGGCCTTCAAGGAGGCCCTGCGCAAGGCCTACATTAAAAGACAAAAGGGGTACAAGAAGGAGGAGGTGGACGCGGGCAAGGGCCCGGAGGTGGACGTCTACATTGACCCCCAGACGGGCCGCATAGAGATGGTGGAGGTCCGCCGGGTGGTGGAGAAGGTGGAGGACCCCGACAAGGAGATCGCCCTCTCCGAGGCCCTCCAGTACGACCCCGAGGTCCAGGTGGGGGACGAGATGGAGTTCCCCATCGACCCCGAGGGCCTTTCCCGCATGGCCATCCAGGACCTGCGCCAGATCCTCACCCAGCGCCTCAAGGAGTCGGAGCGCAACCGCATCTTCAACGAGTACAAGGACAAGGAAGGCCAGGTGCTCACGGGCGTGGTGACCCGGGTGGACAACCGGGGCAACGTCTTCGTGGAGCTGGGCCGCGGCGAGGCCTACCTGCCGAGGAGCGAGCAGATCCCCACGGAACGCTACTACCCCGGCCAACGCCTCAAGGTCTTCCTGAAGAAGGTGGACCGTTCCGCCAAGGGGCCTTCCCTGATCGTGAGCCGGGCCCACGAGAAGCTCCTGGAGCACCTCCTGAAGCAAGAGGTGCCGGAGATCGCCGAGGGCATCGTGGAGATCAAGGCCATCGCCCGGGAACCGGGAAAGCGCAGCAAGGTGGCGGTCACCAGCCACAACCCCAACGTGGATCCCATCGGGGCCTGCATCGGCCACAAGGGCCAGCGCATCCAGGCGGTCTCCGCCGAGCTGGGCCGGGAGAAGGTGGACATCATCCTCTGGTCCAAGGACCCCAAGGAGTTCATAAGAAACGCCCTCTCCCCCGCCCAGGTGGGCTCCATTGAGCTGGACGCGGAGGGCAAGAAGGCTCGGGTCAAGGTCACCAAGGACCAGCACTCCCTGGCCATCGGCACCGGGGGGCAGAACGTGCGCCTGGCCTCCAAGCTCACGGGCTACGACATCCACTTTGAGGAGGCGGAGATCTCCGACCTGGACGAGGCCATTCGCAAGGCGGCCCAGGAGGAGTCGGAGGCCTCCTCCCGGGCCAAGGAGGAGTTTGAGAAGCTCTTCAAGGATCTCGGGTGATGCGGCACGTTCCCATCCGCATGTGCGTGGCCTGCCGCAAAAGGCGGCCCAAGGGAGAACTCCTCCGCATCCTACTCACATCGGATGGGTTTCAGATAGATCCCACGGGCAAGCTTCCCGGAAGGGGCGCCTACGTCTGCCCCGACAACCCGGAGTGCTGGCAGGAAAAAAAGCTCCGGCGCTTCGCTGGCGCCCGCTCGGGGGCCCTTGCCCAAGCCCTGGCGGCGCTCTTAGGAGGTACGGATGGCCAAAATACGCATCTACCAGCTGGCTAAAGAGCTGGGCATGGAAAACGACGAGCTTCTAGAGCTCCTGGACCAGATGGGGGTGGCCTACAAGTCCCACGCCTCCACCCTCAGCGAGGAGGACGCGGAGGCGGTGCGGGAGCTGGTGAAGGAACAGCGGGGGTTGCAGGAAAAGCTGGCGGAGGAGGAGCGCAGGAAGGCCCTGCCCCGGCGTCCGCCCGTGGTGGTCATCATGGGCCACGTGGACCACGGGAAGACCACCCTCCTGGACTACCTGCGCAAGAGCCGCATCGCGGAGAAGGAGGCGGGGGGCATCACCCAGCACGTGGGGGCCTTTGAGGTGAAGACCCCCCAGGGCGCGGTGGTCTTCATCGACACCCCGGGGCATGAGGCCTTCACCACCATAAGGCAGCGGGGGGCCAGGGTGGCGGACATCGCCGTGATCGTCATCGCCGCCGACGACGGCATCATGCCCCAGACCGACGAGGCCATCGCCCACGCCAAGGCCGCGGGGGCCAAGGTGGTCTTCGCCCTCAACAAGATGGACCTGCCCCAGGCGGACCCCGATCGGGTCAAACGCCAGCTCATGGAGCGGGGTTTCGTGCCCGAGGAGTACGGGGGGGAGGCCATCGTGGTGCCCATCAGCGCCAAGACGGGCCAGGGGGTGCAGGAGCTTCTGGAGATGATCCTCCTCCTGGCCGAACTGGAGGACTACCGGGCGGACCCCAACGCCGAGCCCAAGGGGGTGATCCTGGAGTCCAAGCTGGACAAGCAGGCGGGGATCATCGCCAACATGCTGGTCCAGGAGGGGACCTTTCACGTGGGGGACTACGTGGTGGCCGGGGAGGTGTACGGGCGCATCCGGGCCATGATGGACGCGGACGGCCACCAGCGCAAGGAGGCGGGCCCGGGGAGCGCCGTGCAGGTGCTGGGCTTCCAGGAGCTTCCCCACGCCGGGGACGTGGTGGAGTGGGTGCCGGACATCGAGGCCGCCAAGGAGATCGCCGAGGAAAGGAGGGAGGAGCGCAAGGCCAAGGAGGAGGCGGAGCGGGAGCGCCGGCCCAGAACCATGGCCGACCTCCTCCGGGCCATGCAGGAGGAGGGGAAGAAGGAGGTCAACCTCATCCTGCGGGCGGACACCCAGGGCTCCTTGGAAGCCATCCAGCACATCCTGGCCAAGGAGGGCACGGAAGACGTGAAGATCAACGTCCTCCTCGCCCAAGTGGGGGCCCCCACCGAGTCCGACGTGCTCCTGGCCCAGACGGCGAACGCCGCCATCCTGGCCTTCGGGGTGAGCCCTGCGGGCTCGGTGAAGAAGAAGGCGGAGGAGAAGGGGGTGCTCCTCAAGACCTTCCGCATCATCTACGACCTCATCGACGAGGTGCGGGCCATGGTCAAGGGGCAGAAGGAACCCCAGTACAAGGAGGAGGTCCTGGGGCGGGCCGAGGTGCGGGCCATCTTCCGCCTGCCCGGGGGCAAGCAGGTGGCCGGGTGCATGGTGACCCAGGGAAGGATCGTCCGCAACGCGGAGGTGCGGGTGCTCCGCCGGGGCCAGGAGATCTGGAAGGGCAGGATGGCCAGCCTCAAGCGCTTCAAGGAGGACGTGCGGGAGGTGGCCCAAGGCTACGAGTGCGGGGTGGGCCTCGAGGGCTTCGACGACTTCCAAGAGGGCGACATCATAGAGGCCTTCCAGATGGTGGAGATCCCCGCCTGAGGCAGGCATGGGGCGCCTCCTTCCCCTCTGGGCCGCCATAGCCCTGGTCCTCCAGGGCGTGGCCCTACCCGCCCCAAGGGCGGAGGAGGGGGCAGGCCTTTTGGCCAAGGGCCCGGTCCTGGCCCTCAAGGAGGACCGGGGGAGCGGGGGTTCCTCCCCCCTCCTCTGGACCCCGCCCAAGCCCCCCCGGGCCCTGCCCGGGTACCCCCGGGAGGAGAGGGCCCCCCGGCCCGCCGGCCCCCCGGCAAGGCCGGGGCTTTACCTCCTCTACCTGCGCCTCCAGTTAGACGGGGGCTAGCCTCCTCCCCCGCACCCCGCGCCCGGGTGGGAAGGGGGCGCGGGGGAGGGGCAGAGGCAGCCTTCCCCGGCCCAAGGACTTCTGAACCGCACGAAAGGAAACCCTATGAACCGAAAACCCTTGACCGGTCTTCTCCTGCTGGGCCTTTTCCTCTTGGCCCTCCTCCTCGTCTGGAAGCCCTGGGCGCCCCAGGAGCCCAAGGTGAAGCTGGGCCTGGACCTGAAGGGGGGTCTTCGCATCGTGCTGGAGGCCGCGGTGGAAAACCCCACCCCCGACGACCTGGAAAAGGCCCGCACCGTGCTGGAAAACCGCATCAACGCCCTGGGCGTGGCCGAGCCCCTCATCCAGGTGCAGGGGCAGAAGCGCCTGGTGGTGGAGCTTCCCGGCCTGTCCCAAGCCGACCAGGACCGCGCCCTCAAGCTCATCGGCCAGCGGGCGGTGCTGGAGTTCCGCATCCTCAAGGAAGGGGCCACGGGCACCACCGTGGCCCAGATCAACCAGGCCCTCCGGGAAAACCCCCGCCTGAAGCGGGAGGACCTGGAAAAGGACCTCATCAAGCCCGAGGACCTGGGCCCTCCCCTCCTCACGGGCGCGGACCTGGCGGACGCCCGGGCGGTCTTTGACCAGTTCGGCCGCCCCCAGGTGGCCCTGACCTTCACCCCGGGAGGGGCCAAGAAGTTTAAGGAGGTCACCCGGGCCAACGTGGGCAAACAACTGGCCATCGTCTTGGACGGCAAGGTCTACACCGCCCCCGTCATCCGCCAGGCCATCACGGGGGGACAGGCGGTGATCGAGGGACTTTCGGGCCTCGAGGAAGCCAGCGAAATCGCCCTGGTCCTCCGCTCCGGGGCCTTGCCCGTCTCCCTGGAGGTGGCGGAGATCCGCGCCATCGGGCCCACCCTGGGCCAGGACGCCATCCAGGCGGGGATCCGCTCGGCCCTCATCGGCACCTTGGCCATCTTCCTCCTCATCTTCGCCTACTACGGGGCGAGCCTGGGCCTGGTGGCCTCCCTGGGCCTCGTCTACACCTCGGTGCTCATCCTGGGGCTCCTTTCCGGCCTCGGGGCCACCCTGACCCTGCCGGGCATCGCGGGGCTCGTCCTCACCCTGGGGGCGGCGGTGGACGGCAACGTCCTCTCCTTTGAGCGCATCAAGGAGGAGCTCAGGGCGGGCAAGCGCTTCCGCCAGGCCATCCCCGAGGGGTTCAAGCACTCCACCCTCACCATCCTGGACGTGAACGTCGCCCACCTCCTGGCGGCCGCGGCCCTGTACCAGTACGCCACGGGCCCGGTGCGGGGCTTTGCCGTGATCCTGGCCATCGGCGTGGTGGCCAGCGTCTTCTCCAACCTGGTCTTCAGCCGCTACCTCCTGGAGCGCCTGGGAGAGCGTAGGGAGGTGCGCCCGCCCATGTGGCTGGTGGACCCCCGGGTAAACTTCATGGGCCCCGCCCGCTACGTGACCCTGGCCTCCCTGCTCCTGGCGGTGGCGGCCGCGGGGGTGGTCTTCACCAAGGGCTTCAACTACTCCATAGACTTCACCGGGGGCACCGCCTACACCCTGCGCACCGCCCCCGAGGTAGGGGTGGACACCCTGAGGCACTTCCTGGAGCAAAAGGGCTTCCCCGCCAAGGAGGCGGTCATCACCCAGGTGCAGGCCCCCACCGCCGACTTCCGGGAGTTTGCCCTCAAGCTACCCCCCCTTCCCGACGCCAGGCGCCTGGAGCTGGAACGGCTCTTCACCTCGGAACTCAAGGCCTCCGTGCTCACCTCGGAGACGGTGGGCCCCGCCATCGGTTCGGAGCTGCGCCGGAATGCGCTGATGGCGGTGCTGGTGGGCCTGGGCCTCATCCTCATCTACGTGGCCTTCCGCTTTGACTGGACCTTCGGGGTGGCCAACGTCATCGCGGTGGCCCACGACGTATCCATCGTGGCGGGGATGTATAGCCTTTTAGGCCTGGAGTTCTCCATCCCCACCATCGCCGCTCTCCTCACCATCGTGGGCTACTCCATCAACGACTCCATCGTGGTCTCCGACCGCATCCGGGAGAACCAGAAGCTTCTGAGGGGCGTTCCCTACCCGGAGCTCGTGAACCGCTCCATCAACCAGACCCTCTCCCGCACGGTGATGACGAGCCTCACCACCTTGCTACCCATCATCGCCCTGCTCTTCCTGGGAGGAAGCGTCCTTCGGGACTTCTCCCTGGCCATCTTCGTGGGGATCTTCGTGGGCACCTACAGCTCCATCTACGTGGTGAGCGCCCTGGTGGTCTTCTGGAAAGAGCTCCGCAAGCGGCCAGGCCAAAAAGCGGCCTAAGCCGCTTGGCCTTCCGCCCCGGGTCTACGGGAGACCCGGGGCGTTTGCCTACCCGAGGGCGGCACCCCCGCCTACCCTTCCAGCCCAAGCTCCGCCAAGGCCCGCTGGCGCAGGCGTAGCCCCTCCTCGTAGGCGGGCGTGCCCTGAAGGCGGAGGAGGGCTTCCTCGTCCAAGGGGTCCAGGCGCAGGGCGGCGAGCCAGTCCCCGGGGTGGGGGCTAAGGAGGAGGGCGCGCCGCCGTTCCTCCAGCCAGGCCCGGGACCGCTCGTCCAAAAGGGGGTGGTCCAGGCCCTGGTAGGGGGGCGCCACGGGGGCTTTGGGGTCCCACAGGTCCAGGTAGAGCTCGGGAGCCTCCCGGTTAAGCCCGTAGGGGCGGGTGCGGAGGAAGTAGGGGGCCACCCCCCTGGGACGGCCCGGCTCCAGGGCGCGCACCACCTCCCACCACAGCACGCGAAACTCCCCCGGGGAGACCTCCAAGGCCTCCAGGAGGTCCCCCTTTTCCCACTCCCCCGCACTCAAGAGGGCCAGGAGCAAACGGCTCTTCTCCCGGCGGAAGCGCACCGCCCGGCCCTCCACCCGGACCTCAAACCCCCCCAGGGCGCGGATCTCCAGCCGCACCCCGGGATGGTAGGGGAGGGGCAGATGGCCCAGGCGCCAAAGCGCCCGGCGCACCCGGTGCAGGGGCGGGGCGAAGAGGGTGCGCCCCGCCAAGAAGGGGTAGCGCGCCAGGAGGGGCTCCCAACCATCGGTAAAGGGATAGGCCCTGGCCACCTCCCGCAAAAAGGGGTCCAGCAGCTCCAGGGCGGGTAAGGCAAACACCTCCCCCTGCCGCAGGCGCGCCAGGGCCACCACCAGGGTCATGAACCCCTCCACCCACAGGTCCCCCGCCGCCCGGGAAAGCCGGACCATCTCGGCAAAGGCCCCCTCCTCCCCCAAGGCGGCCAGTCCCCCCAGGGCCTCCACCCCGAGCCGGGCGGGTCCCCCCTCGGCCAGGGCCAAAGCGGCCCGGTATGCGGCCCGGGCTTCCTCGAGGCGGCCCAAGGCCAGGAGAGCATGCCCCCGCCGGGCCTCGGCCAGGCTCAGGCCGAAGGGGCTCCCCAGGGCTTCCGCCTCAAACCGGCCCCGCTCCGCCCACCTAAGGCCCTCCTCCGCATCCCCCGCCACACACTCCAGGAGGGCCCTGAGGAGGCTTCCCTCCCGGTGGTTCTGGGGCGGGCGGTGCAGACCGGGGTCCCTGGCCCCCCGCAACAGGGCCAGGGCCTCCACCGGCCTCCCCTGGCGCAGGAGGAGCCTGGGCCCGGCCAGCCCGAGGTCCGCCGCCGCCTCCACCCGGCCCTCGTTGAGCAGGTTCTCCGCCAGAAGGGGCTTGGCCGCCTCGGGAAACCGCCTGAGGGCCTCTTCCAGGTAAGGCCGGGCCCGGGCGGGCTCCACGGTGTCCAGGAAGAGCCGCACCAGGCCCAGGTAAGCCCGCTCCTCCCCCAGGGCCAAGGCCTTTTGGTAAGCGGCCTCCGCCTCCTGATAGCGCCCCGCCTGGCGCAAGGCCTCGGCCTCCAAGAGGAGGAGGCCTTTCCTCCCTTGGCGTATCCCCGCGGGCAGGTGGGCGAGAAGGCGGAGCACGGTGTAGGTGAGGCCCCGCTCCAGCCAACCAAACCCCTCCTGCAGGAGCAGGTCGGCCGCATGCCCCAACCTTCCCGCTTCCAGGAGAAAGCCCGCGGCCCGCACCGCCTCTCCCCGTTGCAGGGCGGACTCCGCCGCCCGGGAAAGCACGCTCCGGGCTTCGGGCTCCGGGAGAAGGGGTTTGAGGGCGCTCCGAACCAGGGGGTGGAAGACCAACCTCCCCTCCCTTCGCTCCAAGAGCAAGGCCTCGGCGTAGGGCAGAAGGTCCTTGGCCTCCTCCTCCGCCACCTCCCCCAGCAGGGCCAGCCGGGCGGCCTCCTGCAGGAGTTCGCCGGGGAGGCCATAGGCCAGGTACGCGAGCAGGCCCTCTGCGCTCTCCAAGGCCAGCTCGGGCCGAAGCCCCCGGCGCATGGCCAGGAGAACCACCCTCAGGCCCAGGGGCCAGCCCTTCACCAGGGAGAGGGCCCGCTCCACCTCAAAGGCGGGGAGCTCGGGGGCCAAGGCCTTGGCCAGGAGGCAAGCCTCCTGGGGATCGAAGGCCAGCTCCCGCTCGGAAAGCACGGTAAGGAAGGCAAAGGGGGCGGCCTTCCGCGAAAGCAGGAGAAGCCGCAACCCGGGGAGGCGGAGCAGGCCCTGGACCACCCGGAGCATCCCCGGGCTTTCCGCCCGGTGGGCCTCGTCCAGCACCAGGTAGTGAGGTCCCAAGGGTTCCAGGGCCTGGAGGAGCGCCTCCAGGGCCCGGGGCCAGGCCCCGGCCTCCAGGAGCCCCACCACCTCCTGAAGCGCCGCCCGCCCCTGGTAGGCGGCGAGAAGATGCCAGAGGAGGAGGGCGGGGTCTTTGGCCTCCTCCGCCAGGGCCAGATAAACCCCGGGCACTTCCGAGGCCAGGCTGGTCTTCCCGTACCCGGCCCCCGCCGCCAAAACCACCCCGGGGCTCCTCAGGAAAGCCTCCTCCACCAGGCGCAAGGGGCGGACCCGCCGCACCTCCTTGGCGGTCCGGGGGGGGAGGAGCCTCGAGGGGGGCACCGGGTAGGGCATGGATTCATTTTGCCCCCTGTGACCGGGGCAGGGCTACAGGGTATGGCCCCGGTTTTCCGCCTCGCCCCTGCGAGCCTTGAGGCCTCATCTGCGCGCAAAGCGAAACTCCCACCCGCTAGCGGATCATGCAGGATGTGCGCACTACCCAGCTTAGGCACACGGCCGAGGTCTAGGGTCAAATCAAGAAGCGAAGCCCGGGGGAACTTGCGGACACACAGCCCTTGCCAGTAGGCATACCGGGTGACCCGCATAAACGGCTAGGGCCCCGAGATGGCCAATTCGATGCCGTAGACTTGGGCCATCTTCGCCAGGCGCTCCAGGTCCTCGGGCGTGGGCGGACCCGAAGGCGGGGGCAGTTCCTCCCGCTCCGCCGGGCGGCTCATGGCCCGCACAAAGCGCTCGAAGTCCCGGTGGGCGGTGACGGTGAGCCAGCGGGCCCCCTGGGGTGACTCCACCCGGTAGGTGTGGGGCACCCCCTTGGGGGCAAGAAGCTCCTCAAAGGGGCGAAGACGCCGGGTGGCATCCCCCACGACAAGGCGGAGTTCTCCATCCAGAACGACGAAGACCTCATCCTCGGTGTGGTGAATGTGAAGGGGTGGGGAGTCCCCGTAGGGGGCCTGGTGCTCCAGGACGGAAAGGCCATCCTGGCCCTTGCTTTCTGAAACCCATAGGCGAACCAAGGTGTTGAGAAACCAAAGGGCCTGCATAGGCTCTCCTTAGGGGCAATAGGCGAGATGCTCCGCGTGAGGAACGAAGTAGGCGTGGACGTCGTAGTGGGGGATCTCGTACCCCTCGTGTCCATGGGGTTGGAACTCGATGTCCACGTGGTCTATACGATGACCCCGGAAGGGGCTGAGGAGGTTCGTCCATGACTTACCCGCAACCAGATCGCTCTGGGCAATCATGACCTCCACAAAGATGACCCGGTCTCCCACCACGCCATAGATAGGCCCGAAAGGTAAGTCCTTGGGGTTAGCCCAGTGTTCGCCCATGCCGGGAACGCAGGGGCTAATCTGGACGGTGCCTTCTGGAAGCCCAAGCTGCCGTAGCCTGGCCGGGTCGGGTTGCTGGCCCAAAGCCAGAATCACCCACCCCAACGCCAGGGCCGCCCACGCAAGCCATGCCTTGCCGTGCATCGCCACTCTCCTCTCCCCAGGCATCGGTACTCCCTGCCCGGTTTAGGAAAGGTTAGAAGAACCCAGATGACCGGAGGATGACAGGTTCAGGGGGAGTCCAGGCCGGGAAGACCGGCCTCCCGGAGGCTCCTCCGATCGGCAGGGCCCAGGGTGCCGGGAGCAATCCGCTCCAGGAGGGCCTGTACCCCCTCTTCCCCCAGCTTGGAGCCCACCACCGCCACCTGAGCCAGGGCCCTGGGGGCCCCTTCCAAGCCCTCGGCCAGGGCCAGGGCTTCCCGAAAGGCCTCCCGTGCCGCCCCTATCTGCCCCAAGGCCAGCCGAGCCTGGCTGGTGTAGGCCAGGCCCAAGCAGGCGTAGGCCGGGCCCAGATATTGGCCCGGGCGCTCCGCCAAAAGCCCCAAGGCGGCCTCCGGCTCGCGTGCCTCCAGGTAGGCCCGGGCCAGCACCAGCGCCAGGTACTCGCCCCCGTCAAAGGGCCCCAACCTCCGCGCGGCCTCGGCCAGTTCCCGGTGGGCCAGGGGTTCACCCCGCTCCACATCGGCCCCCACCAAGAAGGCCGCCACCAGCACCCGCCAGTAGGGGTCCTGGTCCTGGGCCAGGCCATGGGCCTCCTCCAGCAGGGGGTAGGCCTCGGTGAAGCGGCCCTGCTGGGCATACGCTGCCCCTAGATAGGCCAGCAGGCGGAGGCGCTGGCGGGGATCGGGGAGATCGCGAGCCAGCTCGGGCTCCAGCAGCCTCACCGCCTCGGGGCTCCGCCCCAGGCCCCACAGGGTGGCGGCGTAAGCGGTGAGGGTCAGGTGGATGACTTCTTCATCCCCTAACTTCTGGGCCAAGACGTAGGCCTCTTGCGCGTATCTGGCCGCCCTGAGGTGGTCGCCGATGGCTAGGTGGGTACAGGTCCGCAGGGCCTCCACCCGGAGCCTCAGGGGAAGGGAACTTTGCAGCAGAGCCTCCAGCAGGGCCTCGGCCTCCCTGTAGCGCCGCTCCTCGCGGTAGATGTCGGCCATCACGAGCTGGACCTCGGCCCGGGTGGCCTTTTCCCGGGCATGGGCAAGGGCTTGCTCCAGTACGGCCAGGGCCTCGGCGTAAAGGGCGCGGGCCTGGTAGTCCCGACCGGCAGCCAGCCAGGCGCGGGCGGCCTTCTCCTCCTGGCCGGCCAAGAGCCAGTGCTGGGCGGTGCAGACGGGGTGGGCCCGGGTCTCCTCGAGCCAGCGGGCCACCTGGCGGTGCAGGTGGGCCTGGACAGGAGCAGGAATGCCCTCCAGTACCACCTCCCGCAGGAGGTCATGGGCGAAGCCCCCCTCCCGCAGGATCTGGGCGGCCTCGAGCTCGGCCCAGGGTTGGGCCAGTTGCAAGGGGGGACTCTGCAAGACGGCGGCGGCTAGCTCCAAGCTCAGGTCTTCGCCGGCCACGGCCGCCACCTGGACCAGGCGGGAGGCCGCTGGCGACAGGGAGGCCATGCGGCGGGCGATCAGCTCCTTCGCCTTGTGCGGAACGGGCAGGCGCTGGGGGGTTTCTGGCAGCTCCCCCAATTCCCAGAGCATGCGCAGGGTCTCGAGGATCAAGAAGGGGTTGCCTCCGGTGTGGCGGGAAAGCGCGGGCGCGAGACGGGCGGGCGAAAGGCCCGGAAGCTCCAGGAAGGCCAGCAGGACCTCCACCTCGGGGGTTCTGAGGGGCTCGAGGACGATCCGCACCGCCAGGCCCGCCTCCACCAGCTGGTCCATGACGGCCTGGGCCTCGGCCGGAAGCTCCCCCTGGCGGTAGGCGTTGAGGTTACGGGGCACGCCAGGAGGGGTGGGCACAAACTGGGAAACCAGGTAGGCCCCGGCCTCGGCGCTGGCGGCATCTATGTAGTGCAGGTCGTCCACCGCCAGCGCATCCACGTATGGCCCCACCGCCCGGACCAGCTCCGCCAGGGCCGCGAAGAGGCGAAGCCGATCGGCAGGGCCCTTCTGGGGCTGCGGGACCTCGGGGAAGAAACCCGGGAGGATCCGGGCAAGTTCCCGCCGTGCCCAAGGGGATAGGCGGACATCAGGGTAGCGCTCCAGCGCCTCCCGCCAAACCTGCGCCTGGAAGGCAAAGGGCACCCTTTGGTCCCCTGGCCGGCCCGAGAGCCAGGCGTAGGTCCCCTTGGAGCCAACAAAATCCCGCAGGAGCCGGCTTTTGCCCACCCCGGGCTCGCCGACGAGAAAGACAACCTTGCCAGCCTGCCAAGCCTCTTCCAGCAAGGCCCACTCCCGTTCCCGACCCGCCAGCACCGGCGGCCGCCAGAGCTGAGGGGGAATTTCCCGCCGGGGTCGGGGCCTGGGGGCAGGGAGGACGGCCCCGCGCTCAATCGTGCGCATCAGGTCCTGGGTTTCGGGCAGGGGGTCTACCCCTAACTCGCGCCGCAGCCGTTCCCGGCCGCGATGGTAGGCCGAAAGGGCAGCCCCGCGGTCGCCCAGCAGGTAGTAAAGGCGCATCAGCCGGCGGAGGTGCTCCTCGGAAAAGGGGTCGGCCTGCTGCAGGCGCATCGCCTGGGCCAACGCACCCCGCAGATCCCCCTCCTGCTCTAGCCGCGCGGCCTCGGCCTCCAAAGCCCTGCGCCACAACCCCGCCAGGTGCTCCCGCTCAGCCAGAAGCCAGTCGGCGAAGTCGGGGCAGTCGTCGTAGTCGTAACCCCCAAGCAACTCGCCCGTAAACCCTAGTACCTCGGCATGGCGGCCCTGGAAGGCGAGGAGCACCAATTGGGCCGCATCGGCCTCGAGGCCCTCCGCAAGCCGGAGCGCCTCGCCCCCGCTCGCTACCTCGCACCCCGCCGCCTGGCGCACCCGGTGGAGCGCCTGGGCCAGGTTGTTACGGGCCGTGAACTCCGGGGCCTCGGGCCACAATAGGCCCGCCAGCCGGGAACGGGGGGTGGGGCCCTCCAGGACCAGGTAGGCCAGCGCGCCCGCCACCTTGCGCCCCAGAGGCACACACCTTTCTCCCACCTCCAGAAGCGCATTCCCCAACAGGCGAAGCCGAAACGTGGCGGTACACCTCCCAGGTTCCCCCAGTATAGGCGGCGAACCGGAATCCCTGTGTAACGGACGTGTAACACATTCCCTCTACCCTGAGGGCAGATGTACGTGCATAGCCTTGGCGTCTACCTGCCGCAAGACCGCTTGACGGCGGAAGCGATCGCCGCCCTCTCCGGGCTCCCCGTGGAGGTGGTGCGGGAGAAGCTGGGCCTCCTGGAGAAGCCCATCCCCGGCCCCGAAGACCACCCGGCGGAGATGGCCGCCCAAGCGGCAAGGAGGGCGCTTGTGGCCGCAGGCCTGGCCGGGGAGAAGGTGGACTGGGTGCTCTCGGTGGTGGAGGAGTACAAGGACTACCCCATTTGGGCCACGGCCCCCTACCTGGCCCTAAAGGTGGGGGCCTCCCGGGCCAAGGGGCTGGACCTGAACCAGAAGTGCGCTTCCCTCATGGGGGCCCTCGAGGTAGCCCGGGGCCTCTTCGCCACCCGGAGGGAGGTGAACGTGGTCCTGGTGGCGGGAGGCTACCGCAACGGCGACCTCGTGGACTACCGGGACCCCCACACCCGCTTCCTCTACGACCTGGCGGCGGGCGGGGCTGCGGCGGTCCTCACCCGGGAGGGGCCGGGCCTCAAGCTCCTCGGCCTCGCCCACCGCATGGACCCCGAGCTGGCCCTCGCGGTCAAGGTGCCGGTGGGGGGTACCAAGGCCCCCCTCACCCCGGACACCCTCCCCCACTACCGCCTGCAGGTGGAAGACCCCGAGGCCATGAAGCGGCGCCTGGATGCCACCTCCATCCCCACCTTCCTGGAGGTGGTGCGGGAGGCCTTGGCAGAGGCGGGCTACACGGAAGCCGACCTGGACTACTTGGCCCTGCTGCACATGAAGCGCTCCGCCCACCGTGCGGTGCTGGAAGGGTTGGGCCTAGGCCCGGGCCAGTCCATTTACCTGGAAACCTTCGGCCACCTGGGGCAGTTGGACCCCATCCTCTCCCTGAAGCTGGCCTGGGAGCGCGGGCTGATCCAGGCGGGCAGCCTGGTGGCCCTGGCGGCGGCGGGGGTGGGCTACTTTTACGGGGCTGCGGTCTTGCGCCTAGAAGGGAGGCTCCATGTTTGAACCCAACTGGCTGGGACGCCTGGCCCGGTACCATCCGGGGCGGCCTGCGGTGTGGTTCGGGGGCGGCTGGCTCACCTACGGGGAGCTCTACCTGAGGGCGCGGGAGGCGGCGGGGACCCTACGGGCCCTGGGGGTCGCCAAGGGGGACCGGGTGGGGCTTCTCGCCTGGAACCACCCCGCCTACCTGGACCTCCTCTTCGCCGGGCCCCTCCTCGGCCACATCCTGACCCCCTTTAACCACCGCCTAAGCCTCCCCGAACTCCAGGCCCTTTACGCCTACACCGAGCCCAAGGTGCTCTTCTACGGGGAAGGGTTCCAGGAGGTGGCCCGGGCCCTGGACCCAGGCGCCCTCCCCCTCGAGGCCCTCTCCCAAGGCGCGGAGGCCCCCGAGGAAACGCGGGTGGACCTGGAGGACCCCGCCCTCCTCCTCTTCACGGGCGGCACCACGGGCCTGCCCAAGGGGGCCCTCCTTCCCTACCGGCAGATCCTGGTGAACGCGGTCCAGACCGCATTCTCCTGGGGCCTCTCCCGGGAGGACCGGTACATCCTGGCTACCCCCATGTTCCACGCCGCCCTGAACGCCCTGGCCACCCCCCTCCTTTACCTGGGGGGCAGCGTGGTGATCCAGGAGCGCTTCCGCCCCGAGGAGTACCTAGAGCTCGTCCGCGCCCTGAGGCCCACCGTCCTCTTCCTGGTGCCCACCATGTTCCAGATGCTCCTGGAAAGGCCCGAGTTCGCCCAGGCCGACCTCCTTGGCGTGCGCTTCGCCATCTCCGGGGGTGCCCCCTGCCCGGCCCCGGTACGGGCGGCCTTCCGGGCAAAGGGGGTGCGCTTCAAACAGGGCTATGGCCTCACGGAATGCGGGGTGAACTGCTTCACCCTGGAGCTGGAGGAGGCCGAAGCCCATCCCGAGAGCGTGGGCCGGCCCATGCCCCACCTCCGGGCCCGCCTGGTACGGGAGGACGGGAAGGAGGCGGGGCCAGGGGAGGCCGGGGAGCTTTGGCTCTCGGGGAGCGCGGTCATGAAGGGCTACTTTCGCCGACCGGAGGAAAACGAAAAGGTCTTCGTCTGGGACGGGGAAAGGCTTTGGCTCAGGACCGGGGACCTGGCCTACCGGGATGGGGAGGGGCGCTACTTCATCGTGGGGCGGAAGAAGGAGATGTTCATCTCCGGGGGGGAGAACGTCTACCCGGTGGAGGTGGAGCAGGCCCTCTACGACCATCCCGCGGTGAAGGAGGCGGCGGTGGTCGGGGTCCCCGACCCCAGGTGGGGGGAGGTGGGGGTGGCCTTTGTGGCCCTCCGCAAGCCCGTGGCAGCGGAAGACCTGCGGGCTTTTCTGCGAGAGCGCCTGGCGGGGTACAAGGTGCCCAAGCACCTGGTGTTCTTGGCGGAACTCCCCAAGACCGGGCCGGGCAAGGTGCAGAAGGAGGTCTTGAAGAGGATGTGGGAGGAGAGCCATGGCCAAGCTTAGGCACCGCGTCCAAGGGGAAGGCCCCCGGGTGGTCCTCCTGAACGGCCTCTTCCAGCGCCTGGAGAGCTGGGACCCGGTCCTCCCCTACCTGGAGGGCTTCACCCTCCTCCGCTACGACATGCGGGGCCAGGGAGAAAGCGAGGCCCCCGAGGGCGCCTACACGCCTAGGGCCCATGCGGAGGACCTCTTGGCCCTTCTGGACCGGATCGGCTGGCGGGAGGCCGCCCTGGTGGGGCTCTCCAACGGGGGCATCGTGGCCCTGGAGGCGGCCCGGATGGCCCCTGAAAGGGTCCGGGCCCTCATCCTCGCCTGCACCACCCCCTACCTGGACCCCGTCCTCCGGGCCAAGGTGGAAAGCTGGCTCCACGCCCTACGGGCGGGGGGAACCCTTCTCCGGCTCCGGGTGGCCCTGCCCTGGGTCTTCGGGGCCCGCTTTCTCAATGCCCACCCGGAGCTCTTGGACGAGGAGGGGCTCCGGGCCCTCGCCGCCCAGGCGCCCACCGAGGCCGCCCAAGAACGGCTCCTCCTGGGGTTTTTGACGTTCTCTGACCTCCGCCCGGGGCTTAAGGGCCTCCACCTGCCCGCCCTCGTCCTCTACGGGGAGGAGGACCTCCTCTTCCCCAGGCCCTACGCCGAGGTCTTGGCCGAGGCCCTTGGGGCAAGGCTCTCCCCGCTTCCCACGGGCCACGCCGCCCCCCTGGAGGACCCCCCGGCCTTCGCCCGGGCGGTCCGGAATTTTTTGGAGGACATCTATGCTTAGGCACCTCGAGGCAGGAAGCGGAACCCCGGTGGCCTTGGTCCACGGCAACTTCGCCTGCAAGGAGTGGTGGCTGGGCCTTCTGGAAGACCCCCCGAAGGGGGCACGCCTCTTGGCCCCCGACCTCCCCGGCTTTGGGGAAAGCCCGGCTCCCGAGGGCTTCTTGCCCTCCATCCCCGTCTACGCCGAGGCCCTCCGGGACTTCCTGCGGGGAGTCGGGGCCGAGGAGGCCATTCTGGTGGGCCACTCCCTGGGGGGTGCGGTGGCCATGGAGGCGGCGGGCGATGCCACCTTGGGCCTCGTCCTCATCAACCCTGCCTCACCCACGGGCCTCGCCACCCCGGAAGCCTACTACCCCGTCCTAGAGTCCTACCGGGAAAACCGCGAGGCCCTGGGGAAGGCCCTAGAGGCCATGGCCCCCACCCAAAGGCCCCCCTGGTTTCCCGGACTCGTGGACTGCGCCCAGAGGATGCACCCCACCCATTTCCAGGGGAACGCCCGGGCCCTTGCCCGGTGGCGGGCGGGCCGGGCCTACGCGGGGCCGGTCCTCGTCCTCTACGGGGCCTTGGACCCCTTGATCTCCCGGGAGATGGCCGAGGCCACCGCCGCCTTCTTCCCCAGGGGAAGGCTGGAGGTCCTGGAAGGGGTAGGCCACTCCGTGAACCTGGAGAACCCCGGGCTTCTCAAAGCCATCTTGGAGCGCTTTCTCAAGGAGGTGGGCCCATGAGGTTCCAGGTGGGCGACAGGGCGAGCTACACCCAGACCCTTTCCGAGGCTCACGTGGCCCTCTTCGTGGGGGCGGTGGGGGACACCAATCCTTTGCACGTCAACGAGGTCTACGCCCAAAAAAGCCGCTTCGGAAAGCGCATCGCCCAGGGTATCCTGGTGGCCGGTCTCATCTCCACGGTGATCGGCACCAAGCTGCCCGGGGTAGGGGCCATCTACCTCTCCCAAACCCTGCGCTTTCTGAAACCCACCTACCTCGGGGACACCATCACCGCCACCGCCATCGTCAAGGCGGTGCGGGAGCGGGAGAAGGGGGGTTACGTGCTCACCTTGGAAACCTTCTGCGATAACCAGCACGGGGAGAGGGTTATAGAGGGGGAGGCGGTGGTCCTTTACGAGGAACCTCAGGGCAACGCGCCCTAGGGACAAGGAAGGAGGTAGCGATGCGTACAAGGTTCGGACTTGTGGTTCTCTTGGCAGGGTTCGCCTGGGCCCAGACCTCCCTGAAGGTGGGGGTCATCCTGCCCCTCTCCGGGGCCTCCTCGGTCTCGGGGAAGGCGGCCCTCAACGGCATCCAACTGGCCGCCGATGAGGTCAACGCCCAGGGCAAGGTGAAGCTGGAGCTGGGGGTGGCCGACGATGGCACCGATGCGGCCAAGGCCGTTCCCGCCTTCACCAAACTCATGACCGTGGACCGGGTGGATATCGTCATCGGGGGCCTGGCCAGCGGGGTCACCTTTGCCCTCTCAGGCCCGGTCAAGCAACACGGCCCCCTCTTCCTCTGCATCGGGGCCGCCAGCTCCGTGGTGGAGCAGGCCTTTGAGGGTTATCCCCTCTTCTTCCACTACCACCCCTGGGACTACCACAACGTGGCCGCCGCTTTGCAGTTCTTCCAGTACCTGAACCGGGAACAGGGGGCCAAGAAGGTGGCCATCCTCTACGAGGACGGTCCCTTCGGCTCCGCAGGGATCGGGGTCTACAAGCAGCAGCTAGAAAAGCTCGGCTACCAGGTCCAGGCGGAGCCCTTCAAGACGGGAAGCGGCCAGTTCACCCCCATCCTGACCCGTTTCCGCAGCTTCGCCCCCGACATTCTCTACTGGATTGGTTACGATGTAGATGCGCTCCCCATCGCCACCCAGGCGCGGCAGGTGGGCCTCAGGCCCAAGCTCATCTACGGGGCCCCGCCCTCCTGGCCCATCGGGTTTGAGAAGAACCCCCTCTCCAACGACATCGCCGGGATGACCGCCTGGTTGCCCACGGTAGCGAACGCCGAGTCCCGCCGCTTCGTGGAGGCCTACCGCAAGAAGTACGGGGAGGTCACGGAGGAGTACATGGCCCCCATGGGCTACACCATCGTTAAGAGCCTGGCCCTGGCCGCCGAAAGAGCAGGCAGCGCCGACAAGAACCGCCTGGCCGAGGCTCTGGCCGGCCTCCGGATGAACACCCCCTTCGGCCCCCTGGCTTTCAAGCCCTCGGACACGGGACGGACCAGGTACCAGGGGTTCGGCCCAGAGATCTGGTTCCAGTTCCAGTATCTGCAGGGCACCCGCCGCCCCGTCTTCCCCAAGGAGAAGGCGGCGAGGCCCCTGCGCTACCCCGGGGAGTACCACCTGCGCTAAAGGGCTAAGGAGAGGGCCGTGGAGCTTTTCCTGCAGACCGTCCTCAACGGCCTCCTCATGAGCGGGGTCTACGCCCTGGTGGCCACGGGGCTCGCCCTCTCCTTGGGGGTGGTGGGCATCGTCAACTTCGCCCACGGGGAGTTCCTCATGGTGGGGGCCTTTCTCTCTTACCTCCTTTTCGCCTCCCGGGGGGTGGACCCCCTCCTTTCCCTGGGCCTGGCCTTCCTCGCCGCCTTCCTGGTGGGGGCCCTCACCTACCACGGCCTGATCCGCCCGGTGCTCAGGGCCCCGGAGCTCAACCAGATGCTCCTCACCTTCGGCCTCTCCATCCTCCTGCAGAACCTGGCCCTCCTCCTCTTCGGCGCCGACACCCGGGTGGTGGCCCCGCCCTACCAGGCCACCGCTCTTTCCCTGGGGCCCTTCTTCCTGGGGGCCGTGCCCCTGGGCGCCTTCCTCCTTTCCCTCCTCCTCCTCGTGGCCCTACAAGGCTTTCTCACCCGGACCCGGCTGGGCCTGGCCGTGCGGGCCGTAGCCCAGAACCGCCAGGCCCCCGGGCTCCTGGGTATCGAGGCGGAAAGGGTCTACCTCCTCGCCTTCGGCCTCTCCGCCGCATTGGCCGGGGTAGCGGGGGTGATGCTCTCGGTGATGCTGTACGCCAGCCCCACCGTGGGCTTCCTCTATACCCTAAAGTCCTTTGCCATCGTGGCCCTGGCCGGCTTGGGGAACCTCAAGGGGGTGGTCCCCGCCGCCTTGGTCCTGGCGCTGGCGGAAGCCCTGGTGAGCACTTACGTACCCGGGGGCGGAGGGCTGGTGGAGGCGGTCTTCTTCCTGGTGCTGTTCCTGGCCCTGGTGGGCCGGGCCTGGAGGGCGGCATGAAAGGGGTCCTGGCCTTCCTCCTCCTCTTTGCTCTCCTGCCCTTCCTACCCCTTGGAACCTGGCAGGCCTTCCTCCTGGACGTGGGGTTCTTTGTCCTCGTCTTCACCGCCTTGGCCCTCTCCTGGGACCTGGTGGCCCGCACGGGACAACTCTCCTTGGCCCACGGGGCCTTTTTCGGCCTGGGGGCCTACGGCGCGGGGCTCTTGGCCCCCCAGGTGGGCACCCTCCCCGCCCTCCTCCTGGGTGCGGGCCTTTCGGGGTTAGGAGCCCTGCTCCTCGGGTCGGTCACCCTCAGGCTCCAAGGCCTCTATTTCGCCATCGCCAGCCTGGCCTTTAGCGAGGTCCTCCGCACCCTGGCCCTGAAACTTCCCTTGACCGGGGGGCCCATGGGCCTGCCCGTGCCGCCCCCCTTCGGGGGAGGGTGGCCCTTGGCCAGCTACGGCCTGGGTTTTGGCGTGCTCCTGTTGGCCACGGCCCTAAGCCTTTGGGCGGAGCAAAGCCCCTTCCGCCTGGCCCAAGCCGCTACCCGGCAGTCCGAGGCCGTGGCCCGGGTCCTGGGGGTAAGGGTGGTACGGGTTAAGCTCCTTTCCCTCTTCCTGGGAAGCCTGGTGGCGGGGTTGGCGGGCGGGGTGTACGGCATGAAGGCTCTCTTCCTCTCCCCTTACGATGCCTTCAGCCTGGGCCGGGCAGTGGAAGCCCTGGTCATCCCCATCTTCGGGGGGCTCTACACCACCTTGGGCCCCCTCCTTGGGGGGGTGGTCCTGGTGGGTTTGGAGCAGGCCTTGAGGCTTTGGATCCAGGAGGGCTACCTGGTGGTCTACGGGGCGCTTCTCATCCTGGCCATCCTCTTCCTGCCCCGGGGCCTGGTGGGCTTGCTGGGAGGGCGGCGTGGCTAAGGTCTTGGAGGTTAAGGGGGTCAGCAAGCGCTTCCTGGGGTTACTGGCCCTCAAGGAGGTCCACCTTTACCTGGAAGAGGGTGAAATCCTGGCGGTCATCGGCCCCAACGGGGCGGGCAAGAGCACGCTCCTCCACGTGATCTCCGGCCTTCTGCGCCCGGACCAGGGCCAAGTTTTCCTCCTCGGGCGGGAAGTGACCCACCTCCCCCCGGAGGCCCGCACCCACCTGGGCCTGGGCCGGGCCTTCCAGATCGTCCAGCCCCTCCCCGAGCTCAGCGTGCGGGAGAACCTCCTGGTGGGGGCCCTCTTCGGCAAGCCAAGGACCTCCAAGCGGGAGGCCGAGGCCTGGGTGGAGGAAGTCCTCCGGCTCACCGGCCTGGCTCCCCGGGCCCAGGCGCTGGCGGCGGAGCTCACGCTCCTGGAGGACAAGCGGCTGGAGCTCGCCCGGGCCCTGGCCACCAGGCCCAAGGTCCTCCTTCTGGACGAGGTTATGGCCGGCCTCCGCCCCAAGGAGGCGGAGGGGGCGGTACACCTGGTGCGGCGCATCCGGGATAGCGGGGTCTCGGTCCTCTTCATCGAGCACATGATGCCCGTAGTCCAGGCCTTGGCTGACCGGGTGGTGGTCCTGGACTACGGGGAGGTGATCGCTACGGGTAGCTATGCGGAGGTGGCCCGGGAGGAGCGGGTGAGGGAGGCCTATTTGGGGAGGCGGGCATGAGGCTCGTGGTGGAGGGTTTGGAAACCGGCTACGGGAAAGCCCAGGTCTTCTTCGGCGTGGACCTAAAGGTGGGCGAGGGGGAACTGGTGGCCCTCCTGGGGGCCAACGGGGCAGGCAAGACCACCCTTTTGCGCGCCATCTCCGGCCTGCTCCGACCTTGGCGCGGCAGGGTGCTTTTGAAGGGGCAGGACCTCTCGGGCCTCTCCCCCGCCCGGAGGGCCCGGCTCGGCCTGGGCCACGTCCCTGAGGGCCGTCAGCTCTTCCCCCTGATGACCGTGGAGGAGAACCTGCGCCTGGGGGCGGCTTTCCTAGCCCCGGGAAGGGAGAAGGAGGGGTATGAGAGGGTCTACGCCCTCTTTCCCCGGCTCGCCGAGCGTAGGCGGCAGCTTGCCGGAACGCTTTCCGGCGGGGAGCAGCAGATGCTCTCCATCGCCCGCGCCCTCATGGGCTTCCCCCGGATCCTCATGGTGGACGAGCCTTCCCTGGGCCTTTCCCCCAGGCTCGCCGAGGAGGTGCTCCTGGCCCTGAAGGGCGTGGCCCGGGAAGGGGTAGGGGTGCTCCTGGTGGAGCAGAACGCCGCCCTTTCCCTGGATGTGGCCGAAAGGGCCTACGTGGTGGAGCACGGGCGCGTGGTCCTGGAGGGCTCCGCCCCGGCCCTGCGCCAAGACCCCCGGGTACGGGAGGCGTACCTAAGCCTCTGACGAAGCAATTGGCCCTGATGAAAATGATGCCAGGTTGGCTTCGTCCCCTAGGCAAAATTACCAGTGAGGTGATCATGCTCCTAGGCAAAACGGTTCTCGTCACCGGCGCCGCCAGCGGAATCGGCCTCGCCATCGCGAAGGCCTTTGCCCGGGAAGGGGCCAGGGTCTTGGTCCACGATGTGCGGGATGCGGGTCCCCTGGCGGAAGAACTCGGCGGGGCCCACTTCCAGGCGGACCTTTCCGACCCCCAGGCGGTGATGGCCCTGGGGCGGTGGGCCGCGGAACGGGGCGCGGATATCCTGGTCAACAACGCCGGCTTCCAGCACATCGCCCCCGTGGAGGAGTTTCCCCTGGAGACCTGGCAGCGGATGCTCCAGGTGATGCTCACCGCCCCCTTCCAGCTCATCCAGGCCCTGCTTCCCGGGATGCGGCAAAGGGGCTGGGGCCGGATCCTCAACATCGCGAGCATTCACGGCCTGGTGGCAAGCCCCTTCAAGAGCGCCTACATCAGCGCTAAGCACGGGCTCATCGGGCTAACGCGCACCGTGGCCCTCGAGGCCGGCCCCCACGGCATCACCGTGAACGCCATCGCCCCCGCCTACGTGCGCACCCCCCTGGTGGAAAACCAGATCGCCGAACAGGCCCGGACCCTGGGCATCCCCCGGGAGGAGGTGGTGGAGAAGGTCTTCCTGGCCCAGGCGGCCATCAAGCGCCTCATAGAGCCCGAGGAGGTGGCGGAACTCGCCCTCTTCCTGGCCTCGGATAAGGCCTCGGCCATCACCGGGGCCGTCTTCCCCATAGACCTGGGCTGGACGGCCCGCTGAGGCTTCCCGCGGTGGGGCCGCGCCTCCCCTCCTTGACCTCCTCGAGGCCCCCAGGGTAGCCTCGGGGCGGAGGGTACCATGAAGACCCGCTTTTACAGCAAGGGCGAGGATCACTACGCTTTAGACCCAGACCTGAAGGCAATCTTAAACACTTTCTCTCCCGGCCTCCCCCACGAGACCCTCTCCGCCTTCGGCAAACTGGTGGGGGAGGAGGTCTTGGAGGTGGCCCACCACGTGGACCAAGATGCCCCTCCCCGCCTCCTGATGCACGACCTGGACGGAAACCGCCTGGACCGGGCCCTCCTCTCCCCGGCCCAGGCAGGCCTCCTGGAAAAGCTCCGCCCCATGATCCGCCCCGCCTACGAGGGGCAGGGCTGGCCCCTCCACTACGCCCAGGGCTACCTTCTGGCGGACGGGGGGCTGTACTGCATCCTCACCATCACCCACCAGGTGGCCTACGCCCTGCACAAGTACGCCCCCGAGTGGGAAGGGGTGAAGCGGGAACTGCTCTACGGAAACGCCTTTGGGGCCACCTGGATGACGGAGATCCAAGGGGGAAGCGACCTAGGGGCAAACCGCACCGTGGCGAGAAGGGAGGGGGAGGCCTGGCGGCTTTACGCGGGGGACAAGTATTTCGCCTCCGGCGCCGGTCTGGCCGACTACGCCATCGTCACCGCCCGGCCCGAGGGAGCCCCGCCCGGGCCCAAGGGGCTCGCCCTCTTCCTCCTGCCCCGGGAGGTGGATGGCAGGCTCAACTTCCGGGTGCGCCGCTTCAAGGACAAGCTGGCCACCCGGGCCGTGCCCTCGGGGGAGGTGGAGCTGGAGGGGAGCCTGGCCCACCTGATCGGGAAGCCGGAGGAGGGCATCTACTACACCCTGGAGAACCTCACGGTAAGCCGGCTGGCCAACGCCGTGGCCGCCATGGGCATCGCCAAGAAAGCCCACCTGGAAGCCCTATTCCGCGTGCGCCGCCGGAGCGCCTTCGGCAAGCGGCTCCTGGAGCACGACCTGGTCCAGCACGACCTTCTGGAGATGCGTCTGAGGCAGGTGGGGGGCACCGCCTTAGCCTTCCTGGCCGTGGCCTGGTTCGACCGGGTCTGGCGCGAGCGTCCCCCCTACTCTCCGGACTACCACCTGGCCCGCCTCCTCTCCCACCTGGCCAAGGGGCGGACCGCCGAGCACGGGACCGCCGTCACCCAGCTGGCCATGGAGCTCTTTGGCGGGCTCGGGTTCCTGGAGGAGTACGGCGTGGCCCGCTGGCACCGGGAGGCCCTCATCACCCCCATCTGGGAGGGCCCGGCCAACATCCAAGCCCTGGACATGCTGGAGGCCATCGCCAAGAAAAAGGCCCACGAGCCCCTCTTGGCCATGCTCCAGGAAAGCCCCTTGGCCTTGAAGGAGGCGGAGCGCACCCTCAGGAACCTGGAAGCGGAGGGGCCTTGGTACGCCAAGGAGGCCCTCCGGCGCCTGGCCGATGCGGTGAGCGTCTACGCCATGGAAAAGCTAGGAGAGGAACCCTTCCCCGAGCTGGCCCGGCTTTACGCCCGGCGGTTCCTCCAGGGGGAGGCCCTTCCCGCCTCCGGAGGGCAGGCCCCCCTTTACGATCCCTGGTGGAGCCTCTCGTAAAGGGGCCTAAGGTCCTCCGGGTGGAAGCGGGCGGTGTAGCCCTTGGGGGGGAGGGGTTCCTCGTAGAAGAAGCCGGGAAGGCGGTCGTCCTCGTGGGTGAAGCCCGCCAGGTGGTTGAAGCGGTGCTCCAGGCGCAAGACCCCCTCCCCGAGCTCCCGCCAGAACCCCGGGGCCAAAGCGGTCCCCAAGGCGGCGTTGACGCTTTCCGTAACGAAGGCCACCTCCTTGTTGCTGACGCTTCCCCCGAAGACGCAGAGGCCCAAGGCGTCGTTGGCGGCGGCGTTCACCTGGGCGGTGTAGCTGGCCTCCAGGATCTCCTCCACCCGCATGGCCCGGGTCTCCAGGCGCGGGGCGTTCCCGGCGGTGTGGTCCGCCCCCTGGGCGGTGGTCATCATGGTGATGCCCGTGGCCTCCACCACCCGGGGGTCGTAGGCGGAGATGGCCTGGCGCTTGATGACGGGAACCCGCCTAAGCCCCAGGGCCTCCCCCACCCGGGCCGTGCCCTGGGCCAGGAAGCGGGCCTCTTCGGAAGGGGCGTAGAGGGCCTTTAGCTTCTTCTCCAGGAAGGCGTAGTCCCCCCAGGGGGCCAGGCCCTTTTCCATGAGGAGGGCCAGGGTGGCCCCGGTCTCGATGGTGTCCACCCCCAGGTCGTTCGCCAGGCGGTTCAGCCGGGCGAGCCCGTCGGGGTCGTTCAGGCCGCAGTTGGTGCCGAGAAGGCCGATGGTCTCGTACTCCAGGGGGGAGACCACCTCCTCGCCCCTTTCGTCCACGATGACGTTGGAGCACTGGATCACGCACCCCGGCATGCAGGCGTGGGTGTGCTTGCCCCCCCGGGCCCTGTTCAGGGGAGCGATGTGCTGCCCCCCCATGCGAAAGGCCTCCGGGGGGGCCAGGCGCCCCTCGCGGAAGTTGCGCACGGGAAGGCCCCCAAAGGCGTTCTGAAAATCGGCCATGCCCATGGTGCCGATGGCGTTGTAAAACTGCATGACCAAGGGATCTTTCCTGAGCAAGGCCGCGTAGCGGCGGATGGCCTCGGCCACCTTGGGCTTGTCCCACACCTCCGCCTTGCCCGGCACCTCCACCACGATGGCCTTCACCCGCTTCCGCCCCATCACCGCCCCCACGCCCCCCCGGGCGGCGAGGCGGGAGGGCCTGCCGTCTATGTCGGAGAAGGCGATCCCGGAAAGGAGGCCCTGGTACTCCCCCACGGGGCCCAGGAGGGCGAAGGCGATCCTCGGCCCATAGGCGGCGAAAAGCCGATTCGCCGCCTCAAAGTTCCCCAGGCCCAGGAGGTCCCGGGCGGGGTCAAAGTGGACCTCCCCGGACCGGGTGAGGCGGAGGACCACCCACTCGGGGCTTTCCCCCTCCAGCACCAGGTGGGCCAGCTTCATCTGGCCCAGGGCGTAGCCGAAGGTACCCCCGCCGTTCGCCTCCTTGATGCCGAGGGTGAGGGGGCTCCGCGTCCCCACGCTGGTGCGGTTGGCGTTGGAAAACCCCGTGCCCGCCAAGGGCCCCACGGCGAAGACCAGGGGGTTCTCCGGGGAAAAGGGGGCGAACCGGTAGGCCTCCCGCTCCAAGAGCACCTGCCCCGTGCGGTAGCGCCCGCCCAGGGCCACCGCCTCCGGGGGAACCTCCTGCCAGTAGGCCTGCTTCGCCTTCAGGTCAAGCCGTAAAGAACGCCACACCCTCCACCTCCATCTCCACCCTTAGTGTTCCCCAAACGGGGAAGCCGTGGACTCAGGATAAGGGCAAGGTTTCCCCCTCCTGGGCCTCCCGGGACACTTTCCGCACGGCAAGGGCCCGGAGGCGGTTCACCGCCCCCCCGAGCTCCAAGGGGCGGATCTCGGCCAGCTCGGGGGCCTCCTCCAGGGCGAAGAGGTCCTCCGCCAGGAGGACCTGCTCCACCAGGGCCCTTAAGGGCCTCCTCCCGTCGGCCAGGCTTTGCATCCTCCGGAAAAGGGCCCCAATGGCCCGCACTTGGGCGTTCTCGAAGAGGTCCAAGGCGGAAAGGTCCACCACCTCTTCCCCGTAGAGGAGCTCCCTCAGGCCCCGGCCCCTTACCTTCTCCCTCCGCCCCCGCCTGGGGTCAAAGCTCTGGGGCAAGGGGGCGCGGGGGGCCACCTTCAAGGGGTAGCGGGGCTCGCCGAAGGCGCGGCCCGTGGGGTGGGCCTGGGCGATGGCCCTGGCCTCGGCCGTGACCTCCCGGGGGCGGTACTCCTCCATGAGGACCACGGTGTCCGCCAGGTCCAGGTAGTCCCCCACGCCCCCCACCACCAGGACGAGGCTCACCCCCAAGGCCTTAAGGTCTGCCACCCGGTCCAGGAGGGGGGTAAGGGTCTCCCGCCGCACCAGGGCCTGCATGCGGGCATCCCGCACCAGGAGGTTGGTGGCGGAGGTGTCCTCGTCCAGGAGGAGGACCCTGGCCCCAAGCTCCAGGGCCTCGAGGAGGGCCGCGGCCAGGCTCGTGGCCCCTGAGGCGTCCTCCGTGGTGAAGAAGGCCGTGTCCTGGCCCAGGGGAAGGTGGTGGACGAAGGGCCTCAGGTCCACGCCCTTCACGCTCCGCCCGTCCTCCGACTGGACCCTTTGGGCGAGGAGGTCGGTCACCACCCACTCCCGGCCATCCCCGGGCACGTGGGGGTGGACCCCGTGGACCAGGGCCTCCAGCAGGGTGGTCTTCCCGTGAAACCCACCCCCGGTGATCAGGGTGAGGCCCTGGGGAAGCCCCATCCCCCACACCTCCCCGGCGTGGGGGGTGCGGAAGGCCACCCTGAGGGAGGGGGGGCTCTGGAAGGGCACCGCCCCCTTCAGGAGCCTCTGGCTCACCCCGCTTTCCCGGGGAAGGATGGCCCCCTCCCCCACGAAGGCCACCAGGCCCCGTTCGGCGAGGCGCTCCTGGATGAAGGCGAAGTCCTCCACCTGGTGCACGTGGCGGAGGAGCGCCCCCTCGTCCAGCTCCCGCAGGAAGCCCTTGAGGTGCTCCCCCAAGGCGCGGAAGAGCCGCTCCGCCTCCCGCCCCAGGATGCGCCTTCCCGCGGCGGGAAGCCCCAGCCGAAAGCGCAGGAAAAGCCCCTCCTCCCCCAGGTGGGCCCCGGCCCGCCGCAGCACCTTGGGGCTTTCCACGGCCACGTGCACCTCCCCCGAGCGGCCGCTCCCCGAGGGGCGGGGGAGGGCCCTAAGCCGGGCCTTGAGGCTCCGCAAGAGGAAGTCCTCCACCGCCACCCGCCCCTCGGGCCGGGTGTAGACGCGAAGCCTCCCCACGGCCTCCTGGGGGTAGCGCACCTCCAAGACGCTGGGAGCGGCAAAGGGGTCCCCCTGCACGTGGACGAAGCGAAGGGCAAAGCCTTCCGCCTGCCAGACCCCCTTGGCGTCCTTGTAGAAGGGGTAGAGACGGCCCTCGAGGGAGGCCAGGAGGCGAAGCAGGTCCTCGTAGCGCCGCACCCCTCTAGCCTACCTCCACCTCCACCCGCCTCAGGGCCCGGGAGAGCCGCTCCACCCCCTCCAGGAACTCCTCCTCCCGGATGGTGAGGGGCGGGGCCACCAGGAGGATGTTGTGCTTGGCCAAGAGGTAAACCCCCTCCTGGAAGAGGGCCTTCATGAGGGCCTGCATGGGGGGGCTGAAGGGCGCATGCCAGGGGGAAAGGGGTTCCTTGGTCTCCCGGTCCCGCACCAGCTCCAGGCCGAAGAAGGCCCCTACCCCCCGCACCTCCCCCACCAAGGGGTGGGCCCTTTGCAGCTCCTCCAGGGCGGAGCGGAAAAACCCCTCCAGCCGTTCCGCCCGGGCGAAAAGCCCCTCCTCCTGGTAGGCCTCGAGGGCGGCAAGCCCCGCGGCCACCGCCAGGGGGTGGCCCGCATAGGTGTGCCCCGTGGGGAGGGGCACCTCGTCAAAGGCCTGGGCGAGCCCTTCCCGGATGAGCACCCCGCCCAAGGGCACGTAGGCGGAGGTCACCCCCTTGGCGAAGGTGATGAGGTCCGGCACCACCCCAAAGCGCCGGGCGGCGAAGGCCGCCCCCACCCGGCCGAAACCGGTCATCACCTCGTCGAAGACCAAGAGGATGCCGTGGCGGTGGCAGAGCTCCCGAACCCCCTCCAGGTACCCCTCGGGGTAGACGATGACCCCGTTGGAACCCACCACGGGCTCCAGGAAGATGGCCGCCACCCGCTTGGGGTCCTCGTGGAGGAGGACCCTTTCCAGGTGGTCCAAGGCCCGCGCCACCTCTTCCCGGGGATCTTCCGTGTAGAAGGGGCTCCGGTAAGGGTAGGGGGCGAAGAAGTGCACCACCCCGGGGATGGCCGGTTCCGCCGGGAAACGGCGGTTTTCCCCCGTGAGGGCCGCCGACCCGTGGGTGGCCCCGTGGAAGGAGCGGTAGGCGGCGAGGACCTTGAAGCGGCCGGTGAGGTGGCGCACGAACTTCAAGGCGTCCTCGTTGGCCTCGGTGCCCGAAGGGGTGAAGAACACCCGCCCCCCCTCGGGCCAGGGGGCAAGCTCAGAGAGGGCCTGGGCCAAGAGGGCCCGCTTGTCGTTAAAGAGGCTGGGGGCGGCGTAGGCCAGGGTGGCGGCCTGCTCGGCGATGGCCCGCGCCACCTTGGGGTGGGCGTGGCCCAGGTTCACCGCCACCAGGCCTGCGGAAAAGTCCAGGTAGCGCCGCCCTTTGTCGTCGTAGAGCCAGACCCCTTCCCCCCGCACCACCAAGGGCGGGTCCAGGGGCCTTTGCGGAAGCCAGGGGGTCAGGACATGCCGCTTGTGGAGGGCCTTAAGGTCCATTTGGCGGGATTATACTCCCGCCAGCCCCCGGCCACCCATAAGCCCCGGGGCGGGGGAGGTTTCTGCCCCCTTCGCGGGGGCGGCCTGGGCTACCCCCGCTGCGACCAAGCCACCCCCAGGGCGATGAGGAGAAGGCCCGGGAGGTCCCATAGGCCCGGGGCCTCCCCCAGAAAGAGCCCGGCGAAGAGGAGGGCCAAGGCGGGGGTCAGGTTCATGAGGGGGGCCACCTGGCTGGCGGGATGCCGCTGCAGCACCAGGCCCCAGAGGGTGAAGGCCAAAAAAGCCCCGCCCACCGCGGTGTACAGGAGGGCGAGCCAGGCCCTGGGGCCCGCCTCGGGGAAGGGCTGGACCAGGGCCACCGGCAGGAGGAAAAGGGCTCCCAAGAGCATACTCCCCGCCGTGACCTCGAGGGCCGACCGCCCCCGCACGGCCAGGGTCACCCCCACGCTGTAGACCCCCCAGAGGAGGGCCGCCAGCACCAGGAGAACATCCCCCAAAAGCCGCCCTTTATCGCCCGAGGCCCCGGCGTGGCCCAGGGCCAGGACCACCACCCCAAGCCCCGAGACCAAGAGGCCGGCCAGGAGGTTCCGGGAAAGGGGCCTGCGGAAGTAAAGGCTATAGGCGAAGGCCGTGGCCAAAGGGTAGACCGCCGCCACCGCCGCCGCGTCCGAGGCGGGGGCCAGGCGCACCCCGGTGAAGAAGACCAGGTTGAAGAGGAAGACCCCCGAGAGGGCCAGGAAAAGGGTGGGCCCCAGGGGAACCATCCGGGGAAGGCGGCGCAGGAAGAGGAGAAAAAAGGGGAGGGCGAGGGCAAAGCGCAAAAAGGAACCCCATTCCGGGGGAATCTCCCGCATGGCCGCCCTGGAGGCCACCACGTTCAAGGCCCAAAGGAGGGGCGGGAAGTACACCAAAGGGTCGGTCCAGGTGGGCCGGGCCTCCTCCCTCATGGGGCCAGTCTATCCCCTGGACTTACGCGGCACCCCCTTTTGTCGACAGCAGGGGGCTCAAGCCCCACGCCAACCGACAGACCTAGGCTGGACGGCCCGCTAACGGACGGCCCTAAGGGGGAGGCCCTCCTCTCTGGCCCAGGCCTCCCAGGCCGGGGCGGGCCTTTGGCCGAAGAAGGCGCAAAGCGCCCCGTAGGCAGGGTTTTCCGGGGAGGCGGGGCTGAAGGCCGCCCCCAGGAGCCCGGGAAGCCCCGCCTTCTGGCAGAAGCGGGCCCAGAGGTGGGGCTCGAGGGCCGCGAGGGCCACCTCCCCCTCCCTCGCCCGGTAGACCCCGTAGCAGAGGACCGAGCCGTCCAGGAAGGGGAGGGGCGGGTAGGCGATGGACTTCACCGCCTCGGCGAGGGCCACCTCGTAGAACCCGCCTCCTAGGAGAAGCCCTTTGAGGGCGGCGAGGGCCATGGCGTAGGCCCCCGCCAGGTCAGCGAACTGGAAGGCCTGCCAGGGGAACCTCCTGAGGAGCCCCGCCTCCGCCAGGTAGGTGAGGTCGTGGCCGGGGTCGGGGGCGTCTTGGTAGCCCCGGAGGCGGACGTAGACCAGGCGGGGGTTTTCGGCCAGAAGCGCCTCCGGCCCCAAGCCCAGCCTTTCCATTACCCCGGGGCGGTTGGACTCCAGGAGGACGGCGGCCTCCCCCACCAGGCCCAAAAGGCGCGCCCTTCCCTCCTCCGCCTTCAGGTCCAGGGCCACCACCTCCTTCCTCCCGTTCAGGAAGCGGTAGGCCTCGGGGGCCAGGGCCTTGAGGGGGTCCCCCCCTGGGGGCTCCACCTTGAGCACGGGAAAGCCCATCTCCAAAAGGAGCTTCCCCGCCAAGGGTCCGGGCAGAAGCCGCGTGAGGTCCAGCACCTTACCGGGGGGCCATGCGGAGGGCACCATCCAGCCGGACCACCTCCCCATTGAGCATGGGGTTTTCCAGGATGTGGAGGACGAGGGCGGCGTACTCCTCGGGGCGGCCCAGGCGCTTGGGAAAGGGCACCTGCTCCGCCAAGGAAGCCTTGGCCTTCTCGGGAAGACCCTGGAGGAGGGGCGTGTCAAAGAGGCCCGGGGCGATGGCCACCACCCGGATCCCCCACTGGGCGAGCTCCCGGGCCGCGGGGAGGGTGAGGGCCGCCACGCCCCCCTTGCTCGCCGCGTAGGCCGCCTGGCCCATCTGGCCCTCAAAGGCGGCCACGCTGGCCGTGTTCACGATCACCCCCCTTTGCCCCTCGAGGTCGGGCGGGTTTTCCCGCATGGCCCAGGCGGCGAGGCGCAAAACGTTGAAGGTGCCGAGGAGGTTCACCTCCAAGACCCGGCGGAAACTTCCGAGATCGTGGGGGCCCTCTTTGCCGAGGATCTTCTCCGCGAGGCCGATGCCCGCGGCGCTCACCACGGCGAAGAGGGGGGCCTCCTCCTGGGCCCTCGCCACCGCCCGCCTTACGTCCTCCTCCCGGACCACGTCCCCTTCCACGTAAAGGAGGTCTTCCCCACCCCGCTTAAGGTCCAGGACCACCACCCGGTAGCCCCTTTCCCTCAAGGCCAAGGCCGCCGCCCGCCCGAGCCCCGAGGCCCCACCCGTCACCAAGGCGCTCCGCTCCACGCCCCCTCCTATAGCCTCTGGATCACCGTGGCCGTGGCCTGGCCGTGGCCGATGCACATCGCCTGGAGGCCGATCTCGCCCCCGGTGCGCTCTAGCTCATAAAGGAGCTTGGTCATGAGGACGGCCCCCGTGGCCCCCAAGGGGTGGCCGTGGGCGATGGCCCCCCCGTTGGGGTTCACCTTTTCGGGATCCGCCCCAAGCTCCCGCAAGAAGGCCAGGACCACGCTGGCGAAGGCCTCGTTGACCTCCATGACGTCCACGTCCCGCAAGGAGAGCCCCGCCCGTTCCAGGGCCTTTTTCGCGGCGGGGATGACCTCCAAAAGCTGCATCGTGGGGTCCCCCGCCACCACCACCCGGGCGAGGATGCGGGCCCGGGGCCTCAGGCCCAAGGCCAGGGCCTTTTCCCGGTCCCCGAGAAGGAGGGCTGCCGCCCCGTCGGAGATCTGGCTAGAGTTCCCCGCCGTCACCACCCCCCCTTCCCGGAAGACGGGCCTTAGGGCCAGCATCTTCTCGTAGTCCACGTCAAAGCGGACCCCCTCGTCCCAGGTGAGGAGGAAGGGCCTCCCCTCGGCGTCCAGCCCCTCCACGGGGAGAACCTGGCCAAGGAAGCGGCCCTCCTCCGTGGCCCGGGCCGCCCGCTTGTGGGAGAGGTAGCCCCACTCGTCCAGCTCCTCCCGGCAGAGGCCGTACTTCTCCGCGATGCGTTCGGCGCTTTCCCCCTGGTGGACGAGCTCGTACTTTTGGAAAAGCCCCGGGTTTAAGGTGTGGAAGCCCCCGCCGATATCCGAGAACATGGGCACCCGGGTCATGCTCTCCACCCCGCCGGCGATGGCGAAGTCCAGGTCGCCTGCGGCGATGGCCTGGGCGGCGAAGTGGACCGCCTGCTGACTGGAGCCACACATGCGGTTCAGGCTCACCGCGGGCACCTCCTTGGGAAGCCTAGAGAGGAGCACCGCAAGCCGCCCCACGTTGGCCCCCTGCTCCCCCACCTGGGTCACGCACCCGGTGATTACGTCCCCGATGAGGCTTGGGTCTAGGCCCGTCCGCTCCAAAAGGGCGTCCAGGACCTTGGCGTAGAGGGCATCGGGCCTATAGGCCCTAAGGGCCCCGTTCCGCTTGCCAATGGGCGTGCGCACCGCCTCCAGGATCACCGGCTCTCCCATCTTCCCCTCCCGGGCAGGCTCCAGGCGCGAAACCCCTTAGGGAAAGTCTACCCCGAAAGGCACTCACCTAAGCTTCTTGCCGTACATGGCCCGGTCCGCGGCCTCGAGGGCCTGGGCCAGCTCCTGCCCCTCCGCCGGGGCAAAGCCCACGGTTACGTGAGGGAAGCGGGCGTGCACCCGGGCCTCCAAGGAGGCCCCGTCCCAGAGCCCCAGGTGGAGGCCCACGAACTCGTCCCCGCCGATGCGGTAAAGGGGATCCCCCTGCCGGGCCTCCTCCCGCAGGACCCTGGCAAAGGCCACCAGGTGGGCATCCCCCGCGGCGTGCCCCTCCTGGTCGTTGATCCGCTTGAGGTCGTCCAGGTCCCAGAGGGAGAGCACCATGGAAAGCCCCTCCCGGGCCGCGAGGGCCTGGAAGCGGGGAAACTCCCGTTCCAGGGCGCGGCGGTTGGCCAAGCGGGTGAGGGGGTCGGTGAGGGCCTCGCCCTCCACCAGCCGTTGCAAGGTCTCGAGGCGGTTCACCAGAACCCCCACGCTGAGGCCGCCCACGCTGGCCAGGAGGGTGCCTCCCGTAAAGAGAAAGCGCATCTCCGCCTGGGGCCAGGGGGCCAGGAGGGCATAGGCCAAGCCGAGGAAAAGCCCCGGCCAGCCCCCGAAGGCGGCCAAGGAATAGGCCCCCACCGTATAAAAGGCCACGACCCCCAGGCGCCACGCCCCTTCCGGAAGCCCGTGGGCCACGGCCTCCGGCGGGCCCACCAGGGTCAGGAGGGCGGTAAAGACCGCCACGCCCAGGTGCAGGGCCACCGCCAGGCGCTCCCGCCCCGTGCGCCGACCCCAGGCGTAGGCCAACAACAGCCCCGTCCAGTAGAGGACGGTGCTCCAAACCATCACCGCTCCCCCGTACAGGAAGACCACGGGAAGCCAGACCGCGGGGACCAGGGCTAAACGCCAGTACAGGTGGCACAGGGTCGGCCAGACGCCGGCGCTTTGGACCATGCCTCAGTTTAAGCGCTCACCCCTTGGCTTCCTATGGCCTCCGGTATGGCCCGTGGGGGCCTTAAAGCCGGTCCGCCGGGGCGAGCTCCAGGCGCAAGCAGGCCCCCCCGAGGGGACCCCGCCCCTGGACCAGCCTTCCCCCGTGGGCCTCCGCCACCCTGCGGGCGGTGTGGAGGCCCAAGCCCGTGCTCCCCCGCCTTCCCGCCCCTTGGCGGAAGGGCTGGGCCAAGGCCTCCAAGGGCAAGGGAAGGCCGGGCCCATCGTCCTCCACCTCGAGGGCCCCCGCCTCCACCCGCACCCGCACCCGGCTTTTGGCGTGGCGCAGGGCGTTTTCCAGGAGGTTGGCCAGGGCCCTTTCCACGAGGAGCCTTTCCCCCCGGGCCAGGCCCGCCCCCTCCACCTCGAGGGCCACCCCCCGCCTTCTCGCCTCCTCCCGAAAGCGGAGCAGGAGGTCCTCGGCCAGGGCCCGGAGGTTCAGGGTCTCCCCCTGGGGGGCGCGGGCCTCGAGGCGGGAGAGGGCCAAGAGGTTCTCCACCAGGCGGTGGGCGCGGGAGAGCTCCTCCTTGAGCTCGCCCAGGAGTTCCACCCGCCGGGTTTTGCCGAGTTCGTCCGCCTTCTCCAGGTACTCCAGGGCGCGGATGGCGGAGAGCAGGGGGGTCTTGAGGTCATGGGCCAAGGCCCCGTAGAAGGCTTCCCGGGCCTCCAGGAGGCCCCGAAGGCGGGCGAGAAGCTCGGCGAAGCGGCGGCGCAGGAGGGCGATCTCCTCGGGCGGGGGCTCCTTGGGGGTGGGAAGGGCGAGCTCGCTCACCGGCCCCTCCTTCAAGGAGAGGTAGGCCAGGGCCCGGGTGAACTCCTCCAAGGGCCTGAGGAGGCCTTGCGCCAGGAAGTACCCCACCAGGGCCGAGACGCCCGCCAGGCCGAGGAGCCAGAGGAGAAGGGGAAGCCAGGGACCCTCCCCCATCAGGCCCAGGGTGAGGGCCAGGACCAGGTTGGGCAGAAAGGCCAGAAGGGCGATGACCAGGGCAAGCCTAGCCCTAAGGCTCATCCCGACCCGCCGAGAGCACCGCCAGGAAGGCCTCCTGGGGCACTTCCACCTTGCCGATGGCCTTGAGCCTCTTTTTACCCTCTTTCTGCTTTTCCAAGAGCTTCTTCTTGCGGGTCACGTCCCCGCCGTAGCACTTGGCGAGGACGTCCTTCCTGAGGGCCTTCACCGTGGCCCGGGCGATGATCTTGCCCCCGATGGCCGCCTGGATGGGCACCTCAAAGAGCTGGCGGGGGATGACCTCGGCCAGCTTGTCCACGATGGCCCGGGCCACGGCGTAGGCCTTCTCCCGGTGGGCGATGAAGGTGAGGGCGTCCACCGCCTCCCCGTGGACCAGGACGTTCACCTTCACCAGGTCTCCCGGCTGGTAGCCGATCTGCTCGTAGTCCATGGAGGCGTAGCCGCGGGAGAGGCTTTTCAGGCGGTCGTGGAAGTCATAGAGGATCTCGGCGAAGGGGGCCTCGTAGACCAGCTCCACCCGCTTCTGGGCCCCGGGGAGGTAGGTCATGTTCACCAGGCGGCCCCGCTTTTCTTGCACCAGCTGCATGATGTCCCCCACGTGCTCCTCGGGGGTGAAGAGGGTGAGCTTCACGTAGGGTTCCAGCACCTCCTCCACCTTGGTGGGGTCGGGGAGGTCGGCGGGGTTGTGCACCTCCACCTCTTCCCCGCCTTTCAGGCGGACCCGGTAGACCACGCTGGGGGCGGTGGCGATGAGGGAGAGGCCGAACTCCCGCTCCAGCCTTTCCTGGACGATCTCCGCGTGGAGGAGCCCGAGGAAGCCGCAGCGGAAGCCGAAGCCCAAGGCGGTGGAGGTCTCCGGCTCAAAGGTGAGGGCGGCGTCGTTGAGCTTGAGCTTTTCCAGGGCGTCCCTGAGCTTCCCGTAGTCCCCGGAGTCCACGGGGTAAAGCCCGGCGAAGACCACGGGCTTGGCGGGACGGAACCCGGGGTAGGGGGAGGGGGTGGGGCGGTCCGCCAGGGTGATGGTGTCCCCCACCTGCACGTCGTGGATGTCCCGGATGGCGGCCACGAGCCACCCCACCTCCCCGGCGGAGAGGGCCTCGGTGGGCACGAGGCCCTGGGGGGTGAAGACCCCCACCTTGTCCACGGTGAACTCCTTGCCCGTGGAGTAGACCCGGATCCGGTCCCCAGGGCGCACCCTGCCCTCGAAGAGGCGGAGGTAGGGGATGACCCCTTGGTAGGCATCGTAGAGGGAGTCAAAGATGAGGGCCTTAAGGGGGGCCTCGGGGTCCCCCTTGGGGGGCGGGATGCGCCGGACGATGGCCTCCAGGATCTCCTCCACCCCCTCCCCGGTCTTCCCGGAGGCGAAGATGGCCTCGTCCGCGGGGAGGCCCAGGACCTCCTCCACCTCGAGGGCCACCTCCAGGGGGCGGGCGTTGGGCAGGTCAATCTTGTTGATGACGGGGATGATGGTGTGCTCGTGCTCCAGGGCCAGGTAGAAGTTGGCGATGGTCTGGGCCTCCACCCCTTGGCTTGCGTCCACCACCAGGAGGACCCCCTCCACGGCTGCCAGGGCCCGGGACACCTCGTAGGCGAAGTCCACGTGCCCGGGGGTGTCTATGAGGTTGAGGACGTAGGTCTCGCCGTCCTTGGCCCGGTAGCTCACCCTGACGGCGCTCGCCTTGATGGTGATGCCCCGCTCGCGCTCCAGCTCCAAGGAGTCCAGGAACTGCTCCCGCATCTCCCGGTCGCTCACCGCATGGGTCACCTGCAGGATGCGGTCGGCCAGGGTGGACTTGCCGTGGTCCACGTGGGCGATGATGGAGAAGTTGCGGATGCGACTATCCATCCTTCCCATCCTCGGGGGTAGGGAGGGGGAAGTCAAGGCTGGGGGTCCTCACTCCATCACCGGGGGGATCTGCCGCACCCAGAGGATGTAGGAGAGGTACTCCAGGTAGCCCAGGGGCACCTGGGAGAGGGGGCGGTCCACCTCCAGGCTCATCATGGCCTCCCCGCCCCGCTTCTTGCGGCTCACGGTGAGGTAGGCGATGTTCACGTCGTCGTCCGCCAGGATGCGGGCCACCCGGGCCACCACCCCCGGGGTGTCCACGTTGCGGATGACCAGGGTGGGGGCGGAGCCGGTGATGCGCACCTCAAACCCGTCCACGTCAAAGACCCGCACGAGCCCCCCGCCCAGGGAGCTCCCCGTGACCACCAGGCGCTCCCGCTCCCCTTCCAGCACCATGCGCACCGTGTTGGGGTGGACGTCCCCGAGCTCCACCTCCTTGAAGACCACCTCCACCCCCTCTTGCTTCGCCAGCTCCAGGCTCTCCTTCAGCCGCTCGTCGTCGGGCGTGAGCCCCAAGATGCCCGCCGCCAAGGCCAGGTGGGTACCGTGCCCCCTTCCGGTCTTGGCGAAGGAGCCGTGCAGGCCAAACTCCACCCGCCTGGGCTTTTCCCCCAGGAGGTGGCGGGCCAGGAGGGCCAGGCGGCACGCCCCGGCGGTGTGGCTGGAGGAGGGCCCCACCATCACGGGCCCGATCATGTCCAAAAGCCCCATGCTAGTAGAATAGCGCCATGCGTGGGTTCTTGGCTCGGGCCCTCCTGGGCGTGGGCGCCTTCCTCCCCGGCCTCCCGGCCCTAGGCCAAAGCCTCCTGCTCCCCGAGCGGGTCCCCGCGGGGGAGACCGTGATCCTGGAGGGCCGGGACCTGCCCGAAGGCCGCTTTCCCCTCCAGGTGGAAGGCCCTGGGGGAGTGGAAACCCGGGAGGTGGAGGTGAGGGAAAAGGCCTTCCGCCTCCCCTTCACCCCGGAGGCCCCGGGGGAGTACCGGGTGCGCTTAAGCCTGCCCTCAGGCACCCTGGAGGGCCGGTTCCTGGCCCTGCCCGCCGCGGCCCCCGAACTCACCCAAGAGGGCCTAAAGCTCCCAGGGAGGGTCTTACCCCTGCCCCCGGGTCCCTGGCTGGGGCCCGTGGTGCAGGGGGAGCGGGTCTACGTGGCCCAGGGGCTCCTGGTGCTGGAGACCGACCTCCGGGGAGAAGGGATGCGCTTCCACTTCGCCCCCGCCCGCATCCTGGCCCTGCGGCCAGGCCCGGAGGCCCTGCTGGAGGGGGACTGGGTCCTGCCCATCCCCTTTCCGCCCGTGCCCTTTGAGGGCAAGGAGGAGGACCTAGAGGCCTTGGGAAGCCTAGTGGAAGCGCTGAAGCCGCCCAAGCCCTGGCCCTACTTCGTCTACTGGACCCAGGACCCGGCCTCCTTGCAGCCCGAGGACCTGGAGGCCTACGGCCAGGACCTGAAGGCCCGCCAGCACCGGCCCGAGCTCTTCTATGGCCAGGCCGGGGTGGCCCGGATGGCGGCGGCCTCCCGCCGCCTGCGCACCGAGAACCCCGAGCAGGCCCTACGCTTGGCCCAGGCCCTCTTGCAGTACACCCCCCTCTTCCCAGGCTCCTTGACCTTTTTCCAGGAGACCGCGGAGCACCTGGAGGCCCAGGGCAAGCCCGCCCAGGCCCTGCGCTTCCTTGAGGCGGAGGCCTGGCTTCGCGCCTGGCTTCCCCCCGACCCCACCCCCCTGGTCCCCGCCCTCCAGACCCTGGGCCTGGCCTATTTGGCCCTCATGCTCTACCTCTTCCTCCTTTACCTCCCCGCCCAGCTCCGCGACCTCAGGGCCATCGGCGGGTACCTGGGGGGCTTCCTCCGCCATCCCCTCCTCCGCCTCAGACACCTGCACCTGGCCTACGCCAGCCTGGGAGAACGGGTCCTGGCCCTCCTCCTCCTCCTGGCCCTGGGAGCGGGCCTCCTCCTCCACGGCCTGGACCAGGAGGTGAGGCGTAGCCTCTGGGCCCCTCCCTTAGACCGGGGCACCTTGCGCACCCAGGCCGCCCAGGACTGGCTCCGCACCCTCCCCCCCATCCCTCTGGGGAAGGGCCTTTTGGGCTACGCCCTTCTGACAGAAGCTCCCAAGGAGGCCTCCGGCCTCTTGGCCCAAGCCCCTTGGCCCTTCGCCCTGGCCCTCCGGGGCGACGAGGCCTCCCTGGCCGAGGCCTACCGGCGGGCACCCCTGGAAGGCCCCATACGGAGCGCCCTGGACCTGGGGCAGGACCCCTGGGGCGCCCGGGAGCCTGGCCCCAGCGTCCGCACCCTGTACCTGGCCCTCCTGCAGGTGGAACTCCGGGGCTTCCTGGAAGACCCCTTGCGGGGGTTTTTGCGCCTTTCCACCCCGCTTCCCCCAGGGGCGAGGGCTTGGGCCTTTCTGGGCCTCTTCCTCCTCTTCCTCTACCACCTCCTGGCCTTCTTCCTGCCGCGCAGGCGGGCCGCCATACCCCTCACCTGGGCCCTGGCGCTCCGGGTTCTGGTGCCCGGAAGCTTGAGCTTCTCCGCGGGCCTGGGCCTCGTCCTCCTCCTCCTCGCCGCTTACGGCCTCCTGGCCCTCCTCGAGGGCCGGGGCCCGGGCCTTCTTATCCTGGCCTACGCCGCCCACCTCTTGGGTTTAGTCTTGAACCTGCGGAGGCCCCTATGATCCTTCTACCCCCCATCCCCACCCCCTTTGACCGGGAAGGCCGCCTGGACACCGCGGCCTTCCGAGAGCTGGCCGAGGCCTTGGAGCCCTTGGTGGACGGGCTCCTCGTCTACGGCTCCAACGGCGAGGGCGTCCACCTCACCCCGGAGGAAAGGGCCAAAGGCCTCAGGGCCCTCAGGCCCCGGAAGCCCTTCCTGGTGGGCCTCATGGAGGAAACCCTGCCCCAGGCGGAAAGGTCGCTCTGGGAGGCCAAGGAGGTGGGGGCCATGGCGGTGCTGGCCACCCCTCCCCGCTACTACCACGCCTCCTTGGGGGAAGGCCTTCTCGCCTACTACCGCGCCCTGGCGGAAAGGATGCCCCTCTTCCTGTACCACGTCCCCCAGAACACCAAGGTGGACCTGCCCCTGCCCGCGGTGGAGGCCCTGGCCCAGCACCCCCAGGTCCTGGGCATCAAGGACTCAAGCGGCGACCTAAGCCGCCTCGCCTTCTACCAGGCCCGCCTTGGGGCTTTCCGGGTCTATACCGGCCACGCCCCCACCTTCCTCGCCGCCTTGGCCCTGGGGGCGGAGGGAGGGATCCTGGCCGCGGCCAACCTGGCCCCGAGGGCCTACCGGGCCCTCCTGGAGGCTTTCCGCCAGGGGCATCTGGGGGAGGCCCAGGCCCTCCAGAAAAGGCTCTTCCCCCTGGGGGACCTCCTGGCCAAGGGCGGGGTGCCCCTCCTGAAGCAGGCCCTGCGGCACCTGGGCCTCCCCGCGGGCTTCCCCCGCCCCCCCTACCCGGCGGAAAGCCCCCTCTGGGAGAGCTTCCGCCCCGTGCTGGAACGCCTTAAGGAGGAAGGATGGATCCTGTAGCCCGTGCCCTGAAGCCCGCCTTTTGGCTGGGCCTTCTCGTCCTTTCCGCCTGCGCCCCAAGGGCCCTCCCCCCCGAGGCCCGCTTCCTGGGAGCGGAGATCCGGGGCCTGGAGCTTGCCCCAGGTCCGGCCCTGCTCCTGGGCCTCAGGGTGGAGTTCCAAAACCCGAACCCCTTCCCCCTGCCCCTCGCCACCTTCGGCACCCGGTTAAGGCTCGGGGAGGTGACGGTGCCCTTGGACTTAAGCCTTCCCCCGGGGCGGAAGGAGGAGATCCTCCCGGTGCGGCTCACCCCCCAGGAGGCCCTGGCCACCGCCCAGGCCCTGCTCTCCCGGGAGGGGGTGGAGGTGGTCCTGGAGGGGCGCACCTTGGGCCAGAGCCTCACCTTCTTCCGAACCCGCCTCGCCTTCCCCTTGGAACCCCCAAGGGTGCGCCGGGCCGGGGTGAACTTCTTCCTGGAAAACCCCAACCCCCTGCCCCTCCGGGTGGAGGGAAGGCTTGTCCTGATGGGCCAGAGCTTCGGAATCCAGGCCGAGCTCCCCGCCAAGGGGGAGGGGCGGCTCCAGGTGGTGGGCTTCCGCCCGGGCCTGGAGCGGGGAGGGGGGCGGCTGGAGCTCACCCTGGAGGTTCCGGGGTTCCTGCGCCAGAGCCTGGTCCTTCCCCTCTAAGCGCCCTCCTGGAGGGAAAACCCCCAGGGGAGGAGCTCCCCCAGGGTTTTCACCTCGTACCCCTCGGGCCCGTGGAGGAAGACCTCCACCCCCGCGCCCCCGAACTCAAAGAGCACCTGGCGGCACCCCCCGCAGGGGGGGATGGGCCCCTTTGGGCTATAGATATGGACCCGGTCTATCCGCCGCTTGCCCGCCAGGACCATGGCCGCCACCGCGTTGCGCTCCGCGCACTGGGAGAGGGGAAAGGAGGCGTTCTCCACGTTCACCCCTAAGAAGGCCTCCCCCTCCGCCTCCACCAGGGCCACCACGGGAAACCGGGAGTAGGGGGCGTAGGCCCGCTCCACGTGCGCCTTCAGGATTTCCCTAAGCTTCTCCATGCTGCACGAGCCTCTCCACCCGCACCCTTTCTATGCGCCTTTGGTCTGCGCTCTCCACCACGAAGCGGAACCCGTTCCACTCCGTGCTCTCCCCCACGCCGGGAATGCGCCCGAACTGCTCGTAGAGGAAGCCCGAGAGGGTATCGTACTCCCCCTCGGGGAGCTCCACCCCCAAGGCCTCGGAGACCTCGTCCACGGGGGTCTGGGCCTGGATGGAGAGGGAGCCATCGGGGAGGCGCCGGATGGCCGCGTCCTCCGGCTCGTCCGTCTCGTCGTAGATCTCCCCCACGATCTCCTCCATCACGTCCTCCAGGGTGACGAGGCCCGCCGTGCCCCCGAACTCGTCCACCACGATGGCCATGTGCACCTTGCGGCGCCGGAGCTCCCGGAGGAGGCTCCAGGCGTCCATGTTCTCGGGCACGAAGTAGGGGGGATGGGCGATGGAGGCCACGGTGCGCCCCTTCAAGTCCTCCTCGCAGTAGTAGTCCAGGAGGTCCTTGGCGTAGGCCACGCCCACGATGTGGTCCACGCTCTCCCGGTACACGGGCACCCGGCTGTAGCGGTGCTCGCGGAAGAGGTGGAGGAAGTCCTCCAGGGTGGCCTCGGCCTCGATGGCCACCACCTCCACCCTAGGGGTCATGATCTCCCGCACCGGGGTCTCCTCCAGCTCCAGGATGGAGTGGATCATCTCCTCCTCCTGGGCCTCGATGGTCCCCGACTCCTCCGCCCCCGCCAGGATGAGCTTGAGCTCGCGCTCGGAGACCAGGGGGGTGTTCCGGGGCTCCAGGGAGACCAGCCTCAAGAGGAGGCCCGAGACCAGGCTGAAGAAGCGCCCCACGGGGTAGAGGAGGACGGAGAGGAGGTAGATGGGCCAGGCCGCCACCCGGGCCAGGGCCACCGCGTGGTGCACCGCCACGGACTTCGGGGTGATCTCCCCGAAGAAGAGGACCAAGAAGGTCATGACCCCGGTGGCCACCCCCACCCCCGCGGAGCCAAAGGCCCGGGTGGCGAGCTCCGTGACCAGGGCGGTGGCGGCGATGTTCACCAGGTTGTTGCCCACCAGGATGGTGGTGAGGAAGCGGGTGATGTCCTGAGCGAGGAGGCGGAAGGGCCCCCCTTGCGTCTCGGCCAGCTCCCGCACCTTCCACGGGTAAAGGGTGGTGAAGGCGGTCTCGCTGGCGGAGAAGAAGGCCGAGAGGGCGAGGAGGAGGACCAGAACAAAAACGTCCCCGGGGCTTGGGGCTTGGGACTGGGCCAGGGCTAGGGAGCCGAAGGGCAGGAGGAAGAGCCACCGACTTGGAGGTCTGTCCATATCACCTTCCGCCATTTTACACCATGCGGCCTGTGGCCGAGCCTTCACAATTTGTTTTACACTTCTGTATAGTTGAGGCATATGAACGGTCCCCCCCTCCCCCTGGTGGAAGAGCTGTCCCGGCTGGGCTACACCCTCATGCGCCTCCTCCTGGCCCGGGCCAAGGAGGTGTTCGCCCAGGAGGGCCTCTCCCCCCTCCAGGCCGAGGTCCTCCGGCTGGTGAGGGAAGGGGTCCACCTGCCCTCCCGCCTGGCGGAGCACCTGGAGGTCCTGCCCTCCCAGGTGTCCCACCTCCTGTCCTCCCTGGAGGAGGCGGGGCTCCTATGGCGCCACCCCGACCCGGAAGACCGCCGCAGGGTCCTCCTCCGGCTCACGGAGAAGGGAGAGGCCGTGCAAAGGCGCCTGCAGGAGGCCTGGCTCCGGGCCTACGGCCAGCACCTGGCCCGGCTCTCCCCGGAGGAGCTCCTGCGCTTTCGCGACCTCCTCAGGAAGCTCACGGAGGTGGAGCGTGGTTAGGCTCTTGGCCCTAGGCCTCCTCCTGCTCCCGGCCCTGGCCCAAGGCGCCCTGGACCCCGTGCGCCACCACCCCCTGGCCCAGCAGGCCCAGGCCCTGTTGGAGGCGGCCAAGAAGGCCCTCTTGGCCCAGACCGCCCCCCTGGCCCTGAACGTCCAGGGGAACTACGCCCGCTTCGGCTACACCTGCACCCCGGAGGCCCTGTGCCAGGGCCTCCCCGGCACCGGGGGGAGCCTCACCCTGTCCCTGGTCCTCACCCCCTTCCCCTTTGGGGACACCGCCCACGGGGTGGAACGGGCCCGGATCGCCTACCGTCGGGCCGAGCTCGGTTACCGCAAGGCCCTCGCCGCCCTGCAGGCCCAGGCGGTGGCCGCCCACGGCCGCCACCAAGAGGCCCTCCTGGGGAAGGCCCTGGCGGAAAAGGGGCTGGAGCTGGCGGAGAAGGCCCTGGAAGCCGCCAGGAGGCGCCAGGCCAACCCCAGGGAGCTCCGGGAGGCGGAGCTGGCCCTGAGGGAGGCGCAAAACCGCCTGGAGGAGGCCGAGCGGGGCGTGGCCTTGGCCCAAAGGGCGGCGGAAGGCCTGGTGGACCCCAGGCAACCCCTCCCCGAAATCCCCCCGCCCCAGGGCACCACCCCCCTTTCCCTGGAGGAGGCCCGGCTGGCCCAGGCGGAGGCGGAACTGGCCTACCAGAGCGCCCTCCGCGCCCTTTGGCCGGAGCTCCAGGCCAGCTACCTCCTCTACCCGAGCGGGAACGACACCCTGGCTCTTAGCCTCGGCAGCCGCTCCTTACAGCCCACCCTCTCCTACACCCGCCAGGATCCGACCCGCCTGCCCACCCAGGTCCCCGGGGCCGGGAGCTACCGGGCCCGGGAGGAGCTGAGGCTTTCCCTTTCCCTCACCCTTGCCCCCGGGCTTTGGGGGGCCCTCGAGGCGGCGGAGGCACAGCGCCGGGGCGCAGAGGCCGCCCTGCGGGCGGCGGAGGCCCAGGCCCGCCTCCAGGAGGCCGGCCTGAGGCTGGGCCTGGAAAGCGCCAAAGCCGCCCTGGAGCTGTCCCGCCTGCGCCTCGCCTCCCAGGAAATGGCCCTGGAGGAGGTAAGGCGGCGCCTGGAGCTAGGCCTGGAAAGCCCCCTCGCCCTGCTCCAGGCGGAGCTGGCCCTGCTCCAGGCCAGGCTTGCCGTCCTGCAAGGGGAAAACGACCTTAGGAACCGCTTGATGGAGCTTTACCAGTTCTATGGCGAACTTCTGCCGGAGGTGGCCCCATGAAAAAGACCCTGCTCGCCCTAATCCTCCTGACCCCGGCCCTGGCCCAGCCCCTCCCCGAGGCCCTGAAGCGGGCCCCCGAGGCCGTGGGGGTGGTCACGGCCCAGCTGGAGTACGAGGCGCGGCAAAAGGACCTGGCCCGCCTGGAGCAAGACCCCTTGCGCACCCCCCTTTCCCTGCTCCAGGCAAAGCAGGCCAGGGACCTGGCCCAGGCCCGGCTCGGGCGGGCGCTGGCCCAGGCGGAGCTGGACATCGTCTCCGCCTACGCCCAGGCCCGGGAGGCCTCCCTGCGGGTGGCCCTGGCGGAGAAGGCCCTGGCGGTGGCGGAGCTGGGCCTCCGGGCCGCGGAGGTGCGGGTGAAGGGCGGAGGGGGAACCAGCCTGGACCTCCTGGAGGCGCAGAGCCGGGTCCGGGAGGCGGAGAAGAACCTGGAGGCGGCAAGGCAGGGAAGGAAGAGCGCCCGGGCCGCCCTGGCCAACCTGGTAGGCCCCTGGGAGCCGGAAAGCGTCCAGAACCTCCCGCCCCCGCCCGGGCAGGAGGTGGTGGAAACCCTCCTAAGCGAACACGCCGACCTCCTCCAGCTCCGGCACTCCCTGGAGCTTCTCCGCTTCCAGCGGGGGCTCCTGGACGAGGCCTTCGCCGCCAAGAAGGACATGGAGGCCCTGGAGGACCAGATCCGGAGCCTGGAGGAGAACCGCAAGGGCCTGGAGCGCTCCCTGAGGGTGGGCCTCGAGGCCCGGCTCGGCCAACTCCTCCCCCTCCTCCAGGGGGTTAGGGCGGCGGAAGAGGCCTACCGGGCGGCCCAGGAACGCCTCCGCGCCGAGGAAAAACGCTTCCAGGCTGGGCTCGTGAGCCGGCTTTCCCTCCTGCAGCAGGAGCTCGCCCTCCTGCAGGCGGAGCTCGCCCTGGAAGAGGCCAAGCACGCCTACCTGAAGGCCTACCACGGCCTGATGGCCTCGAGGTGACCATGCGCTGGACCCTCCTTCTCCTACCCCTTCTCCTCCTGGCCTGCGCCCCCAAGCGGGCGGAGCCCCCCGCGGCCAAGCCGACCACGCCCCTGGCCCTGGAGGTGCGCACCCTGGTGGCGCAGCGGGGGGTCTTGGCGCGGGAGGCCCGGGCCTCGGCCAACCTGCAGGCGGAAAAGGACAGCCTGGTGGCCGCCTCCGCCCCGGGCCGGGTGGTCCGGACCCTGCCCGCGGGCACCCGGGTGCGGGCCGGGGAGGGGGTGGTCTTCCTGGACCCCGCCCCCTTCCAGGAGGCCCTGGAGGCCGCCCGGCTCAACCTGCGCCAGGCGGAGGCCAACCTGGAGCGGGCGGGGCGCCAGCGGGCGGGGAACCGGGGGGTTCTCCTGGCCCAGCTGGAGGCGGCCCGGGCCCAGCTGGAGGCGGCGGAAAGGCGCTACCAAGAGGGCCTGGCCCTGGTCCAGGTGGGGGCCCTCGCCCCCTTGGACCTCAAGGGCCTCGAGGCCCAGCTCCGCCAGGCAGAGAGCGCCTACAAAAACGCAAAGGAGGCCCTGGCCCAGCTGGAGCGGGCCGAGGACCTGAGGCTTTTGGAACTCCAGGTGGAGGCCGCCCGCCTGCAGGTGCGCCAGGCGGAGCGGAACCTGAAGGAGAGCGTGGTGCGGGCCCCCTTCGCCGGGGAGGTGGTGGAGGTCTTCGTGCGGGAGGGGGAGTTCGTGGGAACGGGGAGCCGGGCCTTCCGCCTGGCCACCACCGAGCGCCTCCTGGCCAAGCTCCACCTGCCCCCGGACCAGGCGGGCGCCCTGGGCCCGGACACCCCCTTCACCTTGCGGCAGAACGGTAAGGAGGTCCCCGCCCGCCTCCTGCGCCGCACCGACCTCCCCGGCCAGACAAGGCTGGTGGAGCTGGTCTTGGAACCCCAGGGGGCCCTCCTGCCCGGCCCCGCGGAGGCGCGCTTCCCGGAGCGGGTGGCCGAGGGCCTCCTCCTGCCCGCCGGGGCGGTGCGGGCCCGGGAGGGCGAGGCCGTGGTCTACCGGGTGGAGGCGGGTAGGGCCCGGGAAACCCGGGTGCGCCTGGTAGCCCAGGAGGGGGGCCAGGCGGTGGTGGAAGGGCTGGCGGAGGGAAGCCGGGTCATCTACCCCCTGCCGGAAGGGCTTAGGGACGGCGACCCCGTGGAGGTGCTCCCGTGAGGGAAAACCCCTTGGTGGCCTTCTTCGTGGAGCGCTTCGTCTTCGCCACGGCCATCTTCGTGGGCCTGGTCCTGGTGGGGCTCCTTCTGGGCCTGGGGCTCGGGGTGGAGCTCCTCCCCCGGTTCAGCGTGCCGGTGATCGCGGTGTCCACCAGCTACCCGGGGGCGGGCCCGGAGGAGGTGGCGGAGCAGGTCTCCAAGCCCCTGGAGGACGCCCTCTCCACCCTGAGCGGGGTGGACACCCTGGGCTCCAGCTCCACGGAGGGCTTCAGCCTGGTCTTCGTCCAGTTCCAGCAGGGGGTGGACGTGGACCGGGCGGCGGTGGAGGCGAGCCAGAAGGTGGCGGCGGCCCGGGGAAACCTGCCCAGGGACGCCTCGGCCCCCGTGGTGCAGAAGTTTGACCCCTCGGCGAGCCCGATCCTGTACCTGGCCCTCGAGGCCCCGGGGGAGGACCTCTCCCGGGTGCTCCGCCACGCGGAGCGCACCCTGAAGCCCAGGCTGCAGCTGGTCCCGGGGGTGGCGGAGATCCGCCTCACCGGGGCCCCCAGGCGGGCCATCCGAGTCTACCTGGACCCAAGCCGCCTCCAGGCCCTGGGGGTGGCTCCCCCTCAGGTGGTCCAGGCCCTCTCCGCCTCGGCCCTCAACCTGCCCTTGGGGAACCTGGAGGAGGGGGAGAAGCGCCTGGTCTACACCCTGAGGAGCACCCCCGCCACGGCGGAAGAGGTGGCGAACCTCCTCCTGGACCCCTCCCGGGGCCTCCGGGTGCGGGACGTGGCCCGGGTGGAGGAAGGGGCCGAGGCCCCCACCACCCTAAACCGCCTGAACGGCCGCCCCGCGGTCCTCCTGGCGGTGGTCAAGACCCCCGACGCCAACGCCGTGGCCGTGGCGGACGGGGTGAAGCGGGCCCTGGCGGAAATCCCCCTCCCTCCCGGGTACCGGGCTGAGGTGGCCCTGGACACCACCCGCTTCATCCGGGCCGCGGTGGAGGACACGGTGCGGGAGGCCTTTTTGGCCGCCTTGGCCGTCTCCTTGGTGGTCCTCGTCTTCCTGGGCAAGCTCAACTCCGTCTTCTCCGTGATCCTCGCCATCCCCATCACCCTCTCGGGGGCCATCCTCCTCTTCGGGGTGCTGGGCTTCACCTACAACCTCATCAGCCTCCTGGCCCTCACCGTGGCGGTGGGCATCGTGGTGGACGACTCCATCGTGGTGGCGGAGAACATCGACCGGTACCGGCGGATGGGCCTGGGCTTGAAGGAGGCGGTGCTGAAGGGGGCGAGCGAGGTGAGCGTGGCGGTGGCGGCGGCTACCCTAAGCCTCCTCGCCGTCTTCTTGCCCATCAGCTTCCTCCCCGGCCTCATCGGCCAGATCTTCCAGCAGTTCGGCCTGGGCATGGCGGCGGCCATCGCCGTGAGCTGGCTGGAGGCCCTCCTCTTCCTCACCGTGCGCCTGGCCTACTTCCCCGACCCCGAGCCCCCAAGCCCCAAGGAGGCCCTCATGGCCCTCCGCCTTCTGCCCCAGGACCTCCGCTTCGCCTACCGCACGGGGTACCGCACCCCCTTGGGGCTCCTCTTGGGGGCGGGGACGGCCTTCTGGCTCCACCGCCAGGGACCCCTTTACCTGCTCCTCCTCCCCCTCTACCCGGCGGCCTATGGCCTCCTCCGCTACCTGGCCCGCTTTGCCCTGGACCTGGCGGGGGCCCTCACCCGCCTCCTCCACCGCCTGGCGGAGGCGGGGATGGGCCGCCTCACCGAGGCCTACGCCCGAAGCCTGGCGGGCGCCCTGGCGCGCCCGGGGTGGGTCCTGGGCCTGGCGGGCCTGGCCTTCCTCTCCATCCTCCCCATCCTGCCCCGCATCCCCTTCAACTTCACCCCCCGCTCGGACACGGGGGTGCTCACGGCCACCCTGCTCCTGCCCAAGGACACGCCCCTAGGGGTGGCGGACCGGGCGGCCCGGGCCCTGGAGGCCTACTACCTGGCCCACCCCGCCGTGGAACGGGTGGTGACCACCGTGGGGGCGAGCGCCACCGGGGGCGCCCAGGTGGGGGATCCCTCCCGGGTCCAGCTCCAGATCGTCCTCAAGCCCAAGGGGAAGCGGGAGGACATCTTCGCCCTCACCGAGGTCTTCAACCGGGAGGGGAAGCGGGCCCTCCAAGGCTTCCCCGGGGCCGACCTCCGGGTCCTGGCCCAGACGGGCCCCGAGGCGGGGGACGCCGACCTGCAGTTCTTCGTCACCAGCCCCGACCGGGCCCTCCTGGAAGGGCGGGTTGAGGCCATCACCGCCCTCATCGGGGAAAAGCCCTACGTGCTGAACGTGAAGAGCACCCTCGAGGCCACCCAGCGGGAAAGGGTCTTCCTCCCCGACCCCACGAGGCTTTCCGGCACCGGCCTCACCCCCCAGGAGGTGGCCCAGACCCTCAGGCTCTACCTCTCCGGCGCCCAGGCCGCCACCGCCAGGCGGGGCGGGGAGGAGTTCCCCGTGGTGGTCCAGGCCGACCCCTTGCGCCTCGGGGGGGAAGGCGACCTCCTCTCCCTCCCCGTCTACGCCCCCGCCCTCCAGGCCTTCCTGCCCCTTTCCAGCCTGGGGCGGTTCGTGGAGCAGCCCGGCCCCACCCTGATCTCCCGCCGCAACCAGGCCTACGCCGCCGGGATCAACCTCAACCTCCGCCCCGAGGCCCCGGGAACCTTCCAGATCCAGCAGGAGCTCACGCGGGAGCTTAGGGAGAAGGGGCTCCTGGGGGACGGGGTGGAGCTCGTGGCCACGGGGCTTGGGAGCTTCACGGGGGAGCTGGCCCGGCTGGCCCCCCTGGCCTTCCTCCTGGCCCTGGTCCTCAACTACCTGGTCATCGCCAGCCAGTTCAACGCCTGGCGCTACCCCCTCTACCTCCTCCTCCCCGTGCCCCTGGCCCTGGTGGGGGCCTTCTGGCTCACCTACCTCCTGGGCACGGGCCTGGACGTGATCAGCGTCTTAGGGGTGGTGATGCTCATCGGCCTGGTCACCAAGAACGCCATCCTGCTCCTGGACTTCGCGGTGAAGCGCATGCGGGAGAGGCCCCTCAGGGAGGCCCTCCTGGAGGCGGCGCGGCTCAGGCTCAGGCCCATCCTCATGACCACGCTCACCGTGCTCATCATCAGCCTCCCCCTCCTCCTGGGCACGGGGGAAGGGGCCGAGTACCGCAGGCCGCTCGGGGTCATCATCCTGGGCGGGCTCCTCTCCTCCACCCTCCTCACCCTCTTCGTGGTGCCCGCGGCCTTTTACACCTTTGAGAGGCGGCGGGTCAAGGAACCCGTGCTGAGGTGAAGCATGAGCGCCAAGAAGCTCCTCCTCCTCTTCCTGGTGGCGGCCTTGGCCCTGGCGGGGGCCGTGGTGGGCACGGCCTATTACTTCCTGAGGCCCCTCAAGGCGGAAGGTCTGGCCCGGGAGGTCCTGGCCCGGTCGGGCCTCGAGGTAAGGGAAACCCCCTACGGGGTGGAGCTCCGCCCCCAGGCCCCCAAGGCCCTCCTGGCCTTCTACCCCGGCGCCCGGGTGGAGCCCTTGGCCTACGCCCCCGTCCTGGCCCGGGTGGCGGAGGCGGGGTACCTGGTGGTTCTCCTCAAGGTGCCCTCCGGCATCGCCCTCCTGGGCAAGGAGCGGGCCCTGGAGGCCAAGGCCGCCCACCCCCACCTCCCCCTGGTGGTGGGGGGGCACAGCCTGGGCGGGGTGGCGGCGGCGGAGGTGGCGGCCCGGGAAAAGCTCCCCCTCCTCCTCTTCGCGGGCTACCCCGAAGGGGACCTCTCCGGGGAAGCCATCCCCACCCTGGCCCTCTACGGCACGGAGGACGGCCTCCTGCCCCCAAAGGAGGCCCGGGCCAAGGCGAAGCGCCTGCCCAAGGGCGCCCGGGTGGTCTTCCTGGAGGGCCTGAACCACGCGGGCTTCGGCGCCTACGGGGTCCAGCGGGGGGACAAGCCCGCCACCCGCCCGCGGGAGGGGCTGTGGGGGGCGATCGCGGAGGAGGTCCTCCTCTTCCTGGAAAGCCTGGGCTGGGACACGCCCCCCCTGCCCCAGGCCCTGCGCCCCTGAGCGCCAATGCCTCGTTTTCGCCCCACGCCCTTTCGGGGCCCATGCCAGGGCAAGCCGACATGGAAAGTGCTATAGTGGGTAAAGCCGGGGCGGGCGCCCCCCCTCGGAACACTTCCCCCAGAAAACCCAAGCGAACCTAAGCCCTTGGCCCCTCGGGGGAAGGGAAAGGAGTGGACATGAAGGACAGCTTCCAGACCCTAAAGACCCTGGAAACCCCAAGCGGCACCTACGCCTACCACGACCTCCTGGAGCTTGAGCGGAAGGGCCTGGCGGAAGTAAGCCGCCTCCCCTTCTCCATCCGGGTGATGCTGGAAAGCCTCCTGCGAAACGAGGACGGCTACCAGGTGACCCAGGAGGACATCGTGGCCCTGGCCCGCTGGCAACCGGAGCCCGGGGAGATCAACGTGCCCCTGAAGCTCGCCCGGGTCATCCTGCAGGACTTCACCGGGGTGCCCGCGGTGGTGGACCTGGCGGCCATGCGGGAGGCCATCGCCAAGCGGGGCGGGGACCCCAGGCGCATCAACCCCGTGGTGCCCGCCGATCTGGTCATCGACCACTCGGTGCAGGTGGACGCCTTCGGCACCGCCTACGCCTTCTTCTACAACGTGGAGAAGGAATACGAAAGGAACCGGGAGCGCTACCTCCTCCTCAAGTGGGGCCAGGAGGCCCTGGAGAACTTCCGGGTGGTGCCCCCGGGTACGGGCATCGTCCACCAGGTGAACCTGGAGTACCTGGCCCGGGTGGTGATGACCAGGGAAGAGGAGGGGCTTACCCTGGCCTTCCCCGACAGCCTGGTGGGCACCGACAGCCACACCACCATGGTGAACGGCCTGGGGGTGCTGGGCTGGGGGGTGGGGGGCATTGAGGCCGAGGCGGTGATGCTGGGCCAGCCCTACTACATGCTGGCCCCCAAGGTGGTGGGGTTCAAGCTCTACGGGGAGCTTCCCGAGGGGGCCACGGCCACGGACCTCGTCCTCACCATCACCGAGATCCTGCGCAAGCACGGGGTGGTGGGCAAGTTCGTGGAGTTCTACGGCCCCGGGGTGGCCAAGCTCTCCCTGGCCGACCGGGCCACCATCGCCAACATGGCCCCCGAGTACGGGGCCACCATGGGCTTCTTCCCCGTGGACGAGGAGACCCTGAACTACCTCCGCCAGACGGGCCGCCCCGAGGCCCTGGTCCAGCTGGTGGAGGCCTACACCAAGGCGGTGGGCCTCTTCCGCACCCCCGAGGCGGAGGCCAAGGTGCGGTACTCCGAGCACCTGGAGCTGGACCTGAGCGCGGTGGAGCCCTCCCTGGCGGGCCCCAAGCGCCCCCAGGACCGGGTGCCCCTTAAGGAGGTCAAGCGGAGCTTCCTCGCCCACCTCACCAAGCCCGTGAAGGAGCGGGGCTTCGGGCTTACTGAGGACCAGCTCCAGAGGAAGGTGCTGGTCAAGCGCCAGGACGAGGAGTTCGAGCTCGCCCACGGCTCCGTGGTCATCGCCGCCATCACCAGCTGCACCAACACCTCCAACCCCTCGGTGATGCTGGGGGCGGGGCTCCTCGCCAAGAAGGCGGTGGAGGCGGGCCTGGACACCAAGCCCTGGGTGAAGACCTCCCTGGCCCCGGGCTCCAAGGTGGTCACGGACTACCTGGAGATGAGCGGGCTCATGCCCTTCCTCGAGGCCTTGCGCTTCCACGTGGTGGGCTACGGGTGCACCACCTGCATCGGGAACTCCGGGCCTCTCCCTGAGGACATCGCCAAGGCCGTGGAGGAGGGGGACCTGGTGGTGGCGGCGGTCCTCTCCGGCAACCGCAACTTCGAGGGGCGCATCAACCCCCACGTGAAGGCCAACTACCTGGCAAGCCCCATGCTGGTGGTGGCCTACGCCCTGGCGGGCCGGATGGACATTGACTTCACCACGGAGCCCCTGGGCTTTGACCCCAACGGCAAGCCCGTCTACCTCAAGGACATCTGGCCCTCCATGAAGGAGATCCAGGAGGCCATCCAAAAGACCCTGGACCCCGAGCTCTTCAAGAAGGAGTACAGCCGGGTCTTCGAGGGGGACGAGCGCTGGCAGGCCCTGCCCGCCCCCACCGGGGAGCTTTACCGGTGGGACCCGGAGAGCACCTACATCCAGAACCCCCCCTTCTTCGAGGACCTGGGGGAGCGGAAGGTGGGGGACATCCGCGGGGCGCGGGTGCTCCTCGTCCTGGGGGACTCGGTGACCACGGACCACATCTCCCCCGCCGGGGCCATCCCCGTGAAGAGCCCCGCCGGGCAGTACCTGATCGGCAAGGGGGTGAAGCCCGAGGACTTCAACTCCTACGGCTCGAGGCGGGGCAACCACGAGGTGATGATGCGGGGCACCTTCGCCAACATCCGCATCAAGAACCTCATGCTGGAGGGCATTGAGGGGGGGTACGCCAAGAAGCTCCCCGAGGGGGACGTGGACTTCGTCTACAACGTCGCCATGCGCTACAAGGCGGAGGGCACGCCCCTTTTGGTGATCGCGGGAAAGGAGTACGGGACCGGCTCTAGCCGCGACTGGGCCGCCAAGGGAACCTACCTCCTGGGCATCAAGGCGGTGCTCGCGGAGAGTTACGAGCGCATCCACCGCTCCAACCTGGTGGGGATGGGGGTGCTTCCCCTGGAGTTCCTGCCGGGGCAGAACCGGGAGACCCTGGGCCTCACGGGGTACGAGGTCTACGACATCCTGGGCCTAGAGGACCTCGAGCCCAGGAAACTCGTGGAGGTCGTGGCGCGGAGGGAGGACGGGAGCGAGGTCCGCTTCCAGGCCATCGCCCGCCTGGACACCCCGGTGGAGGTGGACTACTACAAAAACGGGGGCATCCTCCAGACCGTGCTCCTCCAGATGCTAAAGGAGGCCAAGGCCCGGTAAAAGCCAGGAGGCCCCGCCGCGGGCTAGCCCGCGGCGGGGCCTTTTACCGGGGCCCCCAGGCTGGCCTACGCCAGCCTGGGGTGGCATTAAAGGCCGGCCCCGATCTCCAGCTTGGGGTTAGGGCGGGCCCCTTCCGCCTCCGCCTCCCGGGCCTCGATCTTGCCCTTGATGCGCTTGAGGCGGAAGGTGTCCTCCCGCTCCCTTTGCTCCAAAACCTGCTGGATGAAGCGGATCTGGGAACGGATCCCGGGGATCACCACCTGCTCCAGGGCGTTCACCCGCCTGGTGGTCTTCTTGATCTCCTCGCCGATCTTCTTGAGGCGGGTCTCGGTGTTGGCCACCTGCACCAAGGCCTCCGCGTAGCGGCGGAAGGCCCGGCTGGCCTCGAGGGTGTAGGCGGGCGTGCCCACGGGGGAGAGGACCACCCCGTTGGGGAAGGTGGCCCTAAGCCTCGGCACCTTGCTGCCCCAGACGTTCTCCACCTCCGCCTCCACCCCCTCCAGGGGGGGCACGCCCAGGGTGGCCGCGGCCACGCTGGCGGGGCCGTCAAAGGCCTGGGCCAAAAGGAGCGCCCCGTAGGCCTCCTGGGCCGCCCGGTTCAGGGCCTTCCTGGCCTCCAGGGCCTCCCGCACCAGGCCGAAGAACTCCGCCACCAGGGCATCCCGCTTCTTCTTGAGGAGGTCCACCCCCTTCTGCGCCAGGCGGAGCTGCCCCCGCCTCTGCAGAAGGTTCATCCGGGTGGGGCTCACTTGGCTCATCTACCCTCCCTTAGTCCAGGGCCTGCGGGGCACCCCAGATCTCCTCCAGCTTCTGCCCGTAGTACTTGCCGATGTGGTCCCTGGAAATCCGCTTGAGCTCTCCCTGGGGCAGCATGGAAAGGAGCGCCCAGGCGATCTGCAGGCTCTCCTCAATGGAGCGGTTCTGCTGCCCCTGGTTGATGAAGTGCTTCTCAAAGGCATCGGCGAACTGGAGGTAGCGGCGGTCGTTCTCCGTGAGGGCATCCTCGCCGATGATGGCCACCAGCTTCCTGATGTCCACCCCGTTGGCGTAGGCGGAGTAGAGCTGGTCGGAGACCTGCTTGTGGTCCTCCCGGGTCTTGCCCTTGCCCACGCCGTTGTTCATGAGCCGGGAGAGGGAGGGCAGGGGGTCGATGGGCGGGTAGATACCCTTGCGGTGGAGCTCCCGGGAGAGCTGGATCTGCCCCTCGGTGATGTAGCCCGTGAGGTCGGGGATGGGGTGGGTGCGGTCGTCGTCGGGCATGGAGAGGATGGGGATCTGCGTCACCGACCCCTTCTTGCCCACCACCACCCCGGCCCGCTCGTAGATGGTGGCCAGGTCCGTGTACATGTAGCCCGGGTAGCCCCGGCGCCCGGGGATCTCCTCGCGGCTCGCCCCGATCTCCCGCAGGGCCTCGCAGTAGTTGGTCATGTCCGTGAGGATGACCAGCACGTGGTAGTCGTGCTCAAAGGCCAGGTACTCGGCCACGGTGAGGGCCATCCGGGGGGTGAGGATGCGCTCGATGGTGGGGTCGTCCGCCTTGTTGAGGAAGAGGACGGAGCGGCTTAGGGCCCCCGTGCGCTCAAACTCCTGGATGAAGTAGGAGAGCTCCCGCTGGGTGATGCCCATGGCGGCGAAGACCACGGCGAAGGGCTCCTCCTTCTCCCCCTCCCCGGAGAGGTCGGGGCGCACCGTGGCCTGGCGGGCGATCTGGGCGGCGATCTCGTTGGCGGGGAGGCCCGAGCCCGAGAAGATGGGAAGCTTCTGCCCCCGCACCAGGGTGTTCATCACGTCAATGGTGGAGATCCCGGTCTGGATGAACTCCTCGGGCTTCCTCCGCGCCACGGGGTTCAGGGGCAGGCCCACGATGGGAAGCCGCTTCTCCGGGGTGATGGGGGGCAGGCCGTCTATGGGCTTGCCGATGCCGTTGAAGCGCCGCCCCAGCATCTCCTTGGAGACCCCAAGCCTCGCCACGTCCTCCACCAGGCTCACGCTGGTCTGGGCCAGGTCCAGGCCCGTGGTCTCCTCAAACACCTGGATGACCGCGTACTCCTCGGAGACCTCGATCACCTGGCCGCCGCGGACCCGCCCCGAGCCGTCCCGGATGTCCACGATGGCCCCGTAGGCCAGGTCCTTGGCGTTCTCCACGAAGAGGAGAGGTCCCGAGATGTAGGTGATGCCCGTGTACTCCTTCTTCAGAAGGTCCATCTTCCCTCCCTACGCCAGGGCCTTGAAGGCCCCCTCAATCTCCCCCATGGCCGCCTCAAAGTAGCGGGGGAACTCCTCCTCGCTCACGTAGCGGGCCCGGCCGATGCGCTCAATGACGGGAAGCTGGAGGATCTCGTCGATGGACACCCCCCGCCGGATGGCCGCCTCCGCCTCCTTGTAGAGGGCCAGGATCATCTTCATGATGCCGTAGGCCTTCCTCATGGAGCAGTAGGCGTCCACCTCGTGGTAGGCGTTTTGCTGCAGGAAGTCCTCGCGGATGATGCGGCCCACCTCGATGACCAGGCGCTCGGCGTCCTGCAGGGCGTCCGGGCCCACCAGCTGCACGATCTCCTGGAGGCCCGCTTCCCGTTGCAGAAGCTCGGAGATGGCGTCGCGGAGCTCGGGGTAGTCCTCCGCCACGTGCTCCCGGTACCAGGGGTCCAGGGCGGGGGTAAAGAGGGAGTAGGAGCCATTCCAGTTGATGGCGGGGAAGTGGCGGCGGAAGGCCAAGGAGGCGTCCAGCCGCCAGAAGGCCCCCACGATCCTGAGGGTGGACTGGGTCACGGGCTCGGACATGTCCCCGCCCGGCGGGGAGACCGCCCCCACGATGGTCACCGCCCCCTCCTCCCCGCCCAGGGTGATCACCTTGCCCGAGCGCTCGTAGAAGGCGGCGAGCCGGGCCGCCAGGTAGGGCGGGTAGCCCTCCTCCGCGGGCATCTCCTCGAGGCGGCTAGAGATCTCGCGAAGCGCCTCCGCCCAGCGGCTCGTGGAGTCGGCCATGAGGGCCACGGCGAACCCCTGGTCGCGGAAGTACTCGGCGATGGTGACCCCCACGTAGATGCTGGCCTCGCGGGCGGCCACGGGCATGTTGGAGGTGTTGGCGATGAGCACCGTGCGGTGCATGAGGGGCCCCCCGGTCTTGGGGTCGGTGAGCTCGGGGAACTCCACCAGCACGTCCGTCATCTCGTTCCCCCGCTCCCCGCAGCCCACGTACACCACCACGTCGGCGTTGGACCACTTGGCCAGGGACTGCTGGGTCACGGTCTTGCCGCTGCCGAAGGGCCCGGGGATGGCCGCCGTCCCCCCCATGGCCACGGGGAAGAGGACGTCCAGGATGCGCATGCCCGTGAGGAAGGGGGTGTTGGGGTCAAGCTTGCGCTGCACGGGCCTGGCGCGGCGCACGGGCCAGGTGTGGTACATCTTGAGCTCGGTGCCGTCCTCCAGGACCACCACCGGCTCCTCCACGGTGTACTCCCCGGCGGGCTTCACCTCCTTGACCCGGCCCCGGACGTCCGGGGGCACCAGGATCTTGTGGGTGAAGTTGAACTCGGGCACGGTGCCGAGCACCATGCCCCCCCGCACCTCGTCCCCGGGGCTAACCACGGGGGTCCAGGCCCACTTCCTCTCCCGGTCCAGGGCGTGGACCACCACGCCCCGGGTGATGTAGATCCCGGTCCTTTCCTTAATCCGCTCCAGGGGGCGCTGGATGCCGTCGTAGATGCCGTTCAGCATCCCAGGGCCCAGCTCCACCGCCAGGGGAAGCCCGGTGGAGACCACGGGCTCCCCCACCTTGAGCCCGGAGGTGTCCTCGTACACCTGGACGAAGGCGGTGTCCCCGTCCAGGCGGATGATCTCCCCCACCAGGCCCTCGTGGCCCACCTTGCAGATGTCGTACATGCGGGCCCCGGTCATGCCCTTGGCGATCACCGCCGGGCCCGCGATCTTCTCAATCACGCCCTGGATCATCTTCCCTCCATTCTACAGCTTTATGTCAAAGCCGATGGTCCGGCGCACCAGCTCGCGCATGTAGCCTTCCACGTCGGGGTTTTGGAAGGCCTCCTTCAGCCCGGCGATGGGGAGGAGCACGGGGAGGTCCCGGCCCCGCATGAGGCGCTCCACCGCCTTCTCCGGTTCGGGCAAAAGCCCCTGGTCCACGGCCACCAGGGCGTAGCGCCCCGCCTGCACCAGCTCCTCCAGCCGCGCCTTGGCCTCCTCCGGCGTGGCCGCGGGGTAGGCCTCGAGGCCCGCCAGGCGGAACCCCTGGGCGGCCTCGGGGTCGGCGATCACCGCGATCCTCATGCGCAGGTCACCTCCTCCTCCACCTGGGCCCGGGGGAGGCCGTAGTAGGCCCGCCGGGCGAGGAGCCTGAGGCGCATGGCCTCCCACTCCCGCTCCTTCACGTAGGCCAGGACCAGACCCGCCCCCAAGGGGTCCGCCGCGCCCTTCTTGGCCTCCCGGAGGAGCGCGCACCTGAGCCGCCGCTCCAGCTCCTTCAGGTCCCTGACCCCGGCCAGGCTGGCGAAGGGGGTGCCGGAAAGCTCGTCCAGCACCGCATAGTCCCCCTCCAGGAGCCTAGCGAAGCGAACCCGGTCCAAGAACCTCCCCCCGCGGATGAAGAGGCTTTCCGCGGGGACGTCCTGCCCCTGGAGCTTAAAGGCGGTGCGCAGGTTCTCCGCATCCACCTCCAGGGCCATGTGCTCCCTTAAGGCCGCCTCCTCCAAGGCCTTGGAGGCCTTGGCCACGTCCTCAAAGAACCGTTTGGCCAGAAGGGCCTCCACCCGGGAGAGGTCCTGGGTCTCCCGCAGGATCCCCCGGAGGGCCCGGGCCAGGGGATGGCCGGGGACGGCCAGGACCTGGGCCATGCCCGCGGGGTCCTGGGCCTCGTAGGCCTGCTGCCACAGGGCCTCCCGCAGGGTGCCGGGCAGGAGGACCACCTCCTCAAAGGGGCGGCCCGTGGCCTTGGCCCTGAGGAGGGCCTGGAGGTTGCTGAGGTCGTTGCGGAGCAAGAGGAGGCGCACCGCCTCCCGGGCCTCCCCGGCCGCCAGCTTGGGCAGGTCCCCCACCAGCCGGGCCTGGGTGCGGGCCACGGCCCGGTCCACCTCCGGCAGGCCCTGGCCGGAGAGCTCCTGCCCGTAGACGCTCTCGGAGAGAAGCCGCAAGAAATCGGGGTAGGAAAGGTCCATGGCCTCCTGGAAGAAGCTCTCCTTGAGGAGGCCCGCCCTCCGGGCCCGGACCCGTGCGTTTAGGTAGCCGAAATCGTCCGCCATGGCCTAGCCCCAAAGCACCTGGGCCACCCGGGTGGACAGGGCGTCCCAGGCCCGCTCCAGGCGGCTCTCCAGGGCGTTTTCCACCTGGGTCTTGCCCCCCTTGCCCAAGGCCCGCACCCCGTGGCGCAGGCCGGGGTCGGCCACCAGCTCCAGGCCCCGCTCCCGGGCCAGGGGCTCCAGGTGGGGCAGGTTCTCGGGGTGGGAGGCCAGGGCCACGGGCTCGGCCAGGGCGGAGAGGGCCTCCTCCGCCAGCCTCTGCAGGACCCCGGGCCACTCCGGCTTCCCCGGCAAGGCCCGCAGGGCCTCCCGCACTCGCTCCTTCACCTGGGAGAGCACCTCCCCCTTGGCCTCGGCGCGGGCGGTGGAGAGGAGGAGCTCCCCAGCGCTTTCCGCCCTCCGGATGGCCCCCTGGAGCCCGGCCTCGAGGGCCCGCCTTTTACCGGCCAGGAGGGCCTCGGCCTTGGCCTTGGCCTCGGACAGGATGGCCTCGGCCTTGGCCTTGGCCTCCCCCAGGATGGCCTGGATCTCCGCCTCCACCTCCTGGCTCAGGATGGTTTCCAGTTTGGACATCGTCCCTCCTTGGGCAAAGGCCCTGCCCCAGAAGGGGCAGGGCCTCCAAGCCAGCTTAGAGCTTGCCGTTCAGGATGAAGGCGATGAGGAGGCCGAAGATCACCAGGGTCTCGGGCAGGAGCAGGAAGATGAGGGCGGTGCCGAAGTTGCCCCGGTCCTCGGCGATGGCCCCCACGCCCGCGGCCCCGATCCTCGCCTGGGCCACACCGGTGCCCAGGGCGGCTAGCCCCACCGCAAGGCCCATGCCCACCGCGATGAGGCCCCGGTCCAGGCCCCCGGAGGCCGCCGCCTCCTCCGCCGCGAAGGCCAGAGCGCCGAAAACCGCCACCAGAACCAAAACCAGAAGCTTCTTCATCTCTTTCCCTCCCTAGTGCGTCTCGCGCACGCTTTTGAACGGCCGGTAAGGCCTGCCGTTCTCCTCGTAGAAGCCGAACTTGGTGAAGAACTCCACCCAAATGAGACGGATGGGCTGGAGCATGTGGCCCAAGGTGGTGAGGAGGAGGATGAGCAGGTGGAGGACCCCGGCCACCACCAAGCCCAAGAGCACGCCCAGAAGCCCCATCCGCTCGGCCAGGGCGAAGCCCACGTCGGTGAGGAGGCCCGCCAGGATCCCGCCTGCCGCCCCCACCGCGTAGATACGAATGTGGGAGAGGATGTGCCCCGCCTGGGTGAAGATCTCCGGAAGCATGAGCCAGATCCGGCTCATGAGGATGGCCAGCAGGAAGACGCCAAAGCCCAGGTACATGAGGCCCTGAAGCCAGCCCGCCTGCAGGTTCCCCAGGTAGGAGGCGGCCAGGGCCAGGATGCCCCAAAGCCCCCCCAGGTACCCCACCCCCTCCCAGAAGTGGGCCATATGGCGGTGCTTGAGCCCCAGGTAGGCCCGCAAGATGAGCCCCCAGAAGACCATGACCACGCCGAAGGCCACGGAGAGGAGGATGAGGAGGTTGGCGGTCTTGGCGGTGTCGATGCGGGGAATGAGGATGGGGATGAGCCCCGGGTGCTCCGGGGTGCCGAAGACACCCAGGTGCTCCAGGAAGGTGCCGAAGAACTCCCCGTAGACGAAGCCCCAGAGCACGGTCCAGAAGACCATCCAGTTAAGGATGTAGACCAGTTTGGCGATGACCTGGGGCTTGAGCTTCAGGGCGAAGAGGTCTATCACCAGGGGCTCGTTCCGCCTCACGTAGCCGGAAAGCCAGCGTCCCAAGAGCAAGAAGAGGAGGGCGTAGCCGATGTCCCCCACGATCATCCCGAACCAGAAGGGGAAGAAGATGGGGACCACGGGGGTAGGGTCGATGCCCCCGTACCTCGGGGTATTGAGGAAGCTCACCAAAAGCTCAAAGGGCCTCACCCAAGGGGGGTTGTCCAGGGCCACGGGGACGCGGTCCGCCTCGTGGTGCTCGTCCACGGGCTCAAAGGCGTAGACCACCCCCTCCTTGTGGCGGGCGAGGGCCTCCTCCACCCTGGGCTTGGCCTTCACGGGCACGTAGCCCAAGAGGGCGAAGCCGAAGCGCCCGGAGGCCAGCTCCTCCAGGGCCTTGAGGCGGGCCACCTCGTCCTTGGCCCGGGTCCAGAGGCTCTGCAGGGTGGGGCTGGCTTCGGCGGCCAGCTTGTAAAGGGCCTGCCGCACCTCGGAAAGCTCCTTGGGGGCGGCTTCGGCCCGCTCCTTCAGCTTCCCCGCCGCCTGGGAAACGGGAAGGTCCCCCAGGGCCCCGGGAAGCCTTAGCTCCGCCACCCCCGCCCGGGAGAGGGCGGCCTTGGCGGCCTCCTGGTCCTGGCGGTGCACCACCAGGAGGGCGGCAAGCCCCCCAGGGTACGGCTCCGAGGCCAGGAGGAAGCGGTCCTCCAGGGCCTTCCTCAGGGCCTCCTCCACCAGGGGGAGCTCCTTCTCCGTGAGGAGGAAGGGGATGGCCCGGAAAAAGGGGCTCCGGTCCAGGCCCTGGGCCAGGGAGGCCAGCCTCTCCAAAGGCTCCAAATAGGCCCGGGCCAGGGCCAGCTCCTCCTCCAGCTCCTGCTTCTGCCGGAAAAGCCCCTCCGCATGGCCCTGAATGGGGGCAAGGGCCTTCTCCGCCGCCTCGAGGCCATCCGGGAAAGGCCGTGCGGGCTCCGCCTCCCTTCCCAAAAGGCTCAAGGTGTGCTCCGCCCCCGCGGCCACCGCCTCCCACCGCCTGAGCTCCTCCCGCTCGGCCGGGGAGAGCCGGTACTCCCCAAGCTCTTCCACCCGGAGGGTCTCCAGGTGCACCACCCCCGCCTGCTGCAGGCTCTGGAGAAGCTCCCTGGCCCGCCCCTTGGGCCCGGCCAGGACCAGCTTCTCCATGGGGGCGATCACGGCAGGACCTCCTTCAGGGCCAGGGCCACGGCCTCCTCCAGCCGGGCCTCAGCCTTCTCCTTCACGGCCTTGGCCTCGGCCTCCGCCTGGGCCCGGTAGCGGGCCAGGATGGCCGCGGTCTCCTTGGCCTCCTTCTCCCGGTACTCCGCCTCCAGGGAGGCCGCCTTGGCCTCAGCCTCCCGCAAGAGGCGGCGCGCCTCCTCCTCGGCCCCCTGGACCAGGTTTTCCGCCTCCCTCTTGGCGGCCTCGAGGCGGGCAAGGAGTTCCCTCTCCTTCTCCGCTAAGCTCTTGATAAGTCCCAGGCCTCCCATCGCCCCTCCCTATGTGAAAAGATGCGCAAACCGCGCCTGCCGGCCATCATACCGGCCTCCGGGGCATGCGTCAACCAACCCCGCCTAAGTATACTTAAGCGATGCGGATTCTCGTCAACGAACACGGGGCCCGGCGCCTCCTCGCCCGAAACCTCTGGGTCTTCCGCCGGGACGTGGTGTCCGGGCCCGAGGCCCCCGGCCTCTACCCGGTGTACTGGGGCCGGCGCTTCCTGGCCCTGGCCCTTTACAACCCCGAAAGCGACCTGAGCGTGCGGGCCTTCCGCTTCCGGCCCGCAGGGGACCCCCAGGAGGCCCTCTTGGCCAACCTGGATCGGGCCCTCACCCGGCGCCTCCCCGCCCTGGAAGGGGAACCCGAGGGGGGCTTCCGCCTGGCCCACGCGGAAGGCGACTTCCTCCCCGGCCTCGTGGTGGACTACTACGCGGGGCACGCGGTGGTCCAGGCCACCGCCCACGCCTGGGAAACCCTCCTCCCCCTGGTGGCGGAAAGGCTCAAGCCCTGGGCCAAGAGCGTCCTGGCCAAGAACGACGCCAAGGCCCGGGAGCTAGAGGGCCTTCCCCTCTACGTGAAGCCCCTCCTGGGCCCGGTGCCGGAGCGGGTGGCGGTGCGGGAAGGGGGGGTGCGCTACCTGGTGGACCTCGAGGCGGGGCAGAAAACGGGGGCCTACCTGGACCAGCGGGACAACCGCATCCTCATGGAACGCTTCCGGGGGGAAAGGGCCCTGGACGTCTTCAGTTACGCGGGGGGGTTCGGCCTCCACCTGGCCCTAGGCTTCCGGGAGGTGGTGAGCGTGGACGCCTCCCAGGAAGCCCTCAGGCGGGCGGAGGAGAACGCCCGTTTGAACGGCCTCTCCTTGAAAACCGTGGAGGCCAACGCCTTTGACTACCTGCGCGCCTTGGAAAGGGCCGGGGAGCGCTTTGACCTCGTGGTCCTGGACCCGCCGGCCTTCGCCAAGGGCAAAAAGGACCTGGAGCGGGCCTACCGGGCCTACAAGGAGGTGAACCTGCGGGCCATCAAGCTCCTGAAGGAGGGGGGGATTCTGGCCACGGCCAGCTGCAGCCACCACCTCACCGAACCCCTCTTCTACCAGATGCTGACCGAGGCCGCCCAGGACGCCCACCGCGTCCTCAGGGTGGTGGAAAGGCGGGGCCAGGGGTGGGACCACCCGGTGCTCCTCAACCACCCCGAGACCCACTACCTGAAGTTTGCCCTGCTAGAAGTGCTCTGATCCTCTCCCTTAGGCCCTCCGGATCGGGCACGGCGAGGGGGAGCCGTTCCCCGTGGCGCAGGGTGAGGAGGAGGGAGGCCCTCCCCCGGGACAGGGGCCCTGCGGGCCAGAAGGCCACCTCCACCTCCGTCACCTCTTCCCAGAGGAGGCGGCGGCCCGGGCCCAAGGGGGGGTAGAGGCGCAGGTGGTCGGGGAAGAGCAGGAGGCGAAAGCCCTGCCGCAACCGCCACCAGGGGTAGAGGAGAACCAAGGCCGCCCAAGGGAGCTCCCCCGCCAGGAGGCCAACCCCCAGGAAGCCCACCCCCAGCCAGAAGGCCAGGGGGGAGAGGCGGGCGAAGCGCACCTCCTCGAGGGGCATCCCCCCCATTATCCCAAAAGGCCTTGCCCCGGTAGACTAAAGGGGTGGAGAAGGACCTTTTGGAAGGCCTGGGCCAGCACCTGGTGTGGCGCATCGGCCGGGCGGAGGAAGAGGAGGTCCTGGTGGTGCGGGTGGGCCTGGCCTCCGCCACGCCCCGCTTCCGGGAGCTACCCCGGCTCGTGAACGTACCCGACGCGGAGATGGTCCGCCTGGTCAAGGAGGGCCGGGTGCGGGTGGAGTGGGTGGAGGGATGAGGCTCCGGCTGGTCCTGGGCGCGAACGGGTCCCCGAGGCTTCCCCTGCCCCTCGAGGCCCACCTGGAGGGCGACACCCTCCGGGGGACGGTGCGGCAGGAGAACCCGGTCCTGGGCGAGGTGGTCCTGCCCTTCGCCTCGCGCCTGGAGGGGGAACGCCTGGCCGCCTTGCCCCTGCCCCCGCCCAGCCTGCGGGTGGAGGGCCGGGTCCGGCCCGGCCCCGGGGGGCTGGAGCTGGAGCTGGAGCTCGGGCTGGTCCTCCCGGAGGGGCGAAGCTGGGGGGAGCGGGCCTTCGGTCGCATCCTGGCGGCCCTCCTCCTCAAAACCCTTTCCCCGGGCAGGGAAACTCCGGTATAGTGCCTCTAAAGGAGGCGCGTATGTTGGAAATCCGGTACCTGGGCCACTCGGCGGTCTGGCTTTCCGACGGGAAGACCAAGGTGGTGATCGACCCCTTCCTCACGGGCAACCCCTTGGCCCCCCTGGGGGTGGGGGAGGTGCAGGCGGACCTCATCCTGGTGACCCACGCCCACGGGGACCACTGGGGCGATGCCGTGGCCCTCTCCAGGAAGGGGGGCGTGGTGGTCTCCACCTTCGAGATCGCCACCTACGCGGAGAAGCACGGGGCCAAGAGCCTGCCCATGAACCTGGGGGGCACCCACCGCTTTGAGGGCGGCTGGCTCAAGTGGACCCCCGCCTGGCACTCCAGTAGCTTCCCCGACGGCACCTACGGGGGCATGCCCATGGGGGTGGTGCTGGAACTCGGGGGCAAGCGCGTCTACCACGCCGGGGACACCGCCCTCTTCTCCGACATGCGCCTCATCGGGGAGATGGGCCTGGACCTGGCCTTCCTGCCCATCGGCGACCACTTCACCATGGGGCCGGAAGACGCCCTGAAGGCCCTGGAGCTCCTCAGGCCCAAGAAGGTGGTGCCCATCCACTACAACACCTTCCCCCCCATCCGGCAAGACGGGGAGGCCTTCGCCAGGAAGGCCCAGGAGAAGGGCGTGGAGGGCCACGCCCTGAAGCCCGGAGGGGTGTTAGTCCTTGAGTAGCCTGAGGCGCAAGGACTTCCGGCTCCTCATGCTTCTGGGCCTGGGGCAGACCTCCCAGGTCCATCTGGCGGAGGCCCCGGGCGGGGAACGGGTGGCCCTGAAGCTTCCCCGCAAGGAGGTGCGGGCGAACCCCGCCCTGGCGGAGCGCTTCGCCCGGGAGGTGTCCTTCAGCCTGGCCCTGAAGCACCCCCACCTGGTGCGGGGCCTCCACGGGGTTCCCTTTGGGGAAGAGGCCTTTTTGGCCCTGGAGTACTTTCCCCAAGGCACCCTGGAGGAGGCCCTGGCCAAGGGACCCCTGCCCCGGGAGGAGGCGGTGCGGGCCCTTTTGCAGGTGGGGGAGGCCCTCCTCTTCCTCCACGGGAAGGGGTTCCTCCACCAGGACGTGAAGCCCTCCAACGTCTTCGTGGGGGAAGGGGGGTACAAGCTCGGGGACCTGGGCACCCTGCGCCCCCTGGGCGAGGCCACCGCCGAGTACGCGGGAAGCCCCCACTACCTGGCCCCCGAGCTCTTCCTGGGGGCGCTCCCCAGCCCCAAGAGCGAGGCCTACAGCTTTGGGGTCATGGCCTACGAGCTCCTCACGGGCAGGCGGCCTTTCCGCGGGGAGACCTTGGAGGCGCTCAGGAACGCCCACCTCCTCCTTCCCCCCCCGCCCACCCACCTGCCCCCACGCCTGGACCGGGCCTTGCGGCGGCTTTTGGCCAAGAACCCGGAGGAACGCATGGCCCTGCGGGACTTCCTGGAGGTGCTCAGGAACCCGGATGGTCCACCCACGCAGGAAACCCCGGGAAAGCCCAAGCGCTTTCCCTTCTGGAGGAAGTAGATGGAGCCTGTCTGGTACCCATCCCCCGAGGAAACCCGGCCCACCCGGCTCTTCCGCTTCATGGAGGCCCTGGGATTTGAGGACTACGCGGCCTTCTACCGCTACAGCGTGGCGGAGCCGGAGGACTTCTACCACCAGTTCGTAACCCACCTGGGCCTTCCCTGGCAGAAGCCCTACGAGCGGGTGATGGAGGGGGGCTTCCCCTTCCCCCGCTTCTTCGTGGGGGGAAGGCTCAACCTGGTGGAGGCCGCCCTGCGCCACGAGCCCTCCCGCCTGGCCCTCCTCCACGAAACGGAGGACGGCCTGGTGCGTAGCCTGAGCTACGGGGAGCTCCGGCAGGAGGTGGCCCGGGTGGCGGCGGGGCTCAAGGCCCTAGGGGTGGAAAGGGGGGACCGGGTGGGAATCTGGCTTCCTATGGGCCTCGAGGCCGCAGTCCTCCTCCTCGCCACCGCCTGGATCGGGGCCATCGCCATCCCCATCTTCTCCGGCTACGCGGCGGAGGCCGCCGCCCTCCGCCTCAAGGACGCGGGGGCCAGGCTCCTCGCCGTCCAGGACGGCTTCCTGAGGCGGGGGCGAAGGGTGGAGCTCCTTCCCGAGGCCCGGAAGGCCCAAGCCCTCGCCCAAACGGAGAGGCTCTTGGTGGTGCCAAGGCTTGGCCTCCCCCTGGCGGGGGAAGAGGCGGACTACACCGCCCTCGCCGGGGAAGCCCCACCCCCCCTGGCCATGGAGAGCATGGACCCCTTCATGCTCATCTACACCTCGGGCACCACGGGCCGGCCCAAGGGCACGGTCCATTACCACGCGGGCTTCCCCCTCAAGGCCGCCTTGGACATGGCCCTCCTCTTTGACCTCCGGGAGGAGGACCGCCTCTTCTGGTTCACCGACCTGGGCTGGATGATGGGCCCCTGGGCCATCCTGGGCGGGCTCATCCTGGGGGGTACGGTCTTCCTCTACGACGGCGCCCCGGACCACCCCGGCCCCGAGCGCCTTTGGCGCCTGGTGGAGCGGCACCGCCTCACCCACCTGGGCCTCTCCCCCACCCTGGTGCGGGCCCTGATCCCCTTTGGGGAGGCGCCCGTGCAGGCCCACGACCTCTCCTCCCTAAGGGTCTTGGGCTCCACCGGGGAGCCTTGGAACCTGGAACCCTACCTCTGGTTCTTCCGGGTGGTGGGGGAGGGACGCCGCCCCATCGTCAACTACTCCGGGGGCACCGAGGTCTCGGGGGGCATCCTGGGGAACGTGCTCCTCAGGCCCATCAAGCCCATGGGGTTCAACACCGCCGTGCCCGGCATGAAGGCCGCCGTCTTGGACGAGGAGGGAAGGCCCGTGACGGGGAGGGTGGGGGAGCTCGCCGTCCTCGCCCCCTGGCCCGGGATGACCAAGGGCTTCTGGCAGGACGAGGCCCGCTACCTGGACACCTATTTCGGCAAGGTGCCCGGGGTCTGGGTGCACGGGGACTTCGCCCTCCTGGACGAAGAGGGCCACTACTTCATCCTGGGCCGCAGCGACGACACCCTGAAGGTGGCGGGGAAAAGGGTGGGCCCGGCGGAGGTGGAGACCGCCGCCATCCGCCACCCCGCCCTCAAGGAGTGCGCCGCCATCGGGGTGCCCCACCCGGTCAAGGGGGAGGCCATCGTCCTCTTCGCCGTGCTCAAGCCGGGCGTTTCCCCCTCCCCCGCCTTGGCCGAGGAGGTGGCGGAGCGGGTGGCCGAGGCCCTGGGAAGGCCCTTGCGCCCCGAGCGGGTCCTCTTCGTCCCCGACCTCCCCAAGACCCGCAACGCCAAGGTGATGCGCCGGGTGGTTCGGGCCGCCTTCCTGGGCCAGGACCCCGGGGACCTCTCCGCCTTGGAGAACCCGGAGGCGGTGGAGGCCATCCGGAAGGCCGCCGAAGAGGCTTGAGCCCGTGCGCCTCCTGGCTGCCCTCTTGGCCTTGGGCCTGGCCCTGGCCTCGCCCTTGGAGGAGGCCAGGACCCATTACCGGGCGGGCCGGATGCCGGAGGCCCTCCAGGCCCTGAAACCCCTCCTCCAGGGCTACGCGCCCCCCGAGGAGGCCCTCCTCCTCGCGGGGTTCGCCCAGTACCGCCTGGGCCAGCTGGAGGAGGCCCTTTTCACCTTCAGCCGCCTGGTGGGGCTCCTAGAGGGGGGCGGCGAGGCCCTCTACGGCTTCGGCCTCACCCTGCGGGCCCTGGGGGACCTGGAGGGGGCGAGGAGCGCCCTGGAGGAGGCGGCCCGCCAGGGGTACGGGGAGGCGGAGGCCATCCTGAAGACCCTCCCGCCCCCTCCCCCGCCCGCCCCCAAGGCCCGCAAGGCCCCGCCCCCCTTCCGGGCCGAGGAGGGGCGCTTCTGGGTGGAGGGGAAGCCCCTAACGGTGCGGGGGGTGAACCTGGGGGTGGCTCTCCCCGGACGCTTCCCCGCGGAGTTCCCCGAGAGAGAAGCCCTGTACCGCGCCTGGTTGGAACTCCTCTCCGCCATGGGGGCCAACGCGGTGCGCACCTACACCCTCCTCCCCCCGGCCTTCTACCGGGCCCTCTTCCACCACAACGGGCTGCACCAAGACCGCCCCCTCTACCTCTTCCAGGGGGTTTGGACGGAACTCCCGGAGGAGGTGGGCTACGAGGACTGGGAAGGCCCCTTCATGGAGGCCTTCCTCCTGGAGGGCCGGGAGGTCATCGACGCCCTCCACGGCAACCTCCGCCGCCCCCCCAGGCCCGGCCACGCCCACGGGGACTACACCCACGATGTCTCCCCCTGGACCTTGGGGCTCCTGGTGGGGCGGGAGTTCGAGCCCTACTCCGTGGCCGCCTACGAGGAGCGCCACCCCGGGCGCACCTACCGGGGTAGGTTCTTGGAGGCCCTCCCGGGGGCCAGCCCCTTCGCCGCCTACCTGGCGGAGGTGCTGGACCGCCTGGCCACCTACGAGTGGGAGGCCTACGGGACCCTCAGGCCCATGGGGTTCGTGAACTGGCCCACCCTGGACCCCTTGCGGTGGGAGAGCGAGGCCACCTTCCAGGAGGAGTACCGGGTGCGCCGGGCCCGGGGGGAACGGGTGGAGCCGCCCCGGGCGGGCCCCCTCCACGAGGAGGACGCAACGAGCCTGGACCCCACCCACCTCCGCCCCAGGCCGGGAAGCCCCCTAAGCCTCTTCGCCGCCTACCACGTCTACCCCTACTACCCGGACTTCCTGGTGAACGAGCCCGGGCTGGCCCCCGGCCGCTACCGCAACTACCTGGCCCGCCTCGAGGCGCACCACCACCCCCTGCCCCTCCTCATCGCCGAGTTCGGGCTGCCCACCAGCCGGGGCATCGCCCACTTCCACCCCGAGGGGCTCCACCACGGGGGGCACGGGGAGGAGGCCCAGGCCGAGGCCGTCCTCGGCCTCTGGCGGGACATCGCAGCCCTGGATTTGGCGGGGGGGCTGGTCTTCGCCCTATTGGACGAGTGGTTCAAGAAGAACTGGCTGGTGGCCCCCTTTGAGGTGCCCGCGGAGCGCGACCCCCTTTGGCACAACCTCCTGGACCCCGAGGAGAACTACGGGCTTTTGGCCGCCACCGCCATGGGCGCCTTCCGCCTGGACGGCCGGGCGGAGGAGTGGGAAGAGGTGCCCTTCCTCCTCAGGGAGGAAGGGCGCTTCCTCAAGGCCCACGCCGACCCCGAGTACCTCTGGCTCCTCTACCGGGGCCCCTTGCCCTTGCGGCTCTACCTGGACACCGTCCCCGGGGGGGTGGGGGTGGCGGAGGGATTTGGGGCGGAGTTTCTCCTGGAGATCGGGCGGGAGGGGGGGCGGCTTTTGGTAGAAGCGGGCTACTACCCCTTCCGGGAGCTGGACCACGGCCTTCCGGGGACAGAGTACCTCTCCTTCCGCGGCCCCACCAGGCCGGGCGAAGGCCCCTTCGTGCCCTTCCTCCTGGAGCCCAACCGCCGCCGCACGGGGCGGGACGGCACCGACTACCCGCGGGTGGTCTACGAGCTGGGGGCGCTTCGCCCGGGCCAGGACCCCCCCCAGGCCCGGGACCCCACCCGGGACTTCGCGGTGGGGGAAGGGGGGATCGTGGAGATCCGGCTCCCCTGGGGCCTGCTCCTCTTCACCGACCCCAGCCGGCGCCAGGCCTGGTACGCCCCCGAACCCATCCCCGTGGAAGGGGTGGGCCTCCTCCTGGAGGGGGCTTCGCCCCTGCGCTTCGCCTGGCCCGCCTGGGAGGAACCCGCCTTCGCCCTGCGGCTCAAACCCCTTTACTTCCGTCTGCGGGACCTCTGGCGAGGAGGGCCCTGAGGGGAAGGCGCAAGGCCCACCCCGAGGCGGCGAAGAGGAGGAGGCCCAGGGCCCCTCCTAGCGCGAGGGGCCCCAGGGCCTTAAGGGGCGTGGTGGGCACGAAGAGACCCCCCAGGACCAGGCCGGGGACCGCGGCGGGAAGCCCCGCCAGGAAGGCCCGGGCCAAGAGCCCGGGCAGAAAGCCGAGCCCCACCCCCTCCCCCGCCAAAAGCCGGAGGTAGAGGATGAGCCCCAGCCAGCCCGCCAGGGCCGTAGCCAGGTTGAGGAGGAAAAGCCCCGCCTCCCTAAGGAGCCAGTAGCCCAAGGTGTTCAGGAGAAAGACCAAGGCGCTGGCCATGACCGCCTCTCGTACCTTTCCCAGGGCGTAAAGCCCCCGGAGGAGCAGGGTGTTCACCCCCCAGGGCAGGACGGCCAGGCCCATGGCGGAGAGCACCTGGGCGCTGAACTGGCGGTTTTCCGGGCTAAGGGGCCCGAAGAGGCCGAAGAGGAGGACCACCACGAAGGGGGCAAGCCCCGTGAGAAGTCCCCCGAGGAGGGCGAGGAGGAGGGCGAGCCGCCGCAAAGGGCCCTCCAGAAAGCAGGCGAGCTCCTGCCCCCTTAGGGCGCTCATCCGGGGGAAGAGGGCGATGGCGGGGCTGGTGGCGAAGAGGCCCAGGACCATCTGGAAGACCACCTCGGCGTTGTAAAACCCGGTTACGGCGGCGGGAGGGTACCGGGTGAGGATGTTGGTGAGGACCAGGTTCAAAAACTGCCTGAGGGAGGTGGTGAAGGCGAAGGGCCCCATACGGAGGAGGGCGGGGAGGAAGGCCCGGTGCCAGCGCCACTCCAACCGGAAGCCCCGGAGGAAGGGGAGCTGCACCAGGGCCTGGAAAAGCCCCCCCAGGGCCACGGAAAGCCCCAAGGCCGTGGGGTCCCCGGGGAAGAGGGCCATGAGGCCGATGGCCACCAGGTTGAAGGCGACGGGCCCGAGGGCGTAAGGGAGAAAGCGCTCCTCCGCCTGCAAAAAGGCGGAGAAGAGGGCCGCCATGGAGATGCCGAGGAGAAAGGGGAGGAGGAGCCGCGTGAGGTAGACCACCTGGGCGAAGGCGGCCTCCTCCCGGAGGTGGCTCCCCTCCGCCACCAGAAGCCCCGCCACCCAAGGAGCGAGGAGGTAGCCCAGGCCCAGGACCAAGAGGTTGACCCCGAGGAGAAAGGCGGCAAAGCGCCGGGCGAAGGCCTTGGCCTCCCCCTCGGGCAGGTGCTTCAGGAGGGGGATAAGGGCGTTTTGCACCGCCCCCTCCGCCAAAAGCTCCCGGAGGAGGTTCGGCACCCGGTAGGCCACGTTGAAGGCGTCCTTGAGGGCATCGGGGAAGAGGGCGTTGAAGACCGCTTGGCGCAGAAGGCCCAGGACCCTCGAGGCCAGGGTCCCCCCCATGACCAGGAGAACCTTAGGGAGCATTCCCCTCCAGGACCTCCTGGAAGACCTCGAGGAACCCCGCCTGGTTCACCACCGTGAGCCCGTGCAGGGCGGAAAGCTCCTTGGCCCGGGCCTTGTCCATGCCCAAAAGCACCAGAAAGCTCTCCTTGGCGGTGAGGCCCAGGATCTTCTTCAGCCCCGCGTACTTGGCGATGTGGGCCTGGAAGTCCCCGGTCTTGGCCTCAAACCAATAGACCTTCTCCCCCACCCGCACCAGGACGTCCAGCTCCATGGCCTCCCCGTTCGGCAAGACCACCTGGTAGCCCACCGCCACCTCGTGGGGCAGGTTCTTGGAGCGCAAGAACTTGCGCACCTTCTCGGCCACGTAGCGCTCCAGCCAGCCCCCGGTGAGGAAGTTCTGCACCCAGCCCTCGGTGCTGGCCTTGGCCCGGAGGCGCCGCTCCTCGCTCTTGTAGTGGTAGGAGGTGAGGAGGGCGTACTGCTTCAGCATGGTGCAGAACTGGGTGGAGTTGGCGATCTCCTCCTGCGAGGCCTCGGACAAGGAAAGCTCAAACTGGCGCTTGGTGGAGAGGCTCTGCTTCAAGCGTTCATAGAGCTTCTCCAAGCTGGGGTAGCGGTCCCCCAGGAAGAGGGCGAGGCGGGTGAACACCTTTTCCTTCTCCTCCTCCTCCTGGGGCTTCTTCACCACCTGGATGCCCAGCCCCTTGAGCCACTCCTCGAGGGAGGCGGGCTTCCTGGGCCTGGGCGCTTCCTGGGCCCTTTGGGGCTCGGGCTGGGCACGGGGCTCCTCGGCGGGCACCCCCTTCACCAGGCGCCACATCTCCCCGGCCAGGGCGAAGAAGCGGGCCCGCACCGGGTCCCCCCCTTCCAACCCGGGCGGGGTGAGGCCCGCGCGCAAGGCGTCCAGGAGCCAGGCCTCGAGGGCCTCCCGCAGGGCCTGGCGGGCCGCCTCCAGGTGCTCCGCCTCCACCTTCAGGCCCAGCTCGGGAAGCTCAGCCACGAAGCGCCCCGGGCCCAACAAATCGTAGCGGGCCTGGGCCATGGTGTTTTCCAGGTAGCGGGTAAGAACGCCCACGGGTTCCAGCATACCAAGGCCAAGGAAAGGGCCCCGGTCCTTCCGGGGCCTCCTGGTGCCGGGGACGGGACTCGAACCCGTACGGGGGTAACCCCCCAGCGGATTTTAAGTCCGCAGCGTCTACCGTTCCGCCACCCCGGCGGGCGCTTCCCATGCTACTAGAGGGCCTTGTCCCCGCCAAGCCTCAAGGTGAGGTCCGCCCCCAGGACCGCTTCCCCGGAGATGCGGTAGGGCACCCCCAGGGCCTCCCCCAGGGCCCGGGCCAGGGCCCCCACCCCGTTTTCCAGCACCTCGGTGCGGGCGGGAACCAGGTCCACGGGGTGGAGGATAACCCTCAGGCCCAGCTCCTGGAGCCTTTCCCTAGCCCTCGCCGCCTGGGCCTCCTGCCCGGGCCCAAAGACCAGGGCCACAAGCCTCCCCTTTAGCTCCGCCTCTCCCAAGGCGCCCTCCCCGTGGAAGTAAAGGGCCAAAAGCTCCCGGAGCGCCTCCTGGTCCACGCTCCACCCCCCGCCCCCGAACCGGCCCGGCAAGAGGAGGCTCACCAGGCCTGGCCGCTTCATGGCGAAGCCCAGGACCTCCCCCTTCTCCTCCCGGGTCAGGTCCGTCCGCACGTAGGGCTCCACCGCCGCCACCACCCGGGGCAGGCGCAAAAGCCCCCCAGGGGAAAGGAGCTCTTCCTTCAGGGCGTGGAAGAAGGCCTGTTGCCGCTGCACCCGTCCGATGTCCCCCAGGGCGTCCTTGCGGAAGCGCAGGTAGCCCTCCGCCTGCTCCCCGTTTAGCACCTGGCACCCAGGCTCCAGGTCTATGGAAAGCCCCGCGGCGGCGTCCCGGTAGCGCATGGGCTTCTCCACGCAGACCCGCACCCCCCCGAGGGCGTCCACCCCCTTCCGCAGGGCCTCCGTGCTCACCACCAGGTAGCGCTCCGCCGCCACGCCGGTGATGCGCCGCACCGCCTCCCGCATGAGTTCCGGCCCCCCCAGGGGGCTTGCCGCGTTCACCTTGTGCCAGCCGTAGCCCGGGAGGTTCACCCACACGTCCCGGGGGATGGAAAGGACCACCACCCTGCCCGCCCCGGGGTCCAGCCGCACCAGGAGGACGGTGTCCGCCAGGCCACGGAAGCGCTCCGGGGCCCTTTTGTGGTACCCCACGTACTCGGGGCTCGAGCCGTACACCAAAAGGGTGAGGGGCTGCCTCAGCCCCCCCGGCGCGGGCAGGGCCCCGTGCCGCACCAAGGGGCCGAGAAGGGGGTAGAGCCAAAAGCCCAGGGCCACCAGGACCAGGAGGAGGAGAGCCAGCCACACCCGGCGCACGGGGGCCAGTGTACCCCTTCCGGGGTGAGGCGGATTAGGGGAAGCAGTAGGTGGTGTCCGTCATCACCCGGTCAGCCCGGACCAGGCCGAAGCCCGTTTCGGGGTCGTAGTTGCTCCCATTGGTGGCGGTGTGGGTGAGGCAGAAGCGGATCTGGTCCGGGCTTGGCCCTTGACCATAGCGGGCGTAGTACTTGGCCACGTAGAGCGCTGCCAAAGCACTTACTTGGGGAGCAGCGAAAGAGGTGCCAGCCCACTTAGCGTAGGCGCCCAGGCTCTGGTAGTAGGGGTAGTTTTTCCCTAGGGCCAAGGACCAAAGGGTTTCAGGCGAGTTCCTATTCCCCGCCGCCGCTAGCACCAGGTCCTTCGGCTGGGTGGAGTAGTTAGAAAAGTCGGAGCGGGTTCCCTCCAACCTGGCGGAGCCCACGGCCAAAACCCCCGGGTAGGCTGCCGGGTAGTAGAGGCCATCGGTGCCTCCGTTCCCCGAGGCGGCCACGGAAAGGGTTCCCTTGGACAAGGCGTAGCCGAGAGCCTGCTGGACAACTCCATCTAAGGGTGTCGGGGAGCCGAGGCTAAGGTTCGCAATGGCTGCCCCATGGTCAGCGGCGTAACGAATTGCGGTGGCCAACACATCCGAGGAACTCGAGTACTGGCCAGACACCCAATAGAAGACTTTGAGCGGTAGCACCTTAACCCAGTTGAGGCCCACGCCGGGAATACCCCGGTTGTTGTCGGCCACGGCCGCCACCAGGCCCGCCACGCCTTGGCCGTGGTCGGCATCGCCAGACTGATAGGCGGACCCCTGGGGGGGCGGGGATGGACTCAGATCCTCGGGGTCCAGACCGTCCGGGGTGAGGTTCCGCCCCGGGAGCAGGTTGGTCTGGAGGTCCGGGTGTGCCGGATTGAAAGCGGTGTCCAAAACGGCCACTACCGGGGTACAGGGAAGGGCGCCCAGGCGATCCCAGGCCGCCTCGAGGCGGATGGCCTGGTAGTAGGGCTGGAGCCGCGAGGCATCCAGCAGACTTGCAGGGTAAAGGGGATCGTTGGGCACATAAAGGGGATAGTAGAGATAGTTGGGCTGGACCCATCGGGCACCGGCCCGGAGCAGGGCTTCAGCCTTCTTCCTTTCCTCGCCCGGGGAAACCCGGACGTGAACGAAGCCTCCGGGAAGCCTCCCTATGAGTCCAATCCCCTCTACAAGGCTGGCCAGGCCCTGAGGGGTGATCCCGCCAGGGAGGACCAGGAGCTCTCCCGGCACGTGGGGGGCCGAGAAGTCGCCCATGCCCTGGGGCTCAGGCGTAAGGCCTTGGGGGGCCAAGTCCTGGGGAATCGGGGCGCAGGCGGAAGGCGATGGAGGCGGCGGGGTCTGGGGGCAAGCGGTGAGGAGGAGGGCCGTGGCGAGGAAGAGGGCCCCAAAGAGCAGGCGCTTCATGGCCTTCACTATACGCCCCCTCGCCGGGCCCCGCCTTAAGCCTGGGCTAAGGTTTCCTCCACCCGGCGGGCAAGCTTTTCCAGAAAGCCGAAGAACATGGGCCCGTAGTGGGCGAGCTCGTCCCCGTCCGTGGCCGCCACCTTCATGTCCCAGCCCCGCTCGGCGGCCAGGGCCTTCGCCTTTTCCAGGGGGTTTTTGCCCCAGGGCTTGGGCTCGTAGAGGAAGAGGTCGGGCCTCCTCCGCCTCACCTCCTCCAGGTCCGGCGTGAAGTAGGCCTGGGGCACGTCCAGGAAAATGGGCCTAAGGCCCAGGTGCAGGAGGGCTTGGGCGATGTAACTCCCCCGGCCCACGGTGACGGGGCCGCCCAGGTCCATCTCAAAGTAGACGGTGAGGGCGAAGCGGCCCCTGAGGGCGGTGTAGCGCTCCGCAAGCCCGTGGGCCAGCGCGGTGGCCCTTTCCTCCAGGTCCAGGAGGTGGCCCAGGGTGGAAAGGTTCTCCAGGATGCCGTAGGGGCTGGTGGGGAGGGGCACGGCGTAGACGGGAAAACCCTCCTCCCTGAGCCTGAGGGCCTGCTCCCGCTGGACCCCGGTGGAGAGGAGGACGAGGTCCGGCTTCAGGCTCCTCAGGAGCTCCAGCCGGGTCTTGGTGTAAGAGGCCACCACGGGGAGGCCCAACACCTCCGCCGGGCGGTGGCAGAAGGCGCTCCGGCCCACGAGCCTGTCCCCCACCCCCAGGGCGAAGAGGGCGTCCGTGAGGTTCGGGGCCAGGGAGACCAGGCGAAGGAAGCGGTCGGGAAGCTCCAGGGGGCCGAGGAGTTCGTGGAAGAGCCTCATCGCCTCAGGTCCAGGGAGCGGGCGTGGCCCTCGAGGCCCTCCGCCCGGGCCAAAAGCGCCCCCTTGGCCGCAAGCCCCTTAACCGCCCCTTCCGAAAGGCCCATCACCGGGATGACCTTGAGGAAGTCCCGCAGGGAAAGCCCCCCCTGGAAGCGGGCCGTGCCCGAGGTGGGCATCACGTGGCTGGGGCCGGCGATGTAGTCCCCCAAGGCCTCCGGGCTTCCCTCCCCCAGGAAGACGCCCCCGGCGTTCTCCACCCTCCCCAGCCACGGGAGCGGGTCCGCCAGGGCCAGGCAGAGGTGCTCGGGGGCGTAGAGGTTGGCGAGGGCAAAGGCCTCCTCCAGGTCCTGGGTGTGGACCAGCCCCCCCTTCTCCAGGGCCCGCCGGGCGATCTCGGCCCGGGGGAGGTCCTGGAGCTGGCGGAAAAGCTCCGCCTCCACCCGCTCCAAGAGGGCCCGGTCCGGGGAGAGGAGCCAGGGTTCGGAGTCGGGCCCGTGCTCCGCCTGGGCGAGAAGGTCTGCGGCGAGGATCCTGGGGGAGGCGGAGCCGTCGGCCACGATGAGGGTCTCCGTGGGGCCCGCCAGGCCGTCAATGCCCACGGTGCCGAAGACCTGGCGCTTGGCCGCCACCACGTAGGCGTTGCCGGGGCCCACGATCTTGTCCACCCGGGGCACCCGCCCCGTGCCGTAGGCCAAGGCGGCGATGGCCTGAGCCCCGCCCATGGCGAAGAGCCGGTCCGCCCCCGCCACCCAGGCGGCGGCCAGGACCCCGGGGTGGACCCTGGGGGGGCTCGCCACGATGACCTCCCCGACCCCGGCCACCTTGGCGGGGACCACGGTCATGAGGAGGCTGGAGAGCAGAGGGGCGCTCCCCCCGGGCACGTAAACCCCCACCCGGGCCAGGGGCCGCACCAGCTGGCCCAAGAGGCCGCTTTCGTCCGCCCGGATAAACCCCCCCCGGGCCTCCTCCCGGTAGAAGGCCTCAATGCGCTCCTTGGCCGTCTCCAGGGCATCGCGAAGCAGGGGGTCCAGGTCCTCGTAGGCCTCGCGCCAGGCCCGCTTGGGGATCTCCTCCACGGGGTGGCCGTCCAGGTCCAGGCTCAGGCGGTTCAGGGCCTCGTCCCCCTCCTCCCGCACCGCCTGGAGGATGCCCCGCACGATCTCCTCCACCTTAGGGTCGAAGGCAAGCCCCCGGCGGGCGAACCGCTCCCTCACCTCCTCGGCGCGGTAGATCATGCCTCCACTATACCCAGCGGCGGCGCCTCCTCACCTCCTCCACGCCCTGGAGAAGGGCCTCAAACACGTGGCTTCCCACCTGCTGCGCCAGGCGCACGGGAATCCCCTCCTCCAGCTGGACCAGGGTCAGGCCGGGGCGGAGGCGGTACTGCAGGCGCAGGCGGCCTTCCACCTCGAGATCGGCGAGCCTTTCCACGTACACCCGCCCCCCGGGCATGGGAAACCGGGCCACCTCCCCCGGCAGGAGCCCCAGCCTGGGCAAGGCCAGGAGGAGGGAAAGGGGGTCGTGGTAGGGAGCGAGGAAGGGCAGGGCCAGGCTCTCCTTCCCCTGGGTCACCAGGACCACCCCCTCGGCCTCGAGGCGCTCCACGGTGAACAGCCGGATCTCCCGCCCCTCCACCCGCTCGGAGAAGTAGAGGGAAAACCCCTCGGCGTCCGTCTCCGTCTGCCAGCGCTGGCGCACCTTGGGCAGGGGGAGGCTCACCTCGGCCGACAGGGTGGCCTTAACCCCCCTGGCCTGGGGGCGCACCTCCAGCCTCCCCTCGCCCGCGGGCTCCCCGGCGAAGAAGTAGCGGTAAAGGTAGGTGGCGGGACGCTCGGTCATGGCCCTAGCGTACCTTGATGGTGAGGGGCGGCCCCGGCACCTCCAGGAGGTAGTCCACCGGATCCCTCCCGGGCACCCGGATGCGCAGGCGGTACACCCCTTTTTGGTCAAACTCCGCCCGCCCGGGGGCGGTGAGGAGCACCTGGCCCGGGACCATCCGGGAGCCCTCGGGAACCTCCAGCAGGATCACCTCGGCCCGCTCCGTGGGGGGGTCGGTGCGGAACTCCATGGGGTAGCCCTCCGGCGGGCTTTCCCGGGGACGGAGGGCCAGGAAACCCAGGGCGGCGAGGAGGAACCCCCCCAGCAAAAGCCCCAACAGGCCCCGCCTAAGCCCCCGGTCCCGGGGGGGCTCCACCACGGGGAACGGGGGTTCTTCCCGCTCCTCAATGCGGATGACCCGGGGGTGGCTTGGGGTCTTCTCCGGGGCCGGGCCCGGGGCCTCCTCCACCTCGGGAACGGGCTCCACCGGCAGGCGCTTCCTCCCCTCCTGGGGGGAAAACCCCCCCGCTTCCCCAGCCTCTTGGCCTGGCGGGGGAACGGGTTCCTCGGGGGTTTCGGGCTTAGGCTCCCGCAGGAATAGCTCCAAGCCCCCCTTCCCGGCCTCCACCGCCTCCACCGCCTCCCGCAGGGGCGAGTCCCCCAAGCGCTCCCCGGCCAGGGCCCGGGCCAGGGAGGCCAGGGCCCGGGCGGGCTCCCCGGCCAGGCCTTGGGCGCCCACCCCCGCCAGCCAGACCCGCTTGCCCTTGACCAGGCAAAGCTCGGGAAGGGGAGCGTGGCGCACCCCTTGGGCCTCCAAGGTTAGGAGAAGCTGGGCCATCTCCCGCACCCAGTGGCCCAGGCGCTCCAGGTCGGCCACCCCCAGGTACTGGCTCAGGGGCACCGCCCCGATGGGCCACTCCAGCACCCAGGCCTCCGGGATTTCCTCCAAAGGGGAAAGAAGCCCCTCGCCCCGCACGGGGGCGCCTTGCGCCCCCTTCAGGATCATGACCGGCATCCCCGTCCGGGTGTCCTGGCCTTCGTACACGGTAATGGTTGCAATACGAGCGAGAATGCGCCGCAACCAATAGTGGCCCAGAACCTCCATCCCCCCAAGTATACGCACCGCTCCGTGAGGAGGCTTATAATCTGCCAAAGGATGGGCCCTAAGGCCGGAAAGGAGCGGGGATGGAGTTCAAGATCACGCTGACCACGGAGGAGATCGTTCGCGGCCTTAAGCACTACCGCCGCATCGCCAAGCAGGACGTTCTCCGGGCCCCGGAAACGCCGAACCCGGAGGTCTTCCGCCGCCACGCCGAGGCCAGGCGGGAGGTGTACGCCAAGCTGGCCGAGGTGGCGGAGGCCGAAGGCCCTGAGGCCGTGGTGCAGTACGCCCTGGAGCTTTACAAGTCCCTGCCCTTCGTCACCGGCACCCCGGAGGACCTGCACCCGGAGATCAAGGGCCAGGAGAACGCCCTGGAGAACTTCTTCCTCATGATCGGCCTGGACCCCAAAATCCGCCGGGAAGCCCGGAAGGCGAGGAAACCCCTGCAATGACCCTGGAGCTTCTGCAAGCGCAGGCCCAGGCCTGCACCGCCTGCCGCCTGGCGGAGGGGCGCACCCAGGTGGTCTTTGGGGAAGGCCACCCCGACGCCAGGCTCATGATCGTGGGCGAGGGGCCGGGCGAGGAGGAGGACAAGACGGGCCGCCCCTTCGTGGGCAAGGCGGGGCAGCTTCTAAACCGCATCCTGGAGGCCGCCGGGATCCCCCGGGAGGAGGTCTACATCACAAACATCGTCAAGTGCCGCCCCCCGCAAAACCGGGCCCCCCTGCCCGACGAGGCCAAGATCTGCACGGACAAGTGGCTCCTGAAGCAGATAGAGCTCATCGCCCCCCAGATCATCGTCCCCCTGGGGGCGGTGGCCGCGGAGTTCTTCCTGGGGGAAAAGGTGGCCATCACCAAGGTGCGGGGGCAGTGGCACGAGTGGCACGGGATCAAGGTCTTCCCCATGTTCCACCCCGCCTACCTCCTCAGGAACCCAAGCCGCGCCCCGGGAAGCCCCAAGCACCTCACCTGGCTGGACATCCAGGAGGTGAAACGGGTTCTGGAAAGCCTGCCCCCCAAGGAAGGGCGCCAGGTGAAGGCGGTGAGCCAGGAGCCCCTCTTCTAACGCTGCCCCAGGCTGGCTTGCGCCAGCCTGGGGACCCCGGCAAAAGGGCTTGGTACGGAATTGCCGGGGCCACAGGGCGGGAGAGGGGGCATGCGTGCCCCGCCGAGGCTTCCGCCTCGTGGGGGGCCCCAAAAGGGCAGACCCACGGGAACAGGCCGAAGATGGCGCAACCAAGGTGCGAGCGCTTACGAGGAAGCTTGCGCCCTTAAGGAGGGCCGTGGTAAGGTGGTCCCGCCTCCGAGCCCGGATAGACCCCCTGGGCCTTCCGGGCCGGGCCAACGGGCCCCGGGGTGGCGGGGGCAACCCCGCTGCCTGCCGCGGTCGCAAAGGAGGTCAGGATGAAAAAGCTCCTTGGGGTGATCTTTTTGGCTCTAGGCGCGGCCTGGGCCCAGGCCCAGGTACGGGTGGTGGCCGCCGCCGACCTGCAGTACGCCCTCACCGAGCTGGCCCAGCGGTTTGAGGCGCAAAACCCGGGGATCCGGGTCCAGCTTTCCTTCGGCTCCTCGGGGAAGTTCTACACCCAGCTCACCCAGGGCCTCGAGGCCGACCTCTACTTCTCCGCGGAGGCCATCTACCCCAGGCTCCTGGAGGAGCGGGGTCTAGCCGAGCCCGGCACCCGGGCCCTCTACGCGGTGGGGCGCATGGCCATCTGGCTGGACCGGCGGCTCGGCCTGGACCCGGGCCCCCAGGCCCTTAAGGACCCCAAGGTCACCCAGCTCGCCATCGCCAACCCCGTGCACGCCCCCTACGGCCGGGCCGCCGTCACCCTCTTGGAGCACTACGGCCTCTTCAAAAGGCGCCCCGATGCCCCCATCCCCAACTTCGCCCGCCTGCGCTGGGAGGAGATCCCCTGGGAACGGCTGGACCGGGGCGTGGAGGCCTACTGGGACGCCTCCCCCCTCAAGGCGGGCAAGGCCTCCTTCAGCCTCGTCTACGGGGAAAACATCTCCCAGACGGCCCAGCTGGCCCTGGCGGCCTCGAGGGCGGGGGTCCTCGCCCTGCCCCTGGCGGTGCACGAGAGCCTCTCCCGCCCCGGGGTCTACTGGGTGGCCCCCTTGGAAAGCCACCTGCGCCTGGAGCAGAACTACGTGGTGCTTAGGGGCAAGGCCAGGCCCGAGGTGATGGCCTTCTACCGCTTCGTGGGGAGCCGGGAGGGCCGGGAGGTCTTGAGGCGCTACGGCTTCCTCCTGCCGGGGGAGTGATGCCACCCCGTGCTGGCCCAAGCCAGCATGGGGGCCCCGGTAAAAGGACCGTGCGGCGGGTTTCCGGATCGTCAAGGGTGTCAGCAAGGAGGGGCATGCGATGCCTGAGCCGGGATTCTGGGTAGCCCTAGAACTCACCCTGCGGGTGGCCCTCCTCTCCTCGGCCCTCCTCCTCCTCCTGGGCGTTCCCCTGGCCTGGCTCCTCGCCTTTCGCGAGTTCAGGGGGAAGGCCTTCCTGGAAAGCGTCTTCCTCCTCCCCCTAGTCCTCCCTCCCACGGTCTTGGGCTTCTACCTCCTCCTCTTCCTGGGCCCCGAGGGACCCTGGCTGAGGCTCACCGGCCTCTCCTGGGCCTTCCGCCTGGAGGGCCTGGTCTTCGCCAGCGTGCTCTTCAGCCTCCCCTTCGCCCTCACCGCCTACCGGGAGGCCTTCCTGGGCCTGGACCCCAACCTCCTGGCGGTGGCCCGCACCCTGGGGGCCCCGTGGGCCCGCATCTGGGCCCGGGTGGTCCTCCCCCTGGTCTGGCCCGGCCTCCTCTCGGGCACCCTCCTCGCCTTCGCCCACACCGTGGGGGAGTTCGGGGTGGTGCTCATGGTGGGCGGGTCCATCCCGGGAAAGACCCAGATGGTGAGCATCTACATCTACGACCTGGTGCAGGCCCTGCGTTTTGCGGAGGCCTCTAAGGCCGCCCTGGTCCTCCTCCTCCTCAGCGTGGGCCTCCTCTGGGCGGTGAGGCTTTTGGAACGAAAGGCGCGGGCATGGAGGTCCACTACCGCATAAGGCGGCCCCTCGCCCTGGAGGCCCGCTTCCGGGTGGAGGGCTTCACCGCCCTCCTGGGGGAGAGCGGGGTGGGCAAGACCACCCTCCTCAGGGCCCTGGCGGGCCTCCTCCCCGCAGAGGGTACTCCCTTTGGCGGCCTTCCCCCGGAAAAACGCCCCGTGGGCTACCTGCCCCAGGACCTGGCCCTCTTCCCCCACATGACCGCCTGGGAGAACGTGGCCTTTCCCTTGCGCGGGAAGGACCGGAAGGCCAGGGCCCTGGAGCTTCTGGCCCGGGTCGGGCTTAAGGACCACGCCCACAAGCGGCCGGGGCAGCTTTCCGGAGGGCAGAAGCAGCGGGTGGCCCTGGCCCGGGCCCTGGCCCGGAGGCCCGAACTCCTCCTCCTGGACGAGCCCACCAGCGCCCTGGACCCCCTCACCAAGGCCCAGGTCCTCTCCGAGCTCGTGCACCTCCTGCGCCGGGAAGGGATCCCCGCCCTGGCGGCCAGCCACGACCCCGTGCTGGCGGGCATGGCCGACTGGCTGGTGGTGGTGGGGCCAGGGGGGGTGCTCCAGGAGGGCCCCCCGGAGGCGGTGCTGGCCGCCCCCGCCCGGGTGGAGGTGGCCCGGCTCTTGGGCTACGAGAACCTCTTCCCCGTGCGGGTGCGGGAGGGCGGGGTGGAGGGGGAAGGGGTCTTCCTCCACCTGCCCCTGCCCCCTTGGGCCAAGCCGGGGATGACGGCCTGGCTCGGGGTGCGGGCGGCGGAGGTCCTGGTGGTCCGCCCCGACCGCCCCCTGCCCTCCGTGAACGTCCTCGAGGGCCACCTAGAACGCCTGCACCCGGAGGGCCTGGCCTACCGCGGCCTCTTCCGGGGGCCCTTGAGCCTGGAGATCCTCCTGCCCCGCCACGTGCAGGAAAGGCTCCACCTCCGCCCCGGAAACCCCCTCTGCGTGGTCCTCAAGCCCCGCTACCTGCACCTGATGCCGGGCTAGGCGCAGGAGAAGGCCCAAGGGAAGGCCGAACTTGTTCCAAACCCCCCGGAGGAAGAAGCGGGCCTGGGCCCGGTTCACCCCGAGGTGCCGGGCCAGGAACCGGGGTTCGGGGGGCACCCCCCGCCCCAGGGCCAAAAGGACCGCCACCTCTCCCGGCAGAAGCCGGGCCCCAAACCGCCCCCTAAGGCCCTCGGGGAGGGTCTTGGGGTCGTCGCGGCGGGTCAGGAAGGCGTAGGCCAAGAGGTCGTAGGCCCGCACCCCCCCCGAGGTGGGCCAAAGGGCCACCCGGCCCCGCTCCAGCCGGTCCAGGCCCGCCAGGGCGAGGCCATCTCCCTCGTTCCAAAGCACGGAAAAACCCGCTTGCCGCAGCGCCCCGTACGCCTGGGCGTACAGGGCCGCGTCGCCCGTGTGCACCACCACCTGCAAAGGAAACCACCTCCCTCCGTCCAAGCTCTAAAGCCGAAGCCGCCTTTAGGCCGGGGCGAAGGGAGGGGCCCGGGGGGAGGGGTTTTGCCCGAGGGAGAGCCCGTAGCCGGGCCGGGGAGCGGGCCGGAGCCGGAGGGTCTCCAGGAGCGTGGGGGGGGTGGGGCCGGCGGTGAAGGCCAGGCCCGGGGCCACCTGCATCCCGCAGAAGAGGGAGTGGTCCACCTCCTCCGTCTCCCCCGGCGCCCGGCACAGGTCGGCCCCTAGCCCGGGGTTTTGCACCCGCATGAGGTACATCTGCAGGGCCACCCCGGTGGAGGCGGTGAGGGTGAGGGTGAGGTAGAGGAGGAGGAGAACCCCCCGCACAAGGCCCTTCCCGGCCATGTCCTGAGTATACGGGGTAAAGTGGGAAGGTATGGCGGTTCGGGGGACGAAGGACCTCTTTGGCCAAGAGCTCAGGCTTCACCAGCACATCGTGGCCACCGCCCGGCGGGTCCTCGAGGCGGCCGGGGCCCTGGAACTCCTCACCCCCATGTTTGAGGAGACCCAGGTGTTTGAGAAAGGGGTGGGGGTGGCCACGGACATCGTGCGCAAGGAGATGTTCACCTTCCAGGACCGGGGGGGGCGCTCCCTCACCCTGCGCCCCGAGGGCACGGCGGCCATGGTGCGGGCCTACCTGGAGCACGGGATGAAGGTATGGCCCCAGCCCGTGAGGCTCTGGATGGCGGGGCCCATGTTCCGGGCCGAGCGCCCCCAGAAGGGGCGCTTCCGCCAGTTCCACCAGGTGAACTACGAGGCCTTGGGCTCGGATAGCCCCATCCTGGACGCCGAGGCCCTCGTCCTCCTCCACGAGAGCCTGAAGGAACTAGGCCTAAGGCGCCTCACCGTGAAGCTCTCCTCCGTGGGCGACCCCGAGGACCGGGCCCGCTACAACGCCTACCTGCGGGAGGTCCTCTTTCCTTATCGGGAGGAACTCTCCGAGGACTCTAAGGAGCGCCTGGAGCTCAACCCCATGCGCATCCTGGACTCCAAGAGCGAGAAGGACCAGGCCCTCCTCAAGGAGCTCGGGGTGAGGCCCATGCTGGACTTCCTGGGGGAGGGGGCGAGGGCCCACCTCCGGGAGGTGGAGCGCCACCTGGAGAGGCTCTCCGTCCCCTACGAGCTGGACCCGGCCTTGGTGCGGGGGCTGGACTACTACGTGCGCACCGCCTTCGAGGTGCACCACGAGGCCATCGGGGCCCAGTCGGCCCTGGGGGGTGGGGGGCGGTACGACGGGCTTTCCGAGCTTTTGGGGGGGCCCAGGGTCCCCGGGGTGGGCTTCGCCTTTGGGGTGGAGCGGGTGGCCCTGGCCCTCGAGGCCGAGGGGTTCGCCCTGCCCGAGGCCAGGGGCCCGGACCTCTACCTCGTCCCCCTGGAGGAGGAGGCGGTGGCGGAGGCCTTCTACCTGGCCGAGGCCCTGAGGCCCCGGATCCGGGCGGAGTACGCCCTCTCCCCCAAGAAGCCGGGGAAGGGGGTGGAGGAGGCCCTGAAGCGCCACGCCCTCTTCGTGGGCTTCCTGGGGGCGGACGAGCTCCGCACGGGGGAGGTCACCCTCAAGCGCCTGGCCACCGGGGAACAGGTGCGCCTGCCCCGGGCCGAGGCCCTGGGCTTCCTCCTCGCGGCCCTCTCGTGAGAATCCGTTAAGATTTAGGGGATTATGCGCCGCACCCATTACGCCGGGAGTCTACGGGAGGAAGAGGTGGGGCAGGAGGTGGTCCTGGAGGGCTGGGTCAACCGCCGCCGGGACCTGGGGGGGCTCATCTTTTTGGACCTAAGGGACCGGGAAGGGATCGTGCAGCTTCTGGCCCACCCGGATAGCCCCGCCTACCCCATCGCGGAAAGGGTCCGCTCGGAATGGGTGGTGCGCGCCCGGGGCGTGGTCCGCCTCCGCCCGGAGCCCAACCCCCGCCTCCCCACGGGAAAGGTGGAGGTGGAGCTAAAGGCCCTCGAGGTCCTGGCCGAGGCCAAGACCCCCCCTTTCCCCGTGGACGCGGGCTGGCGGGGGGAGGAGGAGAAGGAGGCGAGCGAGGAGCTCCGCCTCAAGTACCGCTACCTGGACCTGCGCCGGAAGAGGATGCAGGAAAACCTCCGCCTGCGCCACCGGGTCATCAAGGCCATCTGGGACTTCCTGGACCGGGAGGGGTTCATCCAGGTGGAGACCCCCTTCCTCACCAAGAGCACCCCGGAAGGGGCCCGGGACTTCCTGGTGCCCTACCGCCACGAGCCGGGCCTCTTTTACGCCCTGCCCCAGTCCCCCCAGCTTTTCAAGCAGATGCTGATGGTGGCGGGGCTAGACCGCTACTTCCAGATCGCCCGCTGCTTCCGGGACGAGGACCTAAGGGCCGACCGCCAGCCCGACTTCACCCAGATGGACCTGGAGATGAGCTTCGTGGAGGTGGAGGACGTTTTGGCGCTCAACGAGCGCCTCATGGCCCACGTGTTCCGCGAGGCCCTGGGCCTGGACCTCCCCCTCCCCTTCCCCAGGCTCACCTACCAAGAGGCCCTGGAGCGCTATGGCTCCGACAAGCCCGACACCCGCTTTGGCCTCGAGCTCCAAGAGGTAGGGCACCTCTTCCGGGAAAGCGCCTTCGGGGTCTTCCGCGAGGCGGAAAGGGTCAAGGCCCTGGCGGCCCCCAAGGGCCTTTCCCGCAAGGAGATCGCCGAGCTGGAGGAGCTCGCCAAGCGCCACGGGGCGAAGGGCCTGGCCTGGGCCCGGGTGGAGGAAGGGGGCTTTTCGGGCGGGGTGGCCAAGTTTCTAGAGCCGGTGCGGGAAGCCCTCCTTCAGGCCACGGGGGCAGGCCCCGGGGACACCCTCCTCTTCGTGGCGGGGCCCAAGCGGGTGGCGGCCGGGGCCCTGGGCCAGGTGCGGCTAAGGCTGGCGGAGATGCTCGCCCTTCCCCGGGAGGGCTTCCGCTTCCTCTGGGTGGTGGACTTCCCCCTCCTGGAGTGGGACGAGGAGGAAGGGGCCTGGACCTACATGCACCACCCCTTCACCAGCCCCCACCCCGAGGACCTGCCCCTTTTGGAGGAGGACCCGGGAAGGGTACGGGCCCTGGCCTACGACCTGGTCTTAAACGGGGTGGAGGTAGGGGGGGGTTCCATCCGCATCCACGACCCCGCCCTCCAGGCCAAGATGTTCCGGGTGCTGGGCATCGGCGAGGAGGAGCAGCGGGAGAAGTTCGGCTTTTTCCTGGAGGCCCTGGAGTACGGCGCCCCGCCCCACGGGGGCATCGCCTGGGGGCTGGACCGGCTTTTGGCCCTGATGACGGGAAGCCCCTCCATCCGGGAGGTCATCGCCTTCCCCAAGAACAAGGAGGGCAAGGACCCCCTGACCGGGGCCCCGAGCCCGGTTTCCGAGGCGCAGCTTCTGGAGCTCGGCCTCAGGGTGGTCCGGCATGGCTAGGATCCCCTACGTGATCGTGGACGCCTTCGCCCCCACCCCGGGGGCGGGGAACCGGGTGGCCATCGTCTTGGACGCCCGGGGCATGGGCCCGGCGGAGATGCAAGGGGTGGCCCGGAGGCTGGCGGAGCCCGAGACCGCCTTCCTCACCGAGCGCCAGGGCAACGTCTTCGCGGTGCGCTTCTTCACCCCTTCCGGGGAGGTGGAGTTCTCGGGGCACGCGGCGGTGGCCCTGGGCCTGGCCTTGGTGCGCCTGGGCCTGGCGCCCCAGGGCACCGCCCGCCTTTTCCTCCACACCCCCACCGAGGCCCTGCCCGTGGAGATCCTCTACGAGGGGGGGGAGCCCAAGAAGGCCCTGGTGCGGGGGCCCGCCCCCCGGTTCCGGGACCTGCCCCCCTACCAGGCCCTCAAGGAGGCCCTCGAGGCCCTGGGCGGCGACGAGCGCTACCTCCACCGGGGGCTCCCCTACGGCATCGCCTACACCGGGCTTTGGAGCCTCTTCGTCCCCCTCATCGCCCCCGGGGTGGTGGATGCCCTGGAGCCGGACATGCCCCTCCTGGCGGAACTCTCCCGCAGGCTGGAGGTGGCCACCGTGCACGCCTACGCCCCCATGGGCCCCCGGAGCTTTTACGCCCGGGACTTCGCCCCCCTCCTCGGCATCCCCGAGGACCCGGTCACGGGCTCGGCCAACGCCGCCTTGGGGGCCCTCCTGGCCCGGTCCGGGGTGGTGCCCAGGCGGGAGGGGAGGGTGGCCCTCACCATCTACCAGGGCCACCGCCTGGGCAACCCGGGGGTGGTGGAGGTGGTGGTGGAGTATAGCCCTTCGGGCCAGCCCTACTCGGTGCAGATCGGAGGGGAGGCGGCCATCCTGAAGACGGGGGAGCTCTGAATGGTGCGGCTCGTCTTCGTGGACGTGGACGGGACCCTGGTGGGGAAAGAGGGGGTGCCCCCCTGCGTCTGGCCTGCGGTGGCGGGCCTCCAGGCGCGGGGGGTGCGCCTTTCCCTCATCACCGGCAGGCCGGGGCGGGGGGAGACCCTGGCCTACGCCCGGAGGCTAGACCCAGAGGGCCTCCACGTGTTTGAGTCCGGGGCGGTGGTCCTGCGCCTCACCCAAGACCCCCACGAGCCCCCGGCCAGGCCCCTCCTGGTGGAGGCCCTGCCCCGGGAGGCGGCGGAAGGGGCGGTGCGCCTGGCCCGGCGGCTCGGGCTTCCCCTGGAGGGCTACACCGCGGAAGGGGGGTTTTACGTGGAGGGGGATAGCCCCCTCATCCAGGCGCACCAGGCGCTCTTGGGCCTTCAGGCGGAAGGGGCCGACCTCCTCGGGCTCAAAAGCCCCCTGGTGCGCCTCCAGGTGCTGGCGGGGCCAGGGGCTCCCCTGGGCGGCTTCCTGGACGGCCTGCCCCCAGGGCTTGCCGCCCACCTGGCGGAAAGCCCCAAGATGCCCGGGGTGCGCTTCGTCTCCCTCACCAAGCGGGGAGTGAGCAAGCTCTCCGCCGCCCGCCTCGTGGCCGAGGCCCACGGCCTCACCCTGGCGGAGTGCGCCATGGTGGGGGACGGGGAGAACGACCTGGAGCTCATCCAAGCCGTGGGCCTGGGCATCGCCATGGGCAACGCCTCCCCCGCCGTGCGCCAGGCCGCCCAAAAGGTGGTGGCCCCGGTGGAAGCCTGCGGGCTGGCGGAGGCCCTGGAGGCAGTCCTGGGGAGGGTCTAGGGGAAGGGGCGGGACTGGACCCAACGCACCCGGCCCTCCCGGTAGACGCCGAGGACCTCCACCCAGCCCGGGGGCAGGCTAAGGCTTGGCGGGGAAAGGCCCGCCGGAAGGGCTTGGAGGCGCTGGCCGTCCCAGTACGCCACCAGGCGCACCTCTCCCCCCTCCGGGGCCACCCTCAGGGCAAAGACCCGCACCCCTCCCCCCTCCTCCACCGTCCACACCTCCACCCCAGGGTAAGCCCGCTGGCCCACCGCCAGGCCGGGGCCTCGGTAGTAGGCAAAGCGGGTCGGGAACACCACCCGAAGGGCCTCGGCCACAAACCCTCCCCCCTGCCAGGTCCCCTCGGCCTCCACCAGCATCCCGGGCGCCAGGAGGGGGAGCCAGGGTGAGTTGCCCCGGAGGGGGACGCCCGCAACCAGGGGCACCTGGCCTGCGGCCAAGGTGACCTGGCCGTAGAAGCGTTGGGGGGCTTCCTGGGAGCCCGGCTTCGGGCTAGGCGGGGGCTTCGGGGTCTCTATAGGCGGGGCTATGGGGGGAAGCGGCGGCAGGGGAAGCGGCGGGAGGTCCAGAGCCCAAGCCCACCCTCCCAGCACCCAGACCACCAGCCAGTGCCTCATGGGCCCTCCTTGGGCAGGAGGAGAACCACGCGGAGCCCCGGGCGGGCATCCTCGGCGAAAAACCGCCCCCCGAGCGCGTCCACGGTACGGTGGACCAAGGCCAGGCCTAGCCCGGTGCCCCGGGGGGCGGACCGCAGGAAGGGGGTACCGAGGTGAGGTAGCAAGCCGGGAGGCACGCCGGGCCCATGGTCCCGCACCTCCACCCCCACCCAAGCCCCCTCCTCCCAAAGCCGGACCTCCACGGGCGGGCGCCCGTGGGTGAAGGCGTTTTCCAGAAGGTTGGCCAGGGCACGGCGCAAGAGCTCCCTTGGCCCCAACACCACCCCCTTCCCCTCCAGGCGGAGGACCACTCCCGGCCACGCCGAGGCCACCTCCTGGACCAGGGCCCTCAGGGCCACCTGCTCCCGCTCCACCTCCCCCCTGGCCAGGGCCAAAAGGCCCTCCAGGAGGGCCTCGAGGCGCTCTACCTGCGCCTTTAGCCGGGGAAGGACCCGCTCCAAGGGAAGAAGCCCCCGCTCCAGGGCTTCCAGCTGCCCTTTAAGGGCCGCCACCGGGGTCCTTAGCTCGTGGGCGGCGTGGCGGGCGAAGGTCCGCTCCCGCTCCAGGAAACCCCGCACCGCCCGAACCATCCGGTTGAAGCTTTCGGCCAGGCTGGAAACCTCGTCCCGCCCCGGAGGGACGGGCACAGGAGCGGGGAACCGTTCCTGGGAGAGGGCCTCCGCCGCCCGGGCCAGGTCCGCAAGGGGCCCAAGGAGGCGCCGCAGCAGGAAAAAGGTGGTCCCCAAGGCGAGAGCGAGGGCCAAGGGAAAGGCGAAAAGGCTAGCCCCTAGAACGTATCCAAGCTCCGGCGCCGGCAAGGCCACCTCCAGGGTGTAGCCCTCGGGAAGGGACCACCCGCTTCGAACCCACCCCGGCTCCTCCTCGGGGAAAAGCCCCCCGTACTGGAGGTACACCCGCCCCTCCTTCACAAGCCGGGCCCTCCCCTCGCCGAAGGGCAGGAGGAGGGCGTGCCCTTCAGCCCGGAGGCTGGGCAGGGCCCCCTCCAGGTCCAGGGCCTGGTAGAGGGTCTGGGCGAAAAGGAGGAGTTCCCGCCGCACCGTCTCCTCCCGTACCCGGAGAAGGGCCAGGTACCCGAAGGCGAGCTGGGCCAAGGCCGCCAGGCCCACGGCCACGCCCACGCCGAGAAGCAGCCTAGTCCGAAAGCCCAAGGCCGTACCCCCCTGCCCCGGTCCGGACCACCTCCGGACCCAGCTTGTTCCGCAGGCGATGCACATAGACCCGCACCAGCCGGAGCGAGGACTCCCGCCCCGGAAACAGGCGGTCGGCGAGTTCCTCGGTGCCGAAGAGCCGGTGGGGATACAGGCAGAAGACCTCCAGGAGGTGGAACTCGGTGGGCGAAAGGATCGCCTCTTTCCCCTGCCAAAAAGCCCTTTTCCCCACCAGGTCCACCTCCAGAGGGCCACGGCGGAACCACCTCGCCTTGTGCTGGGCCCCCCGCCGCAGGAGGGCCCTGACCCGGGCCAACAGCTCCCCAAAGGCGAAGGGCTTCACCAGGTAGTCGTCCCCACCCAGGTCCAGGCCGTAGACCCGGTCCTCCAAGCCGTCCCGGGCGGTGAGGAAGAGGATCCCGCCCGCGTACCCCCCTTCCCGGACCGCGTCGGCGAACCGAAACCCCGCGTCCACCCCCTCGGGGAGCATCACGTCCAGGACGAGGAGATCGGGCTCGGTCTCCAAAAAGGCCCCCCACGCCTCCCCCACGCTCCGGGCCCAGCCCACCTCGTAGCCCTCCTTGGCGAGGAAGAGGGTCAGGGGCTCCCCGATGTCGGGCTCGTCCTCCACCAGCAGGATCCGCACGGATACACCATAGCAAGACCCGCCCCCCTCTCAAGGGGGGCGCGTTCACGCCGGGCTCACCTACCGCCCGCGCCGATGCCGATCCCGATGCCCAGGCCGACACCAACGCCGCCTTCCCCGCCGCTACGGCCCGAGGCATTACCCGGGGCCGTGCCCTCAGTCCCCCTTCCCCAGGCCACCTCCAGGAGACCCCGAGCCTCACCTCCCACCTGGACCGTGACCTCGGCCAAAACCGAGCCGGCATGCCGCACTTCCAGGGTGCGCTCCTCCCCGTTCACGAGGAGGACCACACGGGTGGCCCCCTCGGCGGAAACCCTTGCCCTGGGGTTCACCTCCACCAAGCCCACCACCCGGTCGCCCCGCAGAAAGAGCGCCACGTCCTTTTCCCCTTTCAGGGCAGCCTGGAGCTCCGCCGCCACCCGGGCGAGGCGCTCCTTCTCCCCGTTGAGCCACACCCGGGTCTCCCCCAGGGTCCGCCCCGCCTCGGCCAAGGCAAAGGCGTAGACCTGCCCCTCCAAGGCAAGCCGCACCTCCCCCGCCCCCTGCACCTGGCCAGCCCAAACCTGGTCCAAGGAGCCCTGGGCCACCAGCTGGCCCCTGAAGTACACCTGGGCCAACACCCCAGGCGCACTTCCTTGGGCCAGCGCCAACGCGGCCACCACCAACATCCCGACCCAAAGCCGTTTAGCCATCTCCATCACCTCCCGTAGCCCAAGGTAGCGGCCTGGGGTAAACGTGGGGTAAACGCCCCGCCCCTCCCTTAGGATGAAGGCGGTATGCGAGCCTTCATTGGCGAGATCGCCAACCACGTGGGCCAGGAGGTGGAGATCCGGGGCTGGCTCTACCAAAGGCGCTCCAAGGGCAAGATCCACTTCCTCATCCTCCGGGACGGCACCGGCTTCCTCCAGGCCACGGTGGTCAAGGGGGAGGTGCCGGAGGAGGTCTTCCAGGAGGCGGACCGCCTGCCCCAGGAAACCGCCCTCAGGGCCTGGGGGGTGGTGCGCCGGGACGAGCGGGCTCCCGGGGGGTTTGAGCTCGCCTTGCGGAACCTGGAGGTGGTGAGCCGCCCCCACGGGGAGTACCCCATCGGCCCCAAGGAGCACGGCATAGACTTTCTCATGGACCACCGCCACCTCTGGCTCCGCCACCGCCGCCCCTTCGCGGTGATGCGCATCCGGGACGAGGTGGAAAGGGCCATCCACGACTTTTTCGGGGAGCGGGGCTTCCTCCGCTTCGATGCCCCCATCCTCACCCCGAGCGCGGTGGAGGGGACCACCGACCTCTTCGAAGTGGACCTCTTTGACGGGGAAAAGGCCTACCTCTCCCAGTCCGGCCAGCTCTACGCGGAGGCGGGGGCCCTGGCCTTCGGGAAGGTCTACACCTTTGGCCCCACCTTCCGCGCGGAAAGGAGCAAGACCAGGCGCCACCTCCTGGAGTTCTGGATGGTGGAGCCCGAGGTGGCCTTCATGACCCACGAGGAGAACATGGCCCTGCAGGAGGAACTCTTGCGCTACCTGGTGGGCCGGGTGCTGGAGAGGCGCCCCCGGGAGCTGGAGATGCTGGAGCGGGACCCAAAGGCCTTGGAGCCCGCGGCGGAAGGGAACTACCCAAGGCTCACCTACCGGGAGGCGGTGGCCTTGGTGAACCGCATCGCCCAGGAAGACCCCGAGGTACCTCCCCTCCCCTACGGGGAGGACTTCGGCGCCCCCCACGAGGCGGCCCTGAGCCGCCAGTTTGACCGCCCCGTCTTCGTGGAGCGCTACCCGGCCCGGATCAAGGCCTTCTACATGGAGCCGGACCCCTCAGACCCCGAGCTCGTCCTGAACGATGATCTCCTCGCCCCCGAGGGCTACGGGGAGATCATCGGGGGCAGCCAAAGGATCCACGACCTGAACCTCCTCCGGCAGAGGATCCGGGACTTCGGCCTCCCCGAGGAGGTCTACGAGTGGTACCTGGACCTCCGCCGCTTCGGGAGCGTGCCCCACTCGGGCTTCGGCCTCGGCCTGGAGCGCACCGTGGCCTGGATCTGCGGGCTTCCCCACGTGCGGGAGGCCATCCCCTTCCCCCGGATGTACACCCGGATGCGCCCGTAATACACCCCTCCGTGTATCTTCTCCGGTTCGCCTATTAGGGACGGTGCCACCTAGTCTTGACAAGGTGGCACCTCCTATGTTCTCATAGGCCCGTCAGAATAACCTCACTCTGGCGTCTGGAGTTGACGGCATCTTTCCATACCTCACGGGAGGAAGGCCATGAAGGAGAACCGGAGAAACTTTATCCGCAGGATGGTTGCTGGTGTAGCGGCTAGCGCAGCGTTTAGTCCTCTGGCCATCGCCCAGGCCCCCAAGTTCCGTTGGCGCATCCAGTCCGCTTGGGACGCAGGCACCGTGGGTTACACCCTGTTCCAAAAGTTTGCCGAGCGGGTCAAGGAACTCACCGATGGGCAAATAGAGATTCAGACCTTCCCCGCCGGAGCGGTGGTGGGCACCTTTGACATGTTTGACGCGGTGAAAGCTGGGGTCCTGGACGGGATGCACCCCTTCACCCTTTACTGGGCGGGGCGGATGCCGGTCACCGCCTTCCTTTCTTCCTACCCCCTGGGTTTGGACCGGCCCGACCAGTGGGAAACCTGGTACTACGCCCTAGGGGGCCTGGACCTGGCCCGTAAGGCCTTTGAGGAGCAAGGGCTTTTCTACGTGGGCCCCGTGCAGCACGACTACAACCTCATTCACGCCAAGAAGCCCATCAAGAGCTTCGAGGACTTCAAGGGGGTGAAGCTCCGGGTACCGGGGGGGATGATCGCTGAGATTTTCGCTGCCGCCGGGGCTGCTACTGTCCTCCTACCCGGGGGCGAGGTCTACCCTGCTCTGGAACGCGGGGTGATTGACGCTGCCGACTTCGTGGGCCCAGCAGTGAACTACAACCTGGGCTTCCACCAGGTGACCAAATACATCATCATGGGGCCACCCGAGACCCCCTGCATCCACCAACCTGTGGACCTGGCAGACATCACCCTCAACCTTTCCCGCTGGCGGGCCCTGCCCCGAAACCTGCAGGAGCGGTTTGAGGCGGCGGTGCACGATTGGAGCTGGCTCCACTACGCCGGCATCCAGAAGGCTAACCTTGAAGCCTGGCCCAAATACAAAGCAGCTGGGGTGCAGATCATCCGCCTCACCACTGTGGACGTGCGCAAATTCCGGCGCGTGGCCATCCCCATCTGGTTCAAGTGGGCCAAGCAGGACAAGTATTCTCGCCAGGCTTTCTCCACGCAGCTGGAGTACATGAAAGCCCTGGGCTACGTCAGCGACGCGGATATCCGGGGTCTTAGCCTCTAGGAGCGCCAACGTGGGGCAGGTACTCCAACGCTTCCTAGCCTTGGTAGAGGCTCTCAGCTTGTGGTCAGGCCGCGCGGCCGCTTGGCTTACCCTGGCGGCGGTGCTCATTCTCACCGTAGAGGTGGTACGGCGGTACTTCTTCAATGCTCCCACACAGTGGGCGCACGAGATCTCCACCTTGCTTTTTGGTTTACTCTATGCGCTTTCCGGGGCTTATGCCCTTAAGGAAAAGGCCCACGTGGGGGTAGACGTCTTCTACGCCCGCTTCTCTGTCAAGGGGAGGGCATGGGTAAACCTGTTTGGCTTTGCGTTTCTTGCCCTTTTCTCCGGCACCCTTCTTGTCTACGGTTGGCAGTTCTTTTGGACCTCCTGGCAAAACCGGGAGTTCTCCCTGGCCAACCAAGCCATACCCCTCTTCCCCTTTAAGCTAGCCATTCCCCTTGGGGCAGCGCTGCTTCTGCTCCAAGGCCTGGCTAACGCTATCCGGGACCTGATGGTGCTCTTGGGAAAGGAGGAAGATCGTGCCCGTTGAGATCTTAACCTGGTTGATGTTCGGCAGCCTTTTCCTCCTTCTCCTCACGGGCTATCCCCTCGCTTTCCTGATTGGAGGTCTGGCCGTTGGCTTCATCGCCTGGCTTTGGACCCCCGATGCTCTAGCCCTGGTCCCCCAACGCATGTGGAACAACATGACCCAGTACTTGCTGGCAGCCATCCCCCTCTTCATCTTTATGGCCTCCATGCTGGAAAAGTCTGGGCTCATTGAAGAGATCTTTGACGTGGCCTACAAGTGGCTAGGGCGGGTGCCAGGTGGTCTGGCTGTGGCTACGGTGGCGGCCTCCACCGTTCTTGCCGCCATGGTGGGAGTGATTGGAGCTGCGGTAGTGACCATGGCCCTGGTGGCGCTACCCTCCATGCTACGCCGGGGCTACAGCCCTGTGCTAGCCGCAGGTACGGTAATGGCCGGGGGAACCCTGGGTATCCTTATCCCACCCAGTGTCCTGGCCATCATCTACGGCCTCGTGGCCAACCAGTCCGTGGGAGAGCTTTACCTTGGCTCCGTCCTTCCCGGGTTAGTCCTCTCTGGTCTTTACATGGTCTTCTCCATAGTCTACGCCCTCCTTTATCCCCAAAGCGCTCCCCGGATCCCCAAGGAAGAAGCCCCCTCTTGGGAAGAAAGATGGCGGGCGTTACGAACCATCTGGGCTCCTCTCTTCCTCATCTTCCTAGTCCTCGGAACCATCTTCCTAGGCCTTGCTGCGCCCACAGAAGCTGCAGCGGTAGGGGCCTTCGGGGCTCTATTGGTAGCCGCCTTGCACCGCAAGCTAACCTGGTACAACCTCCGCTTGGCCCTCGAGCAAACCGCCAAGGCCACCGCCATGGTCCTTTGGATTATCTTCGGAGCTAACGCCTTTGTGGCCTTCTATGTAGCGCAGGGAGGGGACAGGTACATCAGCGAACTCCTTCTAGGCACGGGTCTTTCCCCTTGGGGCATCCTCATTCTTATGCAGGTCATCCTCATTGTCCTGGGAATGTTCCTAGATTGGGTGGGCATTCTCCTCTTAGCCGTACCGGTCTTTGTGCCCATTATCCGGGACCTGGGTTTTGACCCCCTATGGTTTGGGGTCCTGTATCTGGTTAACATGCAGCTTTCCTTTCTCTCCCCTCCCTTTGGCTATGCCCTCTTCTATGTGCGTGGGGTGGCCCCCCAGATTCCCATGGGCACCATCTATCGGGCGGCCATCCCTTTTTTGCTTCTACAACTCACAGGGCTCGTTATCCTCATACTTTTCCCAGGCCTAGCCACCTGGTTACCTAGCCTGGTCTACGGCAAGTGAGAGCAGGCCCACGCCTCATAAGAGCGCCCCCTGAACCATTCCCCTAGCATCCCCCAAACCATCACCGGAACAGGGTGTGGCCCCGAAGCAGGTCCGGCTGGGTTTGCAGGCAGGCAAGGGGGGCAAAGCTCAGCCGCTTCACCCAGCTTCAAGCCCGCCGGGAGCCTCTCCGAAAGCTACTCGGCGGCGCTCCTGATAGTCCATATGCCGTCCCAGGCACGAGGTTCTAAAAGGCCCTGGCGGAAGACCGCAAGGCGTTCCCCTCCCAGGAAAGCAGCTTGGAGCTCTGGGGAGAGCAAGGAGCGCTAGCCTGAGTTCTGGTGCAGGGCGTTGGCCATGGGCTTGCCCCTATCCCTGCTTTGCCAGGTCCAAGAAGTAACGGTGGAGGCGGGCATCCCCCGTGAGCTCGGGGTGGAAGGCGCTCGCCAGCACCTTCCCCTGCCGCACCAAGACGGGGAGGCCCTTTAGCTCCGCCAGGACCTCTACCCCCTCTCCCAGGCGCCGGAAGACGGGGGCGCGGATGAAGACCCCGGGGAAGGGGCCGAGCCCCCGGACCTCCAGGTCCTCCCTGAAGCTTTCCACCTGGCGGCCAAAGGCGTTGCGCTCCACCGCCACGTCCAAGACCCCGAGGCGGGGTTGCTCCGGATAGCCCAGGATCTCCCGGGCCATCCAGATGGCCCCGGCGCAGGTGCCGAAGAGGGCCAAGGTGCCCTCCTCCACCCGCCTCCGCACCGCCTCTTCCAGGCCGTACTCCCGGGCGAGCTTCCCGATGGTGGTGGACTCGCCACCGGGGACGATGAGGGCCTTTAGGCCCTCCAGGTGCTCGGGCTTCCGCACCTCCCTGGCCTCCACGCCAAGCCGCCTCAGCGCCTCCTTGTGCTCGCGGAAATCCCCTTGCAGGGCCAGTACGCCCACCACGCCCCTCATCCTGGGCCTAGGCCCCCCGCCTGTCAAGGGAAGCCCGCACCAGGGCGTAGCCTATGGCCCCCGCCACCAGGGAAGCGGCCAGGACCCCCACCTTGGCCTGGTCCAGCATCCCCCCGGTGAAGGCAAGCCCGGCGATGAAGAGGGCCATGGTGAAGCCGATGCCCGCTAAGAAGCCCACCCCCAGGATGGACTTGAGCCCCACCCCCTCGGGCAAGGTCCCCAGGCCCAGGCGCAGGGCCAGCCAGGAGAAACCCAGGACGCCCAGGGGCTTCCCCAGGAGGAGGCCCAGGGCCACGCCCCAGGCCACAGGCCCCACCTGCAAGCCCCCTAGGGCCACCCCGGCGTTGAAGAAGGCGAAGACCGGCAGGACCCCGTAGGCCACCCAGGGATGCAGGGCGTGCTCCAAGCGGTGCAGGGGGCTTTGGGCCTCCTCCACCTCCTCCTCCAGGGCCTCGAGCTCCCCCTCGAGGGCCTCGGGGTCCTCCGCCTCCGTCTCCCCGCGGAAGGGCCTGGCCCGGCGCAAGGGGACGGCCATGGCCAGCAAGACCCCGGCCAGGGTGGCGTGGAGGCCCGACTGGAGCACGAGGTACCAGAGGGGAAGGCCCAGGAGCAGGTAGGGCCAGAGGTACCAAACCCCCCTTCGGTTCAGGAGGAAGGCCAGGGCCAGGGTGAGGGCGGCCAGGAGGAGGTAGGTCCCCTCGAGGCCCCCCGTGTAGAAGAGGGCGATGACCAGCACCGCCCCCAGGTCGTCCACGATGGCTAAGGCGGTGAGGAAAAGCTTGAGGCCCAAGGGCGCCTTGGGCACCAGGGCCAAGACCCCGAGGGCGAAGGCGATGTCCGTGGCCATGGGCACCCCCCAGCCCCGGGCCTCCGGCCCCGTGGGGTTGAGGAGGAGGTAGAGGGCCGCGGGCACCACCATGCCGCCCAGGGCGGCGGCCACCACCAGGCCCGACTGGCGAGGGTCCCTAAGCTCCCCGGCGAGGAGCTCCCGCTTGAGCTCGAGGCCCACCAGGAGGAAGAACAAGGCCATGAGGAGGTCATTGACCCAGAGGAGGAGGGGCTTTTCCAGGGCAAAGTCCCCCACCCTGAGCCCCACGGGCACCTCCCGCAGGGCGAAGTACCCCCCGGCGAAGGGCGCGTTCGCCAGCAGAAAGGCCAAAAGGGCGGCCAGGAAGAGGAGGATGCCGCCCTTAGCCTCGCTCTCAAGGAACTGTTCCAGAAGCTTGGGATAGCGCCGCTTGGCCATGCGGGGATTATACCCGCACCCAGAGGAGCCTCAGGCTGTTGAGGGTGACGAGGACCAGGGCCCCGTTGTCGGCCAGGACGGCGGGCCAAAGCCCCGTATACCCCAGGAGGGTGGTGAGGAGGAAGGCCCCCTTCAGGCCCACGGCCAGGGCCACGTTCTCCGCCACCACCCTTAGGGTGAGGCGGCTCAAGCGGAAGGCCTTGGGCAAGGCGGCCAGGGAGAGGAGGCCCACGTCCGCGGCCCGAAGCGCGGCCTCCGTGCCCTCGGCCACCGCCAGGCCCACCTGGGCCCGGGCCAGGGCGGGGGCGTCGTTCACCCCGTCCCCCACCATGGCCACCCCTCCCCCTTCCGCCAGGGCCTCCACCGCGCGGAGCTTGTCCACCGGGCTAAGCCCCGCCCGGACCTCCTCAGGGGCGAGGCCCAAGGCCTCCGCCAGGTCCCTCGCCGCCTGCTCCCGGTCCCCGGTGAGGAGGTGGAGCCTAAGCCCCAAGGCCCGGAGAGCGGCCAGGGCCCCCTTGGCCTCCGGCCGCGGCGCGTCGCGGAAGGCGAGAAGGGCCAGGGGCTCCCCGTCACCCACCAAGAGGGCGAGGCTCATCCCCTCCCCCTCCAGGGCCTCCACCTGGGCCCGGACCTCCGGGGAGAGCGCCAAGGCCTCCGGCCGCACGAGCCCCACCTCCCTTTCCCCCACCCGGGCGAAGGCTCCCAGGCCCGGCTCCGTCCGGTGGCCCGTGGCCCGCAAGCCCCCCGCCCCCGGGGCCTCCCGCACCGCCCGGGCCAGGGGGTGGGCCGAGCCCTCGGCCACCGCCTTGGCCAGGGCCAGGGCCTCCGCCTCGCCCGCCCCTAAGGGCACCACCCGCACCAGACGGGGCCTTCCCAGGGTGAGGGTCCCCGTCTTGTCCAGGGCCAGGTGGCGCACCCTCCCCAGGCGCTCCAGGGCGGCCCCGCCCTTGAAGAGCACCCCTTCCCTCGCCCCCCGGGCCACCCCGCTGGCGATGGCCGCGGGCACGGAGATCACCAGGGCGCAGGGGCAGGCGATGAGGAGGAGGGCGAGGGCCTTGTACACGTGCCCCACGAAGTCCCCCTGGAAAAGGGGGAGGACGAAGGCCACGAGGCCCGCAAGCCCTAGGACCGCAGGGGTGTAGCGGCGGCTGAAGGCCTCCATAAACCGCTCCGCCTGGCCCTTATGCAGAAGGGCTTCCTCCGCCAGGCGCTCCACCTCCGCCAGGAAGCCCTCCTTTGGGGAGCGCTCCACCTGGAGGAGGAGGCTTCCCTCCACCACCAGGCTTCCCCCAAAGACCCTGTCCCCCACCCCCTTGGCCCGGGGCAGGGCCTCCCCGGTGAAGGCGGCCTCCTCCACCCAGGCCTCCCCCGCCAGCACCACCCCGTCCGCGGGCACCCGCTCCCCCGGGGGCACCCGCACCCGGTCCCCGGGGGCGAGGGCCTCGAGGGGCACCTCCTCCACCCCGTCCTCCCGCCACCGGTAGGCGCGCCGCGGCAGAAGCTCCGAGAGGACGAAGAGGGCCCTGCGGGCCCGGGCCACGCTGTACGCCTCCAGCACCTCCCCCACCAGGAAGAGGAAGACCACCACCCCCGCCTCCGCCTGGGCCCCGAGGGCCAGGGCGCCCAAGGTGGCCACCGTCACCAGGGCCTGCATGCTGAAGGGGTTCTTTCGCCAGCCCGCCAGGGCCCTCTTCGCCAGGGGGAAAACCCCCACCAGGGCGGCGGTGGTGTAACCCCACGCCCCCCAGGCGAGCGCCCAAGGGGAGGCCAGGAAGGCGAGAAGCAGAAGCCCCCCGGAGAGGGCGGCATAACGCCAAGGGCCGGGAAGCCCCCGGGCCTCCTCCCCCCTTGGCTTAAGGCGGTAGCCCATGGCGGCCAGCACCCGTTGGGCCTCCTTCTCCGCCCCGGGGACCTCCAGGTGCAGGTAGGCCTTGCCGCTGGCAAAGCTCACCTCCGCCTTGGCCACCCCCGGCACGGACCCCAGGGCCTCTTCCACCTTGCGGGCGCACGAGGCGCAGTCCATGCCCTCCACCTGGAACACGCGTACCCTCGGAGCCTCCATGCCCCCAGGGTAACATCATTTGAACATTTGGTCAAGTGTTCTCTTCTGCGTGGGCCAAGGCCTCCGCCAAAAGGCCCTCCACGTGCCGGTCGGCGAGGCGGTAATAGACCTGCTTCCCCTCCCGGCGGAAGGCCACGAGCCTCGCCTGGCGGAGGAGCCTGAGCTGGTGGCTCACCCCGGAGACGGAAACCCCCGCCAGAAGGGCCAGGTCGCACACGCAAAGCTCCCCCGCCGCCTTCAGGGCCAGGAGGAGGCGGATGCGGGTGGGGTCGGAAAGGGCCTTGAGGAGGAGGCTGGCCTCCCTCACCACCTCCTCCCTAGGCAGGGCGGCCCGGGCCCGCTCCACCGCTTCCGGGTGGATCTCGTAGACCCCGCAGACCGCCCGTCCCAAGGCTCCCCCCTACCAGCCCCGCTTGGCAAGCCGCTCTTCCTCCTTGAGCTGGTCCAGGTTGATGCCCACCATGGGCTCGCCCAGGTCCTCGCTCACCTCGGCCAGCACCTCGGGGTCGTTGTAATGGGTCACCGCCCGCACGATGGCCCGGGCCCTTTTCTTGGGGTCGCCGGACTTGAAGATGCCGCTTCCCACGAAGACCCCGTCCATGCCCAGGTGCATCATGAGGGCGGCATCGGCCGGGGTGGCGATGCCCCCGGCGGCGAAGTTCACCACGGGGAGACGGCCATGGTGGTGGACCCACTTCACGAGCTCAAAAGGGGCCCCGATCTCCTTGGCGTAGGCCATGAGCTCGTCCTCCCGGAGGGACTGGACGTGGCGGATCTGCTTCCACATGGTGCGGGCGTGGCGCACCGCCTCCACCACGTTGCCCGTCCCCGCCTCCCCCTTAGTGCGGATCATGGCCGCCCCCTCGGCGATGCGCCTTAGGGCCTCCCCCAGGTCCCGGGCCCCGTTCACGAAGGGGACCTTGAACTTCCACTTGTCGATGTGGTGCTCCTCGTCCGCGGGGGTGAGCACCTCGGACTCGTCGATGAAGTCCACCCCGAGGGCCTCGAGGATCATGGCCTCCACGAAGTGGCCGATCCGCACCTTGGCCATGACGGGAATGGACACCGCCGCCATGATCTCCTTGATGATCTTGGGGTCGGACATGCGGGCCACGCCCCCCTGGGCGCGGATGTCCGCGGGCACCCTTTCCAGGGCCATCACCGCCACCGCCCCCGCCTCCTCGGCGATCACCGCCTGCTCGGGGGTGGTCACGTCCATGATCACCCCGCCCTTGAACATCTCGGCGAAGCCCGTCTTGATCTGGAAGGTTCCCTTCTCCATCCCGCCCTCCATCCTCCAGCTTACCCCGCGCCCGGTCAAGGACAAAGCCGGGGGCTACGCTCCCCGGCAGGACCGAAGGCCAGCGCCTTGGTTTCAGTCCTCGGTCCGCCCCCCGCAAGGAGGAAGCCTCGGCAGGGTACTGATCCGCCTCAGGGCAGGTAGGCCAAGGGGTTGCGGGGCACGCCCCCCACCCGCACCTCAAAGTGCAGGTGGGGCCCCGTGGACCAGCCCGTGGAACCCACGTAGCCGATGACCTCCCCGGCCTCCACCCACTGCCCCGCCCGCACGGCGATGCGGGACATGTGGGCGTAGAGGGTCTCCACCCCGCCCCCGTGGTCCAGGACCACGTGGAAGCCGTAGCCCCAAGAACTCCAGCCCGCCACCTGCACCTGCCCCGCCTTGGCGGCCATGATGGGGGTGCCGTGGGGCGCGGCCAGGTCAATGCCCGTGTGGTAACGCTGGAAGGCGCCCCGCTGGCCGAAGTAGGTGGTGATGCGGAAGCCGGAAAGGGGCCAGCGCATGGCCCCCTCCTGGTAGCTCACCCGGCGCGCCTGGGCCTGGGGTCTCTGGGCCTGCTGCCTCTGGGCCAGGGCCTGCTTTCGCCTCCTCTCCTCGGCCAGGCGCCTAAGCTCCTCCTGGCGGCGGCGTTCGGCCTCGAGGCGGGCCTTTCGCTCCGCCTCCTGCTTGGCCAGGAGGCGCTCGTAGGTGGTCTTGGCCTGGATCCCGGGAAGGAGGACCAGGTCCCCCGGCCTAAGCTCCGCGGGGTTCTGGATGCCGTTGGCCCGGGCCACCTGCACCGGGGAGAGGCCAAAGCGGGCCGCCAGGTCCAAAAGGGTCTGCCCCTCCGGCAGGGAGACCAGGAGGCCCTTGGCCTTCTTGGGGATGTAAAGCACGCTCCCCGCCACCAGCTGGTCCAGGCTCTCCAGGGAGGGGTTGGCGGAGATGAGGTCCAGCACGCTCACCCCAAAGCGGCTGGCCAGGCCCGCCAGGGTGTCCCCCGGCCGCACCCGGTAGGCCTCCACCCCCGGGGGCACCCGGGGGGGGCGTTCCTCCTGGGCCACCAAGGGGATGAGGAGCCGCTGCCCCACCTGCAGGCGGTCGTTCTTCAAGCCGCTGGACCACATGATGTGCCGCGGGTCCACCCCGTAGCGGGCCGCGAGGCCCGCCAGGGTGTCCCCCGGGCGCACCGTATACACCACCCACCCCTTCCTGGGCGCCTGCCCCACCTCCACCGTGGCCTCGGGAAGGGGCAGGGGGCTGAGGATAGGTAGCTTGGCGGAAGCCAGGGCAGAACCGCATAAAAGGCACAGGATCCCCAAAACTCCCCGCAACGCTCACCTCCAACAAAACCGAACCGCCAACCTCGGGGGGGATTATACCAGTGGGCGCCCCGCAAAAGGCAAGGGGCAAAATGCCCCCAGAGGAAAAAGACGCGCCCCCAAGGGAAAAACGCCCCAAAAGGGCGCCCCCATACCGGAAGCCGGTATGGGGCGAAGCTAAGGAAGGGGCGCCTAGCGGGCCGCCAGGGAGGCCAGGAACTCCTTGTTGCTCTTGGTGCGCGCAAGGCGGGCCAGGAGCATCTCCATGGCCTCCGCGGGGTCCATGTCCGCCAGAACCTTGCGGAGAAGCCACATCTTGTGCACCACCTCCTCCCCCAAGAGGAGCTCCTCCCGCCTGGTGCCCGACTTGAGGATGTCGATGGCGGGGAAGATACGGCGCTCCTCCAGGCGCCGGGAAAGGTGGAGCTCCATGTTGCCCGTGCCCTTGAACTCCTCAAAGATCACGTCGTCCATGCGGCTTCCCGTCTCCACGAGGGCGGTGGCGAGGATGGTGAGGCTCCCCCCTCCCCGGATGTTCCGGGCCGCCCCCAGGAAGCGCTTGGGGAAGTAGAGGGCCGCGGAGTCCAGGCCGCCCGAGAGGGTGCGCCCCGTGGGCGGGGTGACCAGGTTGTTGGCCCGGGCCAGGCGGGTGATGGAGTCCAGGAGGATCATCACATGCCCCCCCTCCTCCACGATGCGCTTGGCCCTTTCGTGCACGAACTCCGCCACCCGAATGTGGTTCTGGGGCGGCTCGTCGAAGGTGCTGGCGATGACCTCAGCCCCCTGGACGCTTTCCCGGAAGTCCGTGACCTCCTCGGGGCGCTCGTCTATGAGGAGGACGATGACCTTGATGTCGGGCTCGTTCTTCAGCACCGCGTTGGCGATCTTCTTGAGGAGGGTGGTCTTCCCCGCCTTGGGGGGGGCCACGATGAGGCCCCGCTGGCCCCGGCCGATGGGGGCGAGGAGGTCTATGACCCGGGTGGAGAGCTCGTCCGGGGTGGTCTCCAGCTTGATCTGCCGGTCGGGGAACTGGGGGATGAGCTCGTCGAAGCGGGGGCGGTCCTTGGCGGCCTCGGGGTCCAGGTCGTTCACCGCCTCCACCCGGATGAGGGTGCCAAAGCGCTCGTTCTCCCTGGGGGGGCGGACCCGGCCCACCACGTAGTCCCCGCTCCTCAGGGCGTACTGGCGGATGAGCCCGGCGGAGACGATGGCCACCCGGGACTCCAGGTTGTAGAGGTTCTCCGTCAAGAACCCGTAGCCGTCCGGGCTGATCTCCAGGTAGCCCTTGACCAGCTGCAGACCCTCCCCCTGGGTCTGGCGTTCCAGGAGGGCCATGATGAGCTGGTCCTTCTTCATGCGCTTGTAGTTCTCAATCCCCGCCTCCTGGGCCAGGAGGTGCAGCTCCGGCAGGATTTTGGCCGAAAGCTCCTGGTAGGAGAGGGGGGCCTCTTGGGCTTCGCTTCTCCTCCTCATGGCTTTACCTTCTCCCAGTCCTCCATGAAGCGCTTCAGGCCGATGTCCGTCAAGGGGTGGCGCAAGAGTTGCTTGAAGACCGCGTGGGGCATGGTGGCGATATCCGCCCCCAAGAGGGCCGCCTCGGTCACGTGGCGGGGGTGGCGGATGGAGGCGGCGATGACCCGCACGGGCAGATCCTGCACCTGCAATAGCTCCACGATCTCCCTTAGGAGCTCGCCCCCGTCCCAGGAGATGTCGTCCACCCGGCCCAGGAAGGGGCTCACGTAGGCCGCCCCGGCCCTCGCCGCCAGGAGGGCCTGGTTGGCGGAGAAGATGAGGGTCATGTTGACCCGGATGCCCTCCGAGGAGAGGCGCTTGCAGGCCTTGAGGCCCTCCTCGGTGGTGGGGAGCTTGACCACGATGCTCGGGTGGATGGCGGCAAGCCTCCTCCCCTGCTCCACCATCCCCTCCGCGTCCAAGGCGGTGACCTCCGCGGACACAGGGCCACCCGCCGCCTCGCAGATGGCTCGCAGGTGGGCCTCGAGGCCCCCTTGGCTTAGCTTCTCCCCCCGGGCGGCGAACTCCTTGGCCACCAGGCTAGGGTTGGTGGTCACCCCGGAGAGCACCCCCCACTGGGCAATTTCCCGTATTTCCTCCAGGCTGGCGGTATCCAGGTAAAGCTCCATGTGCACTCCTTTTGCGTGGAAAGAGGACCGGCTTAGCTTGAGTCTAGCAGACCTGCTCAGGGCGTTGTCAAGCGAGGGGAGGGGCTGCTAGCATAGCCTTAGCCGCCAACGGGGGATTTTACCCCAGGGGGCCAAGGCTGTAAAGGCGAGGATGGGGAGAGTACCCCTTTCCAAAAGCCCAAAGCGAGCCGGGGAGGGTGGGAGCCCGGCGGTGAGGAAAGGCGGGAAGATCGCCCCGGAGCCGCGGGAGGAAAAGGGATTCCCCTGAGTAATGCCCGCCGGGTGGCGCCCGTGATAGCGCCCTAATGAGGGCCTGGGGGCCTTCCCCAGGAAGCGCGGTGGTACCGCGGAAGCCGTTAGCGCTTTCGTCCGCGCCCTTTGGGGCGCGGGCGTTTTCGTAAGGAGGCGGGAGATGTTCAAGGAAGTCGGCGAACCCAACTTTCCCAAGCTGGAGGAGGAGGTCCTGGCCTTCTGGAAGCGGGAGGCCATCTTCGAGAAGAGCGTGGAAAACCGCAGGGGCCGCCCCCGCTACACGGTCTACGAGGGCCCCCCCACCGCCAACGGCCTCCCCCACGTGGGCCACGCCCAGGCACGGAGCTACAAGGACCTCTTCCCCCGCTACAAGACCATGCGGGGCTACCACGTGCCCCGGAGGGCGGGGTGGGACACCCACGGGCTCCCCGTGGAGCTGGAGGTGGAGAAGAAGCTGGGCCTAAAGAACAAGCGGGAGATCGAGGCCTACGGCATCCAGCGCTTCAACGAGGCCTGCCGGGAGTCGGTCTTCACCTACGAGAAGGAGTGGGAGGCCTTCACCGAAAGGATCGCCTACTGGGTGGACCTCAAAAACGCCTACGCCACCTTGGAGCCCTCCTACATTGAGAGCATCTGGTGGAGCCTGAAAAACCTCTTTGACCGGGGCCTCCTCTACCGGGACCACAAGGTGGTGCCCTACTGCCCCCGGTGCGGCACCCCCCTTTCCTCCCACGAACTCGCCCTAGGCTACAAGGAGATCACCGACCCCTCGGTCTACGTGCGCCTGCCCCTCAGGGAGCCGAAGAAGCTTGGGCTGGAGAAGGCGAGCCTCCTCATCTGGACCACCACCCCCTGGACCCTGCCCGGCAACGTGGCGGCGGCGGTCCACCCCGAATACACCTACGCCGCCTTCGGGGTGGGGGAAGAGGCCCTCATCCTGGAAGAGGGCCTGGGGAAGAAGCTCCTGGGGGAGGGAGCCTCCATCCTCAGGACCTTCTCTGGGAAGGAGCTGGAGGGCCTCGCCTACGCGCCCCCTTATCCCCAGGGGGTGGAAAAGGGGTACTTCGTGGTCCTGGCGGACTACGTGAGCCGGGAGGACGGCACGGGTATCGTCCACCAGGCCCCCGCCTTCGGCGCCGAGGACCTGGAGACGGCCAGGGCCTACGGCCTCCCCCTCTTGAAGACCGTGGACGAGGAGGGCAGGCTCCTGGTGGAGCCTTTTCAGGGCCTCTTCTTCCGGGAGGCCAACCGGGCCATCCTCAAGGACCTTAGAGGGCGGGGCCTCCTCTTCAAGGAGGAAACCTACCTCCACAGCTACCCCCACTGCTGGCGTTGCTCCACCCCCCTCATGTACTACGCCACCGAGACCTGGTTCATCCGCAACACCCTCTTTAAGGAGGCGCTCCTGGCCAAGAACCAGGAGATCAACTGGGTGCCCCCCCACATCAAGGAGGGCCGGTACGGGGAGTGGCTCAGGAACCTGGTGGACTGGGCCCTAAGCCGGAACCGCTACTGGGGGACGCCCCTGCCCATCTGGGTCTGTGGGGCCTGCGGCAAGGAGGAGGCCATCGGGAGCTTCCAGGAGCTGAGGGAAAGGGCCACGAAGCCCCTGCCTGAGCCCTTTGACCCCCACCGCCCCCACGTGGACGGGGTGGAGCTCAGATGTGAGTGCGGCGGGACCATGCGCCGGGTGCCCTACGTAATTGATGTCTGGTACGACTCCGGGGCCATGCCCTTCGCCTCCCTCCACTACCCCTTTGAGAACGGGGAGGAGTTCCAAGAAGCTTTCCCCGCCGACTTCATCGCCGAGGGGATCGACCAGACCCGGGGCTGGTTCAACTCCCTGCACCAGCTCGGGGTGATGCTCTTCGGCTCCATCGCCTTCAGGAACGTGATCTGCCACGGCCTCATCCTGGACGAGAAGGGGCAGAAGATGAGCAAGTCCAAGGGGAACGTGGTGGACCCCTGGGACATCCTCCGGGAGTTCGGGGCGGACGCCCTCAGGTGGTACATCTACATCTCCGCCCCCCCCGAGGCCGACCGCCGCTTCGGGCCCAACCTGGTGCGGGAGACGGTGCGGGACTACTTCCTCACCCTCTGGAACGTGTACAGCTTCTTCGTCACCTACGCCAACCTGGACCGCCCCGACCTCAAGAACCCGCCCCCGCCCGAGAAGCGGCCGGAGCTGGACCGCTGGCTCCTGGCCCGGATGCAAAACCTCATCCAGGAGGTTACGGAGGCCCTCGAGGCCTACGACCCCACCACCAGCGCCCGGGCCCTAAGGGACTTCGTGGTGGAGGACCTCTCCCAGTGGTACGTGCGCCGGGGCCGGAGGCGGTACTGGAAGAACGAGGACGCCCTGGACCGGGAGTCCGCCTACGCCACCCTGTACGAGGCCCTGGTCCTGGTGGCCACCCTCTCCGCCCCCTTCACCCCCTTCCTGGCCGAGGTCCTGTGGCAGAACCTGGTGCGGAGCGTCCACGAGGAGGCTCCCCTTTCCGTGCACCTCGCGGACTGGCCGGAGGTGGACCCCCGCCTGGTGGACGAGGCCCTGGTGGCCAGGATGCGGGCGGTGCTCAAGGTGGTGGACCTGGCCCGGGCCGCCCGGGCGAAAAGCGGGGTGAAGACCCGCACCCCCCTCCCCCTCCTCCTGGTCACCGCCCCCACCCCCTTGGAGCGGGAGGGCCTCAGGCACTTCGCCCCCGAGGTGGCCGAGGAGCTCAACGTGAAGGAGGTGCGGGTGCTGGAGCCGGGGGAAAAGGTTTTGAGCTACCGGGTCCTGCCCAACCTGAAGCTTCTGGGGAAGAAGTACGGGAAGCTTTTGCCCCAGATCCGGGAGGCCTTGGAGAAGGAGGCGGAGGCGGTGGCCGCCCGGGTGCTCCGGGGCGAAGGGGTGGCCCTAAGGGTGGGGGAGGCGGTGCTCACCCTGGCGCCCGAGGAGGTGCTCCTCGAGGCCCAGGCCCCGGAAGGGTACCAGGCCCTGGAGAAGGACGGGTACGTGGCCGCTTTGGAGGTGCGGGTCACGGAGGAGCTGAGGCTGGAGGGCCTGGCCCGGGACCTCACCCGCCGCCTGCAGCAGGCCCGCAAGGAAATGGGCCTCAAGGTCTCCGACCGGATCCGGGTGGGCTACGAGGCGGAGGGCCCCTACCGGGAGGCCCTAAGGCGGCACGGGGACTGGATCGCCGGGGAGGTGCTGGCCGTAAGCTTCCAGGAAGGCCTCCCCGGGGGGTACGAGGTGCGGGTGGAGGACGAGGAGGGGAAGGCCATCTTCCACCTGGCCCGCGCCTAGGCCAAAAGGCCCCTGGCCGCTTTTCGCCCCCCTCGGGCGCTTTACCAAGGGGGGGTCCCGGGGGTATAGTGCCCCCGTGCTGGAACCTAGGTCCCTCCTAGAACCCCTGGGGCTGGACGCCCTCTACGTGACCCGCCCGGAAAACGTCCGCTACCTCTCCGGCTTCGCTCACCCCGAGGACGCCCAGGTCCTCCTCACCCCGGAAGGGGGCTTCCTCCTCACCGACCCCCGCTACCCCGAGGCGGGAAGGGAAAGCAGGCTCCCGGCCCAGGTGCTCAAGCGGGAAGAGCGGGAGGAGCTTTTCCGCTCCTTAAGGGGCCGGGTAGGGTTTGAGGCGGAGCACCTCCCCTACGCCGCCCTGGAGCGCCTGCGGGAGCTCGCCCCGGCGGAGTGGGTGCCCACCAAGGGCCTGATCGAGGGGCTCCGCCTGCGGAAAACCCCGGAGGAGGTGGCGAGGATCCGCAAAGCCCAGGCCCTGGCCGAGGAAGCGCTAAAGCACGTCCTCCCCCTCCTCAGGCCCGGCGTGGAGGAGCGGGAGATCGCCTTGGAGCTGGAATACTTCCTGCGCAGACGGGGGGCCGAGGGGGTGGCCTTTCCCCCCATCGTGGCCTCGGGGGAACGGGGGGCCCTGCCCCACGCCGGGGCCTCGGAAAAGCGCCTGGGGGCCGGGGAGCTCGTCACCCTTGACCTAGGGGCCCGGGTGGAGGGGTACCACTCGGACATGACCCGCACCGTGGCCCTGGGCAGGGTGGACGGGGAGCTCAAGCGGGCGTTTTCGGCGGTGCTCTCTGCCCTGGAACGGGCCCTGGAGGCCCTGGGCCCCGGGGTGAGCGCCAAGGAGGTGGACGCCCTGGCCCGGAGGGAACTGGCGCGGTGGGGCCTGGACCGGTACTTCGTCCACTCCCTGGGGCACGGGGTGGGGCTCGCCGTGCACGAGGGCCCAAGCCTCTCCCCCTATTCGGAGGACACCCTGGCGCCCGGCATGGTGGTCACCGTGGAGCCCGGGGTCTACCTCCCCGGGGTGGGGGGCGTGCGCCTGGAGGAGCTGGTTCTCGTCACGGAAACCGGCATAGAGCGCCTTTCCCACTTTCCCCTCCACTGGCAGGAGGTCTAGGTGCGGGCCCTCTTCCTCCTCCTCTTCCTTTCCTTCGCCTCCGCCCAAACCTACACCGTGCAGAAAGGGGACACCCTCTACCGCATCGCCAAGGCCCAAGGGCTGAGCGTGGAAGCGCTCAAGCGCCTGAACGGCCTCACCTCGGACCTCATCCACCCGGGCCAGGTGCTCCTGCTCGACCCAAAGGCCACCGAAACGGGGGCCCGCTTCCTTCAGGAAGGGCTCGCCGTCTGGTACGGCCCGGGCTTCCACGGCAAGCGCACGGCCAGCGGGGAGGTTTACGACATGCACGCCCTCACCGCCGCCCACCCCTCCCTCCCCTTCGGCACCCGGGTGCGGGTCACCAACCTCAGGAACGGAAAGCACGTGGTGGTGCGCATCAACGACCGCGGGCCCTTCGGCGGCCGCTACGTCATAGACCTCTCCTACGCCGCCGCCAAGGCCATCGGGGCCCTATCCGCCACCCGGGTGCGCCTGGAGGTGCTGGAATGAGGCGGTACGGCTTCCACCTCTCCATCGCGGGGAAGAAGGGCGTGGCGGGCGCGGTGGAGGAGGCCATGGCCCTGGGCCTTTCCGCCTTCCAGATCTTCGCCAAGAGCCCCCGGGGCTGGAAGACCCGCAGCCTCACCCCGGGGGAGGTGGAGGCTTTCCGCGCCCTCCGGGAGATGGCGGGGGAGCTTCCCGGGGTGGTCCACGCCTCCTACCTGGTGAACCTGGGAGCCGAGGGGGAGCTATGGGACAAGAGCGTGGCGAGCCTGGCGGACGACCTGGAGAAGGCCCGCCTCCTGGGGCTGGAGTACGTGGTGGTCCACCCGGGCTCCGGCAGCCGGGAGCGGGTGAAGGAAGGGCTCCTCCAAGCCCTCCGCCTGGCCGGGGTGCGGGAGCGGCCCACCCTCCTGGTGGAGAACACCGCCGGGGGCGGGGAGAAGGTGGGGGCCCGGTTCGAGGAGCTGGCCTGGCTGGTGGAGGGCACCCCCCTGGGGGTCTGCCTGGACACCTGCCACGCCTTCGCCGCCGGGTACGACGTGAGGGAAGCCCCAGCCCAGGTCCTTTCCGAGCTGGACCGCACCGTGGGCCTGGAGAAGGTCCCGGTGGTCCACCTCAACGACTCCGTGGGGGGCCTGGGGAGCCGCATAGACCACCACGCCCACCTCCTCCAGGGAAGGATCAGGGAGGGGCTCAAGGGGGTGTTGCTGGACCCCCGCCTGGAGGGGCGCCTCTTCATTTTGGAGACCCCGAGGAGCCCGGAGGAGGACGCCTGGAACCTAAAGGTGCTCCGGGCGTGGCTAGAGGAACCCCCCGCCCAGGAATAGGCGCAAGGCGGAAACCCCCAGCACCAAAAGCCCCAGCTTAAAGGCCCGGTCCTCCCCGCTCAGCACCCCGAGCCCCGCCGCCAAAAGGGCCAGGGGCAGGACCAGCCAGTTCAGCCAGCCGAGAAGGGGAAGAAGGGCGGGCAGGAGCAAGACCAGGGCCAGCACCGCGAGGGCCAGGCTTAGGGTGCGCATGGGTCCAGTCTAGCCGAAGAAAAAGCTGAAAAAGGCCCGGCGGGCGAAGCGCAAGACCTCCTGGATGGGCCCCCGGAGCACGGTGAGGATGAGGAGGAAGGAAAGCCAGGCGTACTGCTCCAGCCGCCAGAGAAAGGGCTGCCAGGACAGGGGCAGGAGGCTTTGCAGGATCTTGGAGCCGTCCAAGGGCGGGATGGGGAGGAGGTTGAAGACCGCCAGGACCAGGTTGATGGAGCTGGCGAAGAAGAAGGCCAGGGCCAAGAGCCCCACCAGGGTCTTCGCCTCCCCCCGGAAGGTCAGGACCACCCCCAAAGGGTCCAGGGCGAAGAGCCCCCGCACCAAGAGGGCGAAGAGCACCGCCAGGACCAGGTTGATGGCGATGCCGGCGATGGAAACCGCGAAAAGCCCCAGGCGATAGGCGCGGAAGGCGGGGGGATAGATGGGCACCGGCTTGGCCCAGCCAAAGCCCACCAGGAGGAGGAGCACCGTGCCCAAGGGGTCCAGGTGCTTGAGGGGGTTCAGGGTGAGGCGGCCCTGGCGCTTGGCGGTGTGGTCCCCGAAGAGGTAGGCGGCGTAGGCGTGGCCCAGCTCGTGCAACACCAGGCTGAAGACCAGGGCACCCAAGGCCAGGAGGAAGGCCAAGGGGTCTTGCTGCAGGAGGGCGATCATAGCCCCAGGCTCCGGTAGATGGCGTTCAGGAGGCCCGCCAAGCCCTGGACCACGGACCCCGTGACCCCGGTGAAGGAGAGGACCAAAAAGATGAGGAGGAAGCCCAGGGGCCCGTAGGCGGAGAGCTGGTCCAGAAAGCGCCTGGCCTCATACCCGCCCAGGGCATAAAGGGCCTTGGCCCCGTCCAAGGGGGGCACGGGGAAGAGGTAGATGGCGGCGTGGAGGAGCATGAGCCTCTGGGCCACCAAAAGCCCCTCCCCGAAGGGGTAGGGCAGGAACCGGGCCAGGAGGCCGTAGAGGAAGGCGGCAAAGAAAAAGCCCAAGGGCCCCATGAGCGCCACCATGGCCCCCTTGCGCCCTGGGAGGGCCGTGGGCACGAACCGCGGCCAGCCGAAGCCGAGGAGGACCAGGAAGACCAGGCCCAAGGGCTCCAGGTGGGTCTTCAGGTCCAAGGAGAGGAAGCCGTAGCGGCGGGGGGCGGTGTCCCCGTAACGGTCCGCCAGGTAGGCCTGAAAGAGGTTGTGGAGCACGAGGCCGAGGACCGCGAGGGCCAGGGCCACCAGGAAGACCGGGGGATCGTTAAGGAGGGGAAAGAGTCCCATCGCCCACCAGTTTACGGGCTAAGGCCAGCTCCTCCTCAAAGGTGCCCACCTCCCCCCGGGCCCGGGCCTCGGCCACGCGCCTCAGGATCTCCCCCACCTTGGGGCCGGGCTTCAGCCCCAGCTGCAACAGGTCGCGGCCCATGAGGACCCGCCGCTTCTGGTAAAGCCAGGCCTCCCTTTCGGGGAAGAGGGCGAGGAATGCGCTCTTCAGGGGCTCTTTCTGAAGCCCCTCCCGCTCCACCTCCTCGCCCCGGATGGCCCTTAGCAAGAGGGCCAAGGCCTCCTGAAGACGCTTGGGAAGCCCCAAGGCCAAGGCCCGCTCCAGGGGGTCCTCCTGCAGGGAGAGGAGGGCGAGGAGGCGGGCCTCCACCAAGAAGCGCTCCGGGTGGGGCTCCTCGGAAGGCGGCCGGAGCCGGGCGAAGAACTCCCTTAATGGTCTTCCCCCCGGGGCAGCCGGGGGCAGCCTGAGCCCGTAGAGGGCGGCCAAGGCCCCCAGGTCCTGCAGGAGGAGGAGGGCCTCGAGGAAGGTGTCCTCCCCCAGGGTGAGGAGGAGTTCGTCCCGCAGGCGGCTCCTGCTGGCGCTTTCCAGCACCTCGGGCAGGAGGGCGGCGGGCAGGGCCCTAAGGGCCTCCTCGGCGAAGCGGAAGCCCAGCCTGGCCGCCAGGCGCGCCCCGCGGACGATGCGGCTCGGGTCCTCCACGAAGGAGAGGGGGTGGAGGGGCCGGAGGAGGCGGGCCTCCAGATCCTTGAGCCCCCCGTAGGGGTCCAGAAGCTCCAGGGTGGCGAGGGCCAGGGCCATGGCGTTCACCGTGTAGTCCCTCCGCTCCAGGTCCTTGGCGATGGGGGCGGGGCGCACCTGGGGCAAGGCTCCAGGGTACGGGTAGACCTCCTCCCGGCTCTCCGCCAGGTCCACCACGAGCCCGAAGGCCAGGCGCACCCTGGCGGTGCCGAAGGCGTAGTGGAGGCCATAGCTCCCCCCAAACCGTTCCACCAGGAACCGGGCCACCTCCCCCACCCTGACCCCCGGCTCCAGCACCAGGTCCAAATCCGGCCCAAAGCGGGCCAGGAGGGCATCCCGCACCGAGCCCCCCACCAGGTAGACCCCTTGGGGAAAGGCCTCCTTGAGGGCCAGGACCACGCGCCTGGCCCCCTCGGGCAAGGCCTCGAGGATCCTCTCCCCCAGGGGCTTTTCCCCCAAGGGCCGCTTGCGGTAGAGGTCGGTGCGGGTGAAGATGCCGAGAAGCCTAAACCCCTCCCCCACCCGTTCCCCCACCAGGACCCGCCCCCCACCCTCCTTCAGGTAGGGCCCCACCTGGGAGAGCAGGGTCTCCGGGGGAAGGACCACGGCCCGGGCCAGGAAGCCCTCCACGGGGTGGTCGGCCAGGCCCAGGCGCTCCGCCTTCCTGAGGTCCCGCCTCCGGGCCAGGCCCAGCACGCGCACCCCCTCCTCCAGGGGCACCACCACGGGCATGGCCCCGTAGTCCCGCTCCTCTAAGACCCGCAGGGCCTCCCGCACCGTCCCCGGGGACAGGGTGGCCACGGGGGAGGTCATGGCCTCCCGCAAGGTGGGCTCGGGCTCCAGGTGCTCTGGCAGGGTTTCCAGCAGGCGCCTGACCGCGTGGCGGACCCCGCGCACCCGGGCGAAGGCGGCCCGCGGGTGCCCGCCCCCCCCCACCTGGGCAAGCCACCGCCCCACGTCCAGGCGCTCCTTGCTCCGGGCGATGAGGAGCACCTCCCGGCCCAGCCGGAGCACCAGGAGCACCCCCTCCGCCTCGTGCAGGTCCAAAAGGGTGTGGGCCAGGGGGGCCAGGGCGGGCACATACCCTTCCTCCTTGGCCCGGGCCAAAAGGAGGCGGAAGCCCTCCTGTTCCACCACCCGGGCCGTCTGGAGCAGGGCCTTGAGGACGGCCCGGGCCTCCTCGGAAAGGTGGGGGCGCACCCATTCCCGCACCCGGGGGATCTCCGCCCCTTCCTCGGCCAGGAAACGGGCGGCCTCCAGGTCCGAGGGGGTGGTGGAGGGGAAGCTAAAGCCCCCGGTGTCCTCCCAGATCCCCGCGTAGGCCAAGGTGGCTTCCAAAGGGGTCAGGGAGAGGCCCCTTTCCCTTAGGAGGGGAACCAGCAGGCTCACCGTGGCCCCCACGGCCGCCACCCGTCCCCCCACCGCGGGCACGTCCCCCGGGGCCCGGGGGTGGTGGTCAAAGACCACGAAGGGCACCCGCCCCACCAGGGCCTTGAAGGGGCCAATGCGCTCGGGGCGGGCGTTGTCCACCAAGACCACCTCCGAGACCCGGCCCAGGGCCACCTCCGAGGCGGGGACCAGGTCCAGGCGGTCCTCCAGCAGGGGGGCGTGCTCCTTCAAGGGCCCCTCGAGGCCCCCCACCAGGGCCAGGACGCTTCCCGGGTAGAGCTTCCCTGCCAGCACCATGGAACCCAGGGCGTCGTAGTCCAGGTTCTCGTGGGCCACCACCACCCGCACGCTTCCAGATTACTTGACGCTCGGAATGCCCCTTGCTACACTCAAGCTCGGCGCTTGGAGAGGTGCCCGAGCGGCTGAAGGGACACGACTGGAAATCGTGTAGGCGGGCTTAAACCTGCCTCGCGGGTTCGAATCCCGCCCTCTCCGCCAAAGGCCCCGGCCCTCAGGGCCGGGGGTTTTCCACCACCACCCCCTTCCGCCTGGCCTCCTCCGCCAAAAAGGTGAGCCGGTGCGCCTCCACCGCCTCCGCAAAGGGCTCCAAAAAAGAAGGGTCCCCCCGCTCCACCGCCGCCACAAAGGCCGCCATAAGCCCAAAATCACCCCCAGCATGCCCCGTCCGCACCGAGGCCTCCTCCTCCGTCCCCAAGTCCACCACCCGCTCCCCCTTCACAAAGTGGACCACCCGCACCCGCCGCCCGTCCCCCTCCAGCTCCCCCTCCGTCCCAAAAAGCCGCGTCTCCCGAAACCGCATCCGGCTAAGCCCCTCCACGTGTAGGCTCGCCGTCCGCCCGTCCCGGTACGCCAGGGCCACCACCTGGTGGTCCGCCACATCGTTCCGCCCCAAGTACACGCACTCCCCGTACGGACCCTCCGCCAAGGCCCGCATCAGGTTCTCCCGCGTCACCGGGTACGCCACCACGTCCAAGGGCCAGCCGCGCTCCCCACGCTCGTACGCCTCCAGGTAAATGCGCCGCGCGGAAAAGGGACAAGCCCTTTCCACCTCCTCCGGGCACTCGAGGCAACGCTCCCCAGCCCCCTCAGGCCTCCGCTCCGGCCGAAAGTGGTAAAGGCCCCCAAACGAAGCCACCCGGGCCACCTCCCCAGGCATCAAAAAAAGAAGCCAGTCCAGATCGTGCACGCTCTTCGCCAAAAGAAACGGGCTGGAATCCCCCTCCCTCCGCCAGTTGCCCCGCACGAAGGAGTGGGCGTAGTGCCAGTGCCCCACCGGCTCCAGGTGTTGCACCGAAACCACCTCCCCAATAACCCCCTCCCGCACCAGGGCCCTAAGCCTCCGCCCATAGGGGGTGTACCGCAGCACGTGGGCCACCGCCACCATCCGCCCCGTCCGCTCCTGGGCCTCCACCACCCGGGCCACCTCCCCCCAGGTGGGGGCAATGGGCTTCTCCAAAAGCAGGTGGTACCCCCGCTCCATCAGGGCCACCGCCGCCTCCGCGTGCAACCGGTCCGGCAGGGCCACGACGGCCGCCTCGGCCAGCCTGGGACGCTCCACCAGCTCCCGCCAGTCCCGGAAGGCCTCCGGCGCCCGGAAGGCCTCCCGGAAGGCCTCGAGCCGTTCGGGGCGAGGCTCCGCCACCCCCAGGATGCGGGCGCCGAGGGCCTGGGCGTGGCGGGCGTAGGCGAAGCCCCGGTTACCCGCGCCCACAATGACAAGCCCTATCGGCACCTTATAAGTGTAGCAAGGGTAGAGGCCGCGCAGATTTGGCGAGCCCCCGAACCACCCCCCTTCGCCCTGACCCGGCGCTTTGCCCGGGTAAACTGAGGGCATGCCCAGGAGCACGCGCCCCAAGCCCAAGGAAGAGGCCCCTTCCTCATCACCCCTCCCCGCAAGAAGGGGAAGCCTCCCCTCCCTGAGCCCGTGGAGCCCAAGCCCGGCAAGCCGAGCCTCGCCTACCTCCGGGAAGAGCGTTGCGGCGCTTAGCGTCCTCGTGGGAGGACCCCCTCAATAGAGACTCCCGCCCTCACTACCGAGGGCGGGAGTTTTGCGTCCCCGACTTGGTGGAGCGGAGGGGATTTGAACCCCTGACCTCCCGCTTGCAAGGCGGGTGCTCTCCCTCTGAGCTACCGCCCCAAGCCTAGGGGAGTATAGCCCAAAGGGGGGGCTTACGCAAAGGGCCCCGGCCCCCTATAATCGGGAAGGTGTGCCGCGCCAGCCCGCGGGCAGGGGAAGGTCCTGCGGGAAAGAGGTCGGCGCGCCGGAGGAACGCCAAGCCCAACCTTCCCCGAACGGGAGGAATATGTCCGTGAACATCACCGTCAAGGAGCTTCTGGAAGCCGGGGTCCACTTCGGCCACGAGCGCAAGCGTTGGAACCCCAAGTTCAGCCGCTACATCTACGCGGAGCGCAACGGCATCCACATCATTGACCTGCAGAAGACCATGGTGGAGCTGGAGCGCACCTTCCGCTTCCTGGAGGACCTGGCCATGCGGGGGGGCACGGTGCTCTTCGTGGGCACCAAGAAGCAGGCCCAGGACATCGTGCGCATGGAGGCCGACCGGGCGGGGATGCCCTACGTGAACCAGCGCTGGCTGGGGGGGATGCTCACCAACTTCAAGACCATCGCCCAGCGGGTAAACCGCCTGGAGGAGCTGGAGAACCTCTTCGCCTCCGAGGCCATCCAGGAGCGCCCCAAGAAGGAGCAGGTGCGCCTCAAGCACGAGCTGGAGCGCCTGCACAAGTACCTCTCCGGCTTCCGCCGCCTGAAGCGCCTCCCAGACGCGGTGTTCGTGGTGGACCCCACCAAGGAGGCCATCGCCGTACGGGAGGCGAGGAAGCTCTTCATCCCGGTCATCGCCCTGGCGGACACGGACTCCGACCCCGACCTGGTGGACTACATCATCCCCGGTAACGACGACGCCATCCGCTCCATCCAGCTCATCCTCTCCCGGGCCGCCGACCTCATCATCCAGGCCCGGGGCGGGGTGGTGGAGCCCTCCCCCTCCTACGCCCTGGTGGAAGAGGCGGAACGGCAAGCCCAGGAAGCCCCTTTGGGCCTTGACGAGGGCGAGGTGGAAGCATGAGCCAGATGGAACTCATCAAGAAACTCCGTGAGGCCACCGGGGCCGGCATGATGGACGTGAAGCGGGCCCTGGAGGACGCGGGATGGAACGAGGAAAAGGCGGTCCAGCTCCTGAGGGAGCGGGGGGCCATGAAGGCGGCCAAGAAGGCGGAGCGGGAGGCCCGGGAGGGCATCATCGGCCACTACATCCACCACAACCAGCGGGTGGGGGTCCTGGTGGAGGTCAACTGCGAGACGGACTTCGTGGCCCGGAACGAGGTCTTCCAGAACCTGGCCAAGGACTTGGCCATGCACATCGCCATGATGAACCCCCGCTACGTTTCCGCCGAGGAGATCCCCGCCGAGGAGCTTGAGCGGGAGCGGCAGATCTACATCCAGGCGGCGTTGAACGAGGGCAAGCCGCAACAGATCGCGGAGAAGATCGCCGAGGGGCGCCTGAAGAAGTACCTGGAGGAGGTGGTCCTCCTGGAACAGCCCTTCGTCAAGGACGACAAGGTCAAGGTCAAGGAACTCCTCCAGCAGGCCATCGCCAAGACCGGGGAGAACATCGTGGTGCGGCGCTTCTGCCGCTTTGAGCTGGGGGCGTAAGCCATGCTGGCCACCGGGGCCCTTCTCCAAGAGGGGCCCCGGTTTTGCTAAGACCATGAAGTACAAGCGAGTCCTCCTCAAGCTTTCCGGCGAGTTTCTGACCCAAAACGGATTCGGCATTGAGCCCGAGGCCACCAAGGCCCTGGCCAAGGAGATCAAGGCCGCCTACGACACCGGGGTCCAGCTCGCCATCGTCATCGGGGCCGGGAACCTCTGGCGGGGGGCGCGGCAAGGGGTGGGCATGGACCGGGCCACCGCCGACTACATCGGCATGCTGGCCACCATCATGAACGCCCTGGCCCTGCAGGATGCCCTCGAGGCCCTAGGCATCCCCACCCGGGTCCAGACCGCCCTCACCATCACCCAGGTGGCCGAGCCCTACATCCGCCGCCGGGCCCTCCGCCACCTGGAGAAGGAGCGCATCGTCATCTTCGGGGGGGGCACCGGCAACCCCTTCTTCTCCACCGACACCGCCGCGGCCCTCCGCGCCCTGGAGGTGGGGGCCGAGGTGGTCCTCATGGCCAAGAACAAGGTGGACGGGGTCTACTCCGACGACCCCCGGAAGAACCCCAAGGCGGTGCGCTTTGACGAGCTCACCTACCTGGAGGTCCTGAACCGGGGCCTGCAGGTGATGGACACCACCGCCATCACCTTGTGCATGGAGGCCGGGCTCCCCATCGTGGTCTTTGACATCTTCAAGCCCGGGGCGTTGGTGGGTATTATCCAGGGGGAAAAGGTGGGCACCTTAATCCACACCTGAAGGAGGGAAGCATGACCCTGAAAGACCTCTACGCGGAAACCCGAAGCCACATGCAAAAGAGCCTCGAGGCCCTGGAGCACAACCTCTCAGGCCTGCGCACCGGCCGGGCCAACCCGGCCCTCCTCCTCCACCTCAAGGTGGAGTACTACGGCACCCACGTGCCCCTCTCCCAGATCGCCACGGTCACCGCCCCCGACGCCAGGACCCTGGTGGTGCAGTCCTGGGACCAGAACGCCCTTAAGGCCATAGAGAAGGCCATCCGCGACTCCGACCTGGGCCTGAACCCCGCCAACAAGGGGGACGCCCTCTACATCAACATCCCCCCGCTCACCGAGGAAAGGCGCAAGGAGCTGGTGAAGGCGGCCCGCCACATGGCGGAGGAGGGGCGCATCGCCATCCGCAACGTCCGCCGCGAGGCCCTGGAAAAGCTGCGGAAGCTCTCCAAGGAACTCCACCTCTCGGAGGACGAGACCAAGCGGGCCGAGGCGGAGATCCAGAAGATCACCGACGAGTTCATCGCCAAGGCGGACCAGATGGCGGAGAAGAAGGAGCAGGAGATCCTGGGCTAGCCCCGCCCGTACCCTCGCCCCCGTGAGCCATTCGCCAAGAGCGCTTCCCAAACCCCCTGGGGCCGGAGGTGCGGGGTGAGGGGGGAAAGCGCCCCCCAGGACCTCCCCGCCCGGGTGGTCTCCGCCCTGGTGGGGGCTGCCCTGCTCCTCCTGGTCCTCTGGGCCGGCCAGCCCTTGGTCCTGCCCACCCTGGCCTTCGTCCTGTGGCTCGGGAGCCTGGAGCTCAAGGACATGCTCGCCCGCCGGGGCATCGGGCTCAACCTACCCTTTCTCCTCGCCGGGGGGCTTCTCCTCTTCCTCTTCTCCCTGCCCCAGCTCTACTGGCACTTTCCCCAGGTGCCCTGGCGGGAGGTGGCCCTGGGGCTTTTCCTGATGGGGAGCTTCAGCTATGAGCTCCTGAAGGGAGCCGACCTCACCCGCTTCGCCTTCACCCTCTTGGCCTTCTTGTACCTGCCCTGGAGCCTGGGGTACGTGCTCCTCCTGCGGGAGACCCCGGACAGCACCCTGGGCCTTTGGACCCTCTCCCTGCCCATCGTGGCCAGCTTCGCCACGGACATCGGGGCCTACTTCGTGGGCCGGGCCTGGGGCCGGCGGAAGCTGGCCCCGGAGATCTCCCCGGGGAAAACGGTGGAGGGCTCGGTGGGCGGCATCGCGGTGAGCTTCCTGGCCCTCGTGGTCTACACGGGGCTCGTGCGGGAGGTCTTCCCCTTCGGCCTCTTGGAGCTTTGGCTCTTCAGCTTCCTCCTCTCCCTGGCCGCCCAGCTCGGGGACCTGGCGGAATCCATGCTGAAGCGGTACTGTGGGGTGAAGGACTCCGGGCGCTTCCTGCCCGGGCATGGAGGTCTTTTGGATCGCATAGATAGCCTTCTCTTCACCTTCCCCCTCACCTACTTCCTGGTGGTGCTCTTCACATGAAGCGGGTGGTGGTCCTGGGCTCCACGGGCTCCATCGGAAGGCAGGCCCTCGAGATCTGCCGCTGGCGGGGCTACCGGGTGGTGGGCCTGGCGGCGGGCAAGAACCTGGAGGTCCTGGCCCAGCAGGTGGCCGAGTGGCGGCCCCTCCTGGTGGCGGCGGAGGAGCACCTCCACCCCGAGCTCAAGGCCCGCTTCCCCTGGCTTTCCCTCGGCACCCCCGAGGAGGTGGCGGCCCTGGAGGCGGAGGTGGCCGTGGCCGCCATACCGGGCCTTGCCGGGCTTGCCCCCACCCGGGCGGCGGTGCGGACGGGAAAGCGCGTGGCCCTCGCCAACAAGGAGGCCATGGTGGCCGCGGGGCCCCTCCTCTGGCAGGAGGCCGAGGCCTCCCAGGCCGAGATCCTCCCCGTGGACTCGGAGCACTCCGCCCTCTTCCAGGCCCTTCTCGGGGAAAGGCGGGAGGACGTGGCCGAGCTCATCCTCACCGCAAGCGGCGGGCCCTTCCTGAAGGAGCCAGAGGACCTCTCCCGGGTGACCCCGGAGATGGCCCTCCGCCACCCCCGGTGGCGCATGGGCCCCAAGGTCACCGTGGACTCGGCCACCCTCTTCAACAAGGGCCTCGAGGTCCTGGAGGCCAAGGAGCTCTTCCGCTTTCCCCTGGAAAGGGTGCGGGTCCTCATCCACCCCCAGGCCTACGTGCACGGCCTGGTGCGCTTCCGGGACGGAAGCCTCAAGGCCCAGCTCGGCCCCCCGGACATGCGCCTTTTCATCCAGTACGCCCTCACCTACCCCAAGCGGGCGGAAACCCCCCTGAAGGACCTCCCCCTCCCCGGGGTCCTGGAGTTCTTGGAGCCCGACCTCAAGCGCTTCCCCGCCCTGGAGGTGGCCTACCAGGCGGGAAGGCGGGGAGGCCTAGCCCAGGTGGCGGTTTCCGCCGCGGACGAGGTGGCGGTGGAGGCCTTCCTCCAGGGGAGGATTCCCTTCCCCCGGATTCCCGAGATCCTGGCCCGGGTACTGGAGGCCACCCCCCCGCTTCCCCTAACATGGGAAAACCTCTTCGCCGTGGACGCCTGGGCCCGGGAAGAGGCCAAGAGGTGGGCATGAGCCTGGTTTGGTTTTTGGTCATCATCGGCGTAAGCGTCTTCGTCCACGAAATGGGGCACTACCTGGCGGCGCGGGTCCAGGGGGTGCGGGTCAAGGCCTTCAGCGTGGGCTTCGGCCCCGTGCTCTGGCGGCGGCAGGCGGGGGGCACGGAGTGGCGGCTCTCCGCCATCCCCTTAGGGGGGTATGCGGACATCGAGGGTCTCCTCCCCGAGGAAAAGGGCCGGGGGTATGACGTCCTCCCCTTCCTGGGGAAGCTTTTCGTCCTGGTGGCGGGGGTGGCCATGAACGTTCTCCTCGCCTGGGGGCTCCTCGCCTACCTCTTCAGTGCCCAAGGGGTGCCGGAGGCCACGGGGCGGGCGGTGATCCTGGAGGTGGTCCCGGGGAGCGTGGCGGAGCGGGCGGGGATCAGGGGCCAGGACGTGCTGGTGGCCGTGGACGGCAAGCCCCTGGCCCATCCCCAGGAGATTGAGCGGGTGAAGATCCCCGGGGAGCACACCCTGACCCTCCTGCGGGAGGGGAAGGAGGTGGTCCTCTCCCTCACCTGGCGGGAGGGCTGGGAACGGCTCGGGGTGGTCTACCAGCCGGAGGTGGCCTTCCGCCGGGTGGGCTTCCTGGAGGGTTTAGGCCTGGCGGCGAGCCGCACCCTGGCCTTCGGCCCCGCCATGGTCAAGGCCCTGGTGGGGGGGGTCCTCGGGGTTCTGGCGGGCAGGGCGGATAGCGGGGTCATGGGCCCCGTGGGCATCGTGGCCGAGACGGGCCGGGCGGCCCAGGAGGGGCTCTTCCGCCTTTTGGAGCTGGCGGCGGCCATCAACCTTTCCTTGGCCCTCTTTAACCTCCTCCCCATCCCCGCCCTGGACGGGGGGCGGATCCTCCTCCTCTTCCTCGCCCGCTTCCTCCGCATCCGGCCCGAGCAGGAGGCCATGGTCCACTACCTGGGCTTCCTCTTCCTCATCCTCCTGGTGGTCCTGGTCACCTTCCAGGACCTGCGCCGCCTCCTGGGGGGCTAGATGGAGGCCACGGCCCTGATCCCCGCCTTCCACGAGGAGGCCACCGTGGGCCAGGTGGTGCGGGTGGCGAGGGCGGCGGGCCTCCCCGTGGTGGTGGCGGATGACGGCTCCCGGGACGCCACCGCGGCGGAGGCGGAAGGGGCCGGGGCCTTGGTGGTGCGCCTTCCGGAGAACCGGGGCAAGGGGGGGGCCATCGCCGAAGGGCTTAAGGCGGTGACGACCCCCCTGGTCCTCCTCCTGGACGCCGACCTCCTGGGCCTGAGGCCCGAACACCTCCGGGCCCTCCTGGAGCCCGTGGCCCGGGGCGAGGCGGAGATGACCGTGGGGGTCTTCCAAGGGGGGCGGCTCTCCACAGACCTGGCCATGCGCCTCACCCCCTTCCTCTCGGGCCAGCGGGCCCTGAGGACGGAGGACCTGCGCCAGGTGCCGGGCCTAGCGGCCGCCCGCTACGACCTGGAACTCCTCCTCACCCGGCACGCCAAGCGCCGGGGGTGGCGGGTGCGCTACCTCCCCCTGCCCGGGGTGAGCCAGGTGATGAAGGAGGAGAAGCGGGGGCTTTTCCCCGGCCTCCTCCACCGCCTGCGCATGTACTGGGAGATCGCCCGCTATTACCTGAAGACCCGGGTCTAGGGCAGGCGCAAAAGCTCCACCCAGGCCCCCCCCGCCCGGTAGGCCACCACCCCCAGGCCCGGCACCAGGTAGAGCTCCTTGAGGTCGGTGCCCCCCTTCTCCGTGGTGTAGGCCACCCGGACCCGGTAGGCGTTGAAGGCTCCCGCCCTCACCCTCACCCCTTCCAGGCCCTCCACCCGGGCGGAGAGGGCCACCCGCTGCCCCCGGAAGCGGGCGCTCCCCCCCCAGGCCAGGCCCAGGTCCAGGCGGGAGGGGTAGAGCCAAAGCGGGGGCTCAAAGGGGTAGTAGCCCTCGGGCAGGCCTACCCCTTGCAGGTAAAGCCCCTCGGGGCCCCGCACCAGCCGGTCCTCCCGGAAGAGCCTTCCCCCCTTCAGGTAGCGGAGGCGAAAGCCCTCCCCGGTGGGGAGGAGTTCCATTAGGGTGCCGTCGGAGTAGGCGTAGCGCCCCCCGGCCTGGGGGAAGACCTGGGCCAGGGCCAAGGCGAGGCCCAAGGCGAGGCCAGCCAGGAACCGGCAGGCCCCCATGGCCTCACTCCACCTCGCCCAGCTCGTGCCCCCGGCGGGTGGCCGCCTCCACCGCCTCGTAGAAGGCAGCCCGCAGGGCCCGGGCCTCGAGGGCGTGCAACCCGTGGATGGTGGTGCCCCCGGGGCTCGCCACCTCGTCCTTGAGCTGGCCCGGGTGCTTGCCCTTGAGGAGCTCCCCCGTGGCCGCCAGGGCCTCCGCCGCCAGGCGCAGGGCCAGGGCCCGGGGCATCCCCATCTTCACCCCGGCGTCCGCCAAGGCCTCCGCCACCACCGCCAGGTAGGCGGGGGCGGAGGCAGACATGGCGGTGAAGGGGTCAAAGAGGTGCTCGGGGATCTCGTACACGTCCCCCACGGTGGCGAAAAGGGCCCGGGCGAACTCCAGGTCCCCCGCCTCCCGCGCCTCCTTTAGGGCGGTGAGGGCGGTGGAGCTCTCCCCGATGGCCGCGGCCACGTTGGGCATGGCCCGCACCACCCGCCGGGTGTCCAGCCTGCGGGCCAGCACCGCCGTGGAAACCCCGGCCATGATGGAGAGGTACCCCACCCCGGGAAAGGCCACCTCCGGGGCCAGGTGGGGGAAGTCCCGGGGCTGGACGGCCAGGAGGACCCGCTCCGCCTGGGAAAGCTCCTTCAGGCCCAAGGGGCGGATGCCGAAGGCCCCGGCCAGCTCCCGGGTGCGCTCGGGGGTGCGCCCCACCACCCCCACCTCCTCAGGCCGCAGAAAACCCCGCTCCAGGGCCCCCTTCAGGATGCTCCGGCCCATCTTGCCCAGGCCCACAAAGGCCAGCTTCATGCCTTAGAGTCTACCTTCCGCAGGCGCAGGTAATAAAACCCGTCCAGCCCCCCCTCGGGGGCCACGTACACCCCCAGGCCCCGCTTGAGCACCGGCAAGGGGCAGGGGAAGGGCTCGAGGCCAAACTCCGGGTGCCGGGCCAAGAAGGCCCGGGCCACCCCCTCCCCCTCCTCCTCCGTGAGGGTGCAGACCGCGTAGACCAGAAGCCCCCCCACCTCCGTGGCCGCCGCGGCGGTCTCCAGGAGCTGGAGCTGGAGGGCGGCCATGCGGGCAGGGTCCTCGGGGCTTAGGCGGTAGCGGAGCTCAGGGTGGGCGCGGAAGGTGCCGGTGCCCGTGCAGGGGGCATCCAGGAGCACCTTCTTCCCCCGCTCCGGGATGGGCCGCGTGAGGTCCTGGGTGCGGTACGCTACCCGAAGGCCGAGCCTTTTTGCCGTCTTGGCCCCTGCCGCCTGGCGCTTCGCGTTCAGGTCGTAGGAGACCACCTCCGCCCCCTTGGCCGCCAGGTAAAAGGCCTTGAGCCCGGCCCCCCCGCAGAGGTCCAAAACCCGCTCCCCAGGGCGGGCCTCGAGGAGCTGGGCCGCGAAGAGGGAGGCGGGGTTCTGCGGCTGGAGGCCGTGGGCGGAGAAATCGGCCTTGGGGCCCTCCCAGACGTAGCTATCCGGGACAGGCCCCGGCCGCAGGGCCCCTACGGGGCGGTAGGCGGTGAGGAAGAGGGGGGCGGGCTCGTTGAACCCCTCGGCGAAGGCCAGGCCGCCGAAAAAGCGCCCCCAGGCCTGGCAGAGCCAGTCGGGCAGGGAGAGGCGCACGCACTCGGGGGCCTCCCTGGGAGCGAGCCGCCGCAGGACCGCGTTCACCAGGCCCGCCAGGCGCGGGTGGCGGCCCTTGGCCTCCTCCACCCAGGGGCTCACCCGGGCGTGGTCCGGCTTGCCCAGGAGCCACTCCAAGGCCCCCAGGCGCAGGATCCACCGCACCTCCGGGGGAAGCCCTTCCGGACGCCTCAGGAGGGGTTCCAGGAGGAAGTCCAAGAGCCTCAGGCGGCGCAAGGCCCCGTAGACCAGGTGGGTGGCGTAGGCCTTGTCCCGCTCCGGCCAGGCGACCCGGTCCAGGGCCCTGTCCAAAAGGAGCTGGGCCCTGCCCCCCCGCTCCACCTCGAGGAGCACCCAGAGGGCCAAGGCCCTGGGGTTCTCCGCCTTCAAGACTCCAGGGGGTGGGCCTTGATGCTGAACTTCAGGGCGGTCCGCTCCTCGTTCTCCAGGTCCAGCTTGACGAAGGCGGGCTTGACCACCAGGTCCAGGTTGTCGGGGGCGATGTAGCCCCGGGCGATGGCGATGGCCTTCACCGCCTGGTTCACCGCCTGGGGCCCGATGGCCTGAACCTCCACCTCCCCCTTGGTGCGCAAGAGCGCCGCGATGGCGCCGGCCACGGAGTTGGGGCGGGACTTGGAAGAGACGCGCAACGTTTCCACTTTGACCTCCTGAAAGCACTTGGGCCAGCCCGTTTGGGAACGGCACGGGTGGCTTCAGGCCCATGCTAGAGCAAAAGGTCCCCCCTTGCAACTAGGTGGCCAGCACCCGCTCCTCCAGGCCCTTCAGGAGGCTTTCCACGTTCTCCTGCATGAGCTTCTGCACCAGCTTCTGCAAAAGGCCGCCGAAGATGGGGATGGTGAGCTCGTAGGTGAGGGTGAGGACCACCCGGGTACCCTCCCCCTCGGGCAGGAAGACCCAGGTGCCCTCGTAGCGGTCAAAGTCCCCCTCCGGGGAGAAGAAGCGGTTTCTGAGGTGGGCGTCGTCCCACTCCTCCTCCTCTAGCCAGCGCACCTTCTTGCCCATGGCCACCGCCACCCACTCGCTTCGGGTGCGGTTCCCCTCCTGGGAGAGCACCTTGAGGCTTTCCACCTCCTTGAGGTAGGGCTTCAGGCCCTCCAGGTCCTTGGCCAGGGCGTAGACCTTCTCCGGGAGGGCTTGGATGAAACGCTCGGCGCGCACCTCGGGCATGGGCTCTTTTTACCCGCTTTCCTCCTCCTTGACAAGCCGGAAGGCCTGAAGGGCCACCCCCAGGGGAAAGCCCCGGCCCTGGAGGAAGCGCACCGCCTTGGCCTGGTCCCGGCGGCGGGGGTAGCGGCGGAGCGCCTTCACCGCGGCCTCCAGGGCCGCCTCCTCCCCCATCTCCGCAAGGACCGCCGCCACCACCTCCTCCGGAACCCCCTGGGCCAGGAGGAGGCGGCGGAGCTTGAGGGGGCCGTACTTCCTCCTGCTGGCCACGAAGGTTTCGGCGAAGGCCCGGTCGTCCAGGTAGCCCAGTTCCTCCAGCCGAACCAGGGCCCCCTCCACCGCCTCCGGGGCGAAGCGGGCGAGGAGCTTTTCCCGAAGGCGCGCCCGGCTCAGGGCCCGGCGGGCCAGAAGGGAGAGGGCGTAGGCCAGGACCTCCGACTTCCCCACCCCTTTAGGGTACGCTATGGCCCATGCGGGTCTTGGCCATCGCCGACCCCCACCTCTCCCGCCTTCATCCCAAGCCCATGACCGTCTTCGGGCCCGCATGGAAGGGGCACCCCGAGGCCTTCTTCCAGGGCTGGCGCCAGGTGGTGGGCGAGGGGGACCTGGTGGTGGTACCGGGGGACATCTCCTGGGCCATGCGCCTTTCCGAGGCCCTCCCCGACCTCCTGGACCTCGCCGCCCTGCCGGGGAAAAAGGTGCTCCTAAGGGGCAACCACGACTACTGGTGGCCCTCCATCAGCCGCCTCCGGGCGGTGCTGCCCGAGGGGATGTACGCCCTGCAGAACGACGCCCTGGTGCTGGAGGGGGTAGCGGTGGCCGGCACCCGGGGCTGGCAGTACCCGCCCCCCACCCCGGAGGACGAGAAGATCTTCGCCCGGGAGGTGGAGCGGCTGAAGCTTTCCCTAAAGGACCTGGAGGACAAGCCCCACCGCCACCTGGTCCTGGCCTTCCACTTCCCCCCCTTCGGGCCCGGCGGGGAGGCCACCCCCCTCCTGGACCTGGCCGCGGAGGCGGGGCCTGCCGCCATCGTCTACGGGCACCTGCACGGGGCCGATCCCATGCGGCTGCCCCAGGAGTACCGCGGGATCCCCCTCCACCTGGTGGCCGCGGACGCCCTGGGCTTCCGGCCCAAGCTGATCCTGGAAACCGAGGGCTGAACCCGGCCCGGTATGATGAAGGGGTGATCACCGCCTTCGTCCTCATCCGCGCCCGGGGGGACCGCATCGCCGCCTTGGGCGAGGCCATCGCCGAGCTGCCCCAGGTGGCCGAGGTCTACTCCGTGACCGGCCCTTTTGACCTGGTGGCCCTCCTGCGCCTGAAGGACATAGAGGAGCTGGACGACGCCGTCACCCAGGGCATCCTGGCCCTCGAGGGCGTGGAGCGCACGGAGACCCTGCTCGCCTTCCGCGCCTACCCCAGGAAGCTCCTGGACCAGGGCTTCGCCCTGGGCGAGGGCTAGGGGCCTTGCCCTCGCCCCTAGGCCTTCTCCTCCTCCTGCAGGCGGGCCTCCTCCTCCTGGGGGCCTCGGGCATGCTCCTCCTAGGCCTTCCCTGGGGAGAGGGGGACTTCTTCCGCGATCTCCTCCTGGCCCTGGGGCTTCTCCTCGCCCTCCAGGCCCTGGAGGGGGCCTTCCGCCGCCTCTTCCCCGCCTCCTTCCGGGAGGCGGAAAGGCTCCACGGGGCCCTGGGGGAGGCCCTGAGGGCGGGGGGCGTGGGGCCTTTTTGGCTCCTCCTCCTGGCCTTCCTCTCCGGGGTGGCGGAGGAGGTCTTCTTCCGGGGGCTCGTGCAGGGCCTCCTGGTGTCCCGGGTAGGGACCCCGGGCCTCTTCCTCCAGGCCCTGCTCTTCGCCCTCCTCCACCCGGCCCCCTTGCGGGCCTTCGCCTACCCCCTTTACGTGGGGCTTGCGGGCCTCCTCCTGGGGGCCGCCTACCTCTTCACGGGAAGCCTCTACCCTGGCATCCTGGCCCACTTCCTCCACAACGCCTGGGGGTTTTACCGGTTGCGAAAAGGTTAGCCTCCTTCCTCCCTGGGAACGAGGGCCACATTCTCCCCGGGGAGGGTGCTATAATGAAGCCGAAGCTATCAAAGAGGTCCCCTGGCCTATGGAGGAGGGCTTCCATGAGCGAACTGGAACGCATCCGGCGCCGCCAAGACCTCGAGGCCTACCGGGCCCTAAGCTGGGAGGGCTCCTTCGCCGACTACCTGCGCCTCCTCAAGGAGGACCCCAGGCCCCTCAGGACCAGCTTCCAGCGGGTGCACGACATGGTGCTGGCCCACGGGGTGGAGGAGTACACCCTCTTCAAGGAAAAGCTCCTCCACTACCGCTTCTTTGACGACCCCTTTGAGGGGGGCAAGGACGCCATCTTCGGCCTGGACAAGCCCCTCATGCGCCTGGTGGCCACCCTCAAGGCCGCGGCCCACCGCTTAGGCCCCGAGAGGCGCATCCTCCTCCTCCACGGCCCCGTGGGCTCGGCCAAGAGCACCATCGCCAGGCTCCTCAAGAAGGGCCTGGAGGCCTACAGCCGCACCGAGGAGGGGAAGCTTTTCACCTTTTACTGGAAGACCCCCGAGGGCCCCCTCCCCTGCCCCATGCACGAGGAACCCCTCCTCCTCCTGCCCAAGGAGATCCGGCAGGACTTCCTGGCGGAGCTCAAGGCCCTCCACCCGGACTACCCCTACCCCTTGGAGGTGGAGGGGGACCTCTGCCCGGTCTGCCGCTTCCAGATGCGGGAGGCCTTGGCCCGCCACGGGGGGGACCTGGCGGCCGTCCTGGAGAAGGAGGTGGTGGTCAGGCGCCTGGTCCTCTCGGAAAAGGACCGCATAGGCATCGGCACCTTCCAGCCCAAGGACGAGAAGAACCAGGACTCCACCGAGCTCACCGGGGACATCAACTACCGCAAGGTGGCCATCTACGGCTCGGACTCCGACCCCCGGGCCTTCAACTTCGACGGGGAGCTCAACATCGCCAACCGGGGCCTGGTGGAGTTCATTGAGATCCTCAAGCTGGACGTGGCCTTCCTCTACGACCTCCTCACCGCAAGCCAAGAGCACAAGATCAAGTCCAAGAAGTTCGCCCAGACGGACATAGACGAGATCATCCTCGGGCACAGCGTGGCGGGCTGGACCCCCATCCTTTACCGACACCGGGGGAGGCCCGGCTGGACCACGCTGGAAGGGCTTTACACGCGCTTTGGGGAGCGGCCCAAGGACCTCGAGGTGCTGGCCTACGACACGGAGCGAAAGGAGGCCCGCTGGGCCCGGGTCTTGGGCCTCTACCGGCACCCATTCTTCGGGGAACTCCTTACCTCCGCTCAGAAATGGGGCGTGGTGGAAACCACCCCCAACCACTCCCTCTACGACCGGGAAGGGCGGGTCTTCTACCCTGAGGAAGGGCACGAGATGCTCGGCCTCCGCAAGCTTCCCCCCCTTGCTCCTCCACCCCAGACGATCAACGTGGTGGAGGGCGTACCAGGTTTTGCCATGGAGGAGGAGCTCGCCCTGGCCGTGGCTGCCCGCCGCCTCACCCGTCCTACCCCGCCAGGGTTTGCACGGCTTGCCCTTCCCCGCCACGCCACCGCCCTCAAGGCTCTCTACCACCTGCCTCAGGACGAGGAGGATCTAAAAGCCCTCCTCACCGTCCTCATCTGGTACGCCACGGAAGGGCACGGAAACGCCCGCAACGGGGGCATCGTCATCTCCTCGGCCAACCGGGAGGAGCTAGAGCGGGTCAAGGCCGCTTACGAGCGGATCTCCGACGCTAAGGGCTACATCCACTCCGGCTCCAAGCGGGACTCCGCCTGGAGGCTTTACCTAGGGGCCGAGGCCATCCGCCTCCTCGCCGAGTATCACTGCGGCAAGAGAGCCGCCAACAAGCGCCTTCCCGACTTCCTCTTCGCCTTGCCCCGCCCCTACCTTGAGCACGCGTGGGAAGAGCTTCTCAAGACCGATGGCTCCCGGGCCTTGAGCCGGGAGCAGCGCAAGGGTTCGGAAGCCTACCAGCGGCTATACGGGGAGTTCAAGACCATTTCCCCCACGCTGGCGGCCCAGGTGGGGGTGCTCCTGAGCCTACTGGGACACGACTATAGCGTCTACCTCTACCCAAGGCCCGGAAAAACCCCCGCCTACCGGATCCGCTACGTCTCCGGGGAGGGCAAGCCCGGGGGCAGGCACAAGCGGTACACCCACCGCCTCCTCCGCCGTCCCGCAGGAGGGGAATGGGTTTACGACATCGCTTGCGATGGCCTCCACAACTTCGCCTGCGGCGTGGGGAACGTGGTCTGCCACAACACTAATGAGCCCGAGTACCGCAAGCTCCAGGCCAACGAGTACATGGAGGCCCTGCGCGACCGCACCATCAAGATTGACATCCCCTACATCCTCCGGGTCTCCGACGAGGTGAGGATCTACCGGCGGGACTTCGCCAAGGTGCGGGCCAAGCACATCGCCCCCCACACCCTGGAGATGGCCGCCACCTGGGCCGTGCTCACCCGGCTGGAGCCCCCCAAGCGGGCGGGCCTCACCCTCATGCAGAAGCTCAAGCTCTACGACGGCAAGCTCCTCCCCGGTTGGACGGAGGAGGCGGTGCGGGAGCTCATGGGGGAGGCCAAGCGGGAGGGCCTGGAGGGGATCAGCCCCCGGTACATCCAGGACAAGATCTCTAACGTCCTCGTCACCAGCGAGGAGCCCTGCATCAACCCCTTCATGGTGATGAACGAGCTGGAGGAAGGCCTCAAGCACCACTCCCTCATCAGCGACGAGAAGACGCGGGAGCGCTACAAGGCCCTCCTCCAGGAGGTCAAGGCCGAGTACGCGGAAATCGTCAAGAACGAGGTGCAGCGGGCCATCGCCGCCGACGAGGAGGCCCTGAACCGCCTCTTCCACAACTACATCGACCACGTGAAGGCCTACGTCCTGGGGGAGCGGGTCAAAAACCCCTACACCGGCGCCCCCGAGCCCCCCAACGAGCGCCTCATGCGCTCCATTGAGGAGCGGATAGAGATCCCCGAGTCCCGCAAGGACGACTTCCGCCGGGAGATCATGAACTACATCGGGGCCCTGGCCCTAGAGGGGCGGCAGTTCACCTATAAGGACAACGACCGCCTGCGCCGGGCCCTGGAGCTCAAGCTCTTCGAGGACCAGAAGGACACCATACGGCTTTCCGCCCTGGTCTCGGGGGTGGTGGACCCGGAGACCCAGGCCAAGATCGATGTGGTCAAGGCCCGGCTCATCCGCGACCACGGCTACTGCGAGCACTGCGCGGGCGGGGTCTTGGAGTTCGCCGCCTCCATCTTCGCCCGGAGCGAGCGATGAGACCCATAGAGCGGGACCTCTTGCGCTTCAAGGAGATCGTCCGCGGGGAGGTGAAGAAGAGGGCCCGGGAGTTCCTGACCCGGGAGGAGCTCTTCGGCCAGGTGGAGGGGCGGCTGGTCTCCATCCCCCTCCCCCAGCTGGAGTTGCCCAAGATCGTCTACGGGGAGGCCCTGGGGGAGGGGTTGGGCCTTGGGGGGGCGGGGGAGGAGACCCTGGGCCCGGGCGGGCACGTGCCCGTGGCCGAGCTGGAGCTGGAGGAGTTCCTGGACCTCATGGGGGAGGCCCTGAGGCTTCCCCGCCTGGTGCCCAAGGGGACGGGGGAGGTCACGGAGGAGGCCTTCCGCTACACCACCCTCGCCCGCAAGGGGCCAAGGGGCCTCCGGCACGTGCGCCGCACCCTCAAGGAGAGCCTGAAAAGGGCCCTGCAAAGCGGGGAGTACCGGGAGGAAGACCCCCTCCTCGTCCCCGAGCGGGAGGACCTCCGCTTCAAGGCCCCCAAGACCAAGCCGAGGCCCCACGCCCAGGCGGTGGTCCTCTTCGCCTTGGACGTCTCCGGCAGCATGCGGGAGGAGGAGCTTAGGCTCGTCAAGACCCTCTCCTTCTGGATCACCCTCTGGATCAAGCGCCACTTCCCCAGGCTGGAAAGGCACTACCTCCTCCACGACGCCGAGGCCTGGGAGGTGACGGAGGAGGAGTTCTTCCGGGCCCGGGAGGGCGGGGGGACGCGGATCTCCAGCGCCCTCCTCCTGGCGGAGGAGATCCTGAAGGCCTACCCCGGGGCCTTTTACAACCGCTACCTGTACCACTTCTCCGACGGGGAGAACTGGCAGGGGGACACGCCCTTGGCCCTTGAGGCCCTGAAGCGCCTCCTCCCCACCCTGGCCCTTTACGGCTACGCCCAGGTCCAGGGGCCCTACGGCCAGGGGCGTTTCCTGGATGACCTACAGGAAAGTTTGGGCAGGCAAGAGGGACTCGCCACCGCGGAAGTCCGGGGCAAGGAGGACCTGCCCGTGGCCCTCAGGCGGCTACTGGGAGGCTAGGCCGTGCGGAAGGAGCTGCGCTTGTGGGCGGAAAGGCTGGCGGAAAGGGCCCAGGAGGCCGGGCTCACCTTCCCCCCCGTGCTCTTTGAGGAGGTGGGACCGGAGGAGATGGCCATGCTGGCCGCCTACGGCGGCTTCCCCCGCCGCTACCCCCACTGGCGCTGGGGGAGCGAGTACCTGCGCTACCGGGAGACCTACCGGTACGGCCTGGGGCGCATCTACGAGCTGGTGGTGAACACCGAGCCCGTCCACGCCTACCTCCTCAAGGGCAACACCCTCCTGGCCCAGAAGCTGGTCATGGCCCACGTCTACGCCCACGCGGACTTCTTCCGGAACAACCTGGCCTTTAAGCCCATCCCCAAGGACATGCTCTCCGAGATGGCCCACCACGCCGCCTACGTGGAAAGGGCCATGGAGCGGCACGGGGCCCGGAGCGTGGAGGAGTTTCTGGACATGGCCCTCTCCCTGGAAAACCTCGTGGACCCCCACCTCCCCTACATTCAAAGGCGGGAGGAAGCGGAGGAAGGGGAACCCCAGGAGCGCCTCCGGGTGCGCCCCTACCTGGACCCCTACGTGAACCCTCCCCCCAAGCCCCCCAAGGAGGCGGAGGAGGGCGCAAGCCCCAAGCCCTTGCCGCCCAGGCCCACCCGGGACGTCCTGGGCTTCCTGGCCCGGCATGCGCCCCTGGCCCCTTGGCAGAAGGGGATCCTGGAGATCATCCGGGAGGAGGCCCTCTACTACCTTCCCCAGGCGGCCACCAAGATCCTGAACGAGGGCTGGGCCACCTACTGGCACACCAAGCTCCTCCTCCCCCTCCTCACCCCGGAGGAGGCGGTGGAGTTCGCCGAGCTCCAGGCGGGCCTCCTCGCCCCCCACGGGTTCAACCCCTACCGCCTGGGCTACCTGCTCCTGAAGGAGGTGGAGGAGCGCTGGGACAAGGGGCGCTTCGGCCCGGCGTACGAGGCCCTGCCCCTGGGCGAGCGCCTCGCCTACGAGGCCCCCACCGGGGAGGGCCTGAGGAAGCTCTTCCAGGTGCGCACCGTGTACACGGACATCCCTTTTCTGGAAGAATTCCTTACCCCAGAGTTCGCCCTGCGCCACCGCCTGGTGGACCCGGAGGAGCTGGCCCACTTCGCCCAGGCCAAGGAGGCCCTCCTCTTTCGGCTCAGCAACATGGGCTACCCCATCGTGGAACTGGTGGACGCCAACTACGCCAACCGGGGGGAGCTTTTCCTTTCCCAGGTCTACGAGGGGGTGGAGCTGGACCTGAGGAAGACCAAGGCGGTGCTGGAAAACCTCCACCGCCTCTGGGGCCGCCCCGTGCACCTCAAGACGGTGGTGGGGGGGAAGGAGACCCTGCTTTCCGCGGGCTAGCGCAAGACCCGGAGGTACCCCAGGAGCAGGGCCTCGGAGAGCTCCCCCAGGTGCCGGGCCACCAGGCGGCCCTCCCGGTCAAAGAAGAAGGTGGTGGGGAGGCCCTGAACCCCCAGGGCCTGGGAAAGCCGGGTCTCCGGGTCCAGGAGCACCCACTCGGGGGCAAGCCCCTGGGCCTCCAGGAAGCTTCGCACCACGGCCGGGCCCTCCCCCTGGCTCACGAAGGCGAAGCGGACCCCGGGGTTCTCCTGGCTCACGCGCACCATCATGGGTAGCTCCCGCCGGCACGGGGGGCACCAGGTGGCCCAGGTGTTCACCACCAGGGGCTTGCCCCGGAACTCCTGGAGGTTGACCGGGGTGCCACCCAAGGAGGCCAGGGTGAGCCCGGGGAGGCGCACCTCCTGCGCCCCGCCTTTCCGGGTGAGGAAGAGCCCTAGCCCCAGGCCAGCCGCCAGGGCCGCCACCAGGGCGTAGCGCCAAAGGTGCTTGGGCAAAGCCATGAGCGTATACCCTCCTGCGGTCAGGATACCCCAGACCGGGTCAAACCCTCCCTGCCAGACGTAGAGGACGGAGAGGGGATCGCGGGCGAAGACGGCCCAGTTCTCCAGGACAAACCCGAGCCGGGCCCCCACCAAACCCAGCAAAACCGCATTGTGGGCCCAAGGGGAAAGCCGCCGGTCCACCCGCCGGGCCAGGACCTCGGCCACCCCCACCAGGACGAGGAGGGCCAGGGCCACCTGGACTCTCGCCCAGGGGATGGCCAAGGGTCCCACCTGGAGCGCGTCCATCACCGGACCAGGGGATACCCCGCCCGCTCAATGGCCAGCACCCCACCCTCCACGTTGTAGAGGTTGGCGTGGCCCTTCCGCTTCAGGTACTCCGCCGCCTGCCGGCTGCGGTTGCCGCTTCGGCAGTAGAGGTAGACGGGCCGGTCCTTGGGTACCTGGTCCGCCCAGGAGGCGATGGCCTCCACCGGCAGGTTGATGGCCCCCGGCACGTGCCCCTGGGCGAACTCCATGGGGGTGCGCACGTCCACCACCACCGCCCCGGACTCGAGGGCCCGGTAAAGCTCCTCCGGGCCCACGTTCTGGTAGCTCCCCTTGGGGCCGCAGGCGGCGAGGAAGGAGAGGGCGAGGAGGCCTAAGAGGGCGCGGCGGGTCATGCTAGGCCTTGACCCCCACGGCCTTCCGGATGGCCTGGAGGAACTGGGAGAGGGGCTGGGCCCCCAGGATCCGCTCCTTGCCGTGGTTGACGATGGTGTCCGGCACCCCGTGGATGTGGTAGCGGCTGGAGAGCTCGGGGAACTCGTTGGCCTCAATCATCTCGCCGAAGACCTTGGGGGAGGCGTAGGCCATGCGGTGGGCGGTGCGCACCGCCTGCGGGCAGTAGGGGCAGGTGGGGGTGACGAAGACCTGGAGCACCACCTCCTCGGGGAGGTTGTTGAGCTCCTCCACCACGTGCTCCGGCAGGCCGTGGCCGTCCCGGCCCAGCATCTCGATGTCCTCGAGGAGGCTTGCGAACTCGTAGCCCGCCGGGATACCCCGGTAGCGCAGGTTGATGGCCTCCGAACCCTTCTCCCGCAGGATCAAGGTGGGGGCGGCCTCCACCTTGTAGGCCTCGGCCTGCTCCTTCCCCTCGGGGGTGGCCAGGTCGTAGACCACCAGGTGGAGCTTGTCGGAAAGGGCGGAAAGCTCCTCCAAGAGCTGCTTGGTCTCCTTGCAGTAGAGGCAGGGCTCCTTCCCCGGGGCGATGAGGGTGGAGGTGTCGGTGAAGAGCACCAGCTCCACGTCCCGCACCAGGTTGGCAAGCCGCTCGCGCACGATCTCCTGTTCCTTCGGTCCCAGTAGCGCCATGTTTTCCTCCCGGATACCCCCGTAGGGGTACATCCTTTAACGACTATAGCAGAGGCGCCCTTTTGATGATAGAGCCCGGCTTCACGATAAGCCCTTGGCTTGACGGATGTACCCCCATGGGGTATATTGGGGCCCGTGGGGACAAAGGTCCCATCCCGGAGGTGAAGCCATGGTTTTCCGGCAAGTTTACGAGGAGGGTCTTTCCCAGATGAGCTACCTCTTGGGCTGCGCCGCCACCGGGGAGGCCTTGGTGGTGGACCCCAAGCGGGACGTGGACACCTATTTGGAGCTCGCCCAGTCCCTGGGCCTCCGCATCACCGCCATCGCCGAGACCCACATCCACGCGGACTACCTCTCGGGGGCCAGGGAGCTCGCGAAGGCCACCGGGGCCACCCTGTACCTCTCCGACGAGGGGGACGAGAACTGGAAGTATAAGGGCCTGGAGGGGTACCCCCACGTCCTCCTCAAGGACGGGGACGCGTTCAGGGTGGGGAACATCCGCGTGCGGGCGGTCCACACCCCCGGCCACACCCCCGAGCACCTCTCCTTCCTGGTGGCGGACGGGGCGGTGACGGAGGAGCCCCTCCTCTTCCTCACCGGGGACTTCGTCTTCGTGGGGGACGTGGGCCGGCCCGACCTCCTGGAGGAGGCGGCCGGGATCAAGGGCACGGCGGAGCCCGGGGCCAGGCGGATGTTCCGGAGCCTCAAGGAGAAGTTCCTCACCCTCCCCGACCACGTGCAGGTCTGGCCCGGCCACGGGGCGGGCTCCGCCTGCGGCAAGGCCCTGGGGGCCCTCCCCGCCACCACCGTGGGGTACGAGCGCCGCCACGCCTGGTGGGCGGAGTACCTGGAGAAGGGCGACGAGGAGGGGTTCGTGCGGGCCCTCCTCCAGGGCCAGCCCGAGGCCCCCACCTACTTTAAGGAGATGAAGCGCCTGAACCGGGATGGGATGGCCATCCTGGGCGGCCTCCCCCACCCGGGCCGCCTCACCCCAGCCCAGTTCGCCCGCTGGCTCAAGGATGGGGCCATCCTGGTGGACACCCGGGACAAGTTCGCCTTCGCCGGGGGGCACCTGCCGGGGAGCATCAACATCCCCGCGGGTAAGAACTTCGCCACCTGGGCGGGCTGGCTCCTGCCCTACGACCGCCCCCTCGTCCTCCTGGCCCACCCCTCGGAGGTGGAGGCCCTCACCCGGGCCCTCGTCCGCATCGGCCTGGACGAGGTGGTGGGGTACATCCCGAGCCTCCAGGGTTACGCGGAGGGCGAGCTGGAGACCGTCCCCCAGATCACCGTCAAGGAGGCCAGGGAGCTTTGGGAAAAGGGCAAGGCCCTCATCCTCGACGTGCGGGGGCGGGACGAGTACCTCTCGGGCCACATCCCGGGGGCCCTCAACCTCCACGCGGGGCGGGTCCTCGCCCACCTGGACCGGCTCCCCAAGGACCGGCCCCTCATCGTCCACTGCGTGGGAGGGGACCGCTCCAGCACCGCCATCAGCGCCCTCTTGGCCCACGGCTTCAAAAATGCCCTGAACCTCACCGGGGGGATACGGGCCTGGCAGGAGGCGGGCTTCCCGGTGGAAAAGGGCGAGGCCTTGGTGGAGGCCTGAGGACCCGGGCGGGGGGGGTAGGCCCCCGCCCCTTGGGAGGACCCATGTACGAAACCCAGGTGAAAAACCTCACGCCGGAAGAGGCCAAGCGCCTCCACGAGGAGGGCGTGCCCTTCATCGACGTGCGGGAGGTGGAGGAATACGCCCAGGCCCGCATCCCCGGGGCCACCCTCCTCCCCCTCTCCGAGTTCATGGCCCGCTACGGGGAGATCCCCCAGGACCGCCCCGTGGTCCTCTACTGCCGCACGGGGAACCGCTCCTGGCAGGCCGCCGCCTGGCTTGGCGCCCAAGGGTACGGCAACGTCCTCAACCTGGAGGGGGGCATCGTGCGCTGGTACCGCGCGGGCCTGCCCCTGGACACCACGCCCGTGGAGGTGGGCTACGCCGCCACCCCCTTCCAGGAGGTGGGGCCGGAGGAGGCCAAGGCCCTCCTTCAGGAAGCCCTCGTGGTGGACGTGCGGGAGCCGTGGGAGTACCGGGAGGGCCACGTGCCGGGGGCGGTGAACATCCCCCTCGCCACCCTGCCCCAAAGGCTCGCGGAGCTTCCCCAGGACCGGCCCATCCTCCTCGTGTGCAACTCGGGCAACCGCTCCGGGGTGGCCGCGGACTTCCTGGTGCAGCAGGGCTTCCCCGGGGAGCGGGTCTACAACCTGGCAGGGGGCACCTACGCCTGGATGGGGGCGGGGCTTCCGGTGGAGCGATGACCCTGGCCCTCCTCGGCGCCCTCCTCATCGGGCTTTCCCTGGGGCTTTTGGGCTCCGGGGGGTCCATCCTCACCGTGCCCGTCCTGGTCTACCTCCTGGGGGAGCCCCCCAAGCAGGCCATCGCGGAAAGCCTCCTCATCGTGGGGGGGATCGCCCTCCTAGGGGCGGTCCCCTACGCCCTGAGGGGCCTCGTGGACTGGCGGAACGTCCTCCTCTTCGGCCTGCCGGGGATGGCGGGCACCTACCTGGGGGCCTGGTCCTCCCGGTTCGTCTCCGGGGAGGTCCAGCTCCTCACCTTCGCCCTGGTCATGCTCCTCGCCGCCTACTTCATGGCGAGGCCCGCCCCCCTCAGGGCCAAGGGGGAGCGCAAGGCCTGGAAGATCCTCCTGGACGGCCTCGCCGTGGGGGCCCTCACGGGGTTCGTGGGGGTGGGCGGGGGGTTTTTGATCGTGCCCGCCCTGGTCCTCCTGGGGGGGCTTCCCATGCACCTGGCGGTGGGGACGAGCCTCCTTATCATCGCCCTCAAGTCCTTCGCCGGCTTTTACAAGTACCTCCACCTCCTCCCCGCCCTGGGCCTTTCCGTGAACTACGCCACCGCGGGGCTCTTCGTCCTGGTGGGCACCCTGGGGGGGGTGGTGGGGGGGCGGCTGGCGGTGCGCCTGCCCCAGGAGAGCCTGAAGCGGGGCTTCGCCCTCTTCCTGGTGGTCATGGGGGTCTTCATCGTGGCCCAGAGCCTGTAGACTGGGGGCGTGCCCTTCCGCACCCTGCTGGCCGTCCAGGCGGCGGTGAGGCCCGAGGCCTACCGCACGGAGGAGGCCTTCCGGGAGCGGGTCTACGCCCTCCTCAAGCCCCTCGAGGCCACCCCTCCCCCCAGGCTCGCCGCCTTCCCCGAGCTCTTCGGCCTCCCCCTCCTCCTTCACCTGGAGGGGGATATCGGCCCCACGGACCTCCTCAAGAACCCCCTCCTCCCCTGGCGGCGGGCGGGGCGGGCCTACGGGGTCTTCCACCGGGTGATGGCCGAGGCGGCCCGGGCCTACGGGGCCTACCTCCTCGCCGGGACCCTCCTCTCCCCCCCCTACGAGGAGGAGCTGGCCCGGGGACGGTTCAGCCGCACCCCCTTCTTCCAGAACCTGGCCCTCTTCTTCAACCCGGAGGGCCGCCTCCTGGCCCAGGTGCCCAAGATGGAGCTCACCCCCCCGGAGCGCTGGCTAAGGCGGGGGGCCTTCGGGGCCCACCTGGTGGAAACCCGGGCGGGAAAGGTGGGGATCCTCATCTGCCTGGACGGCTTCCACGAAAAGCACCTCTCCCGCCTGGACGCCTGGGGGGCGGAGGTCCTCCTCCAGCCCTCCGCCAACCCCGCCCCCTGGGAGCGCCCCTGGCCCTGGGATCGGAGCCGCCGGGAGGGGGAGGTGTGGCTGGCCTCGGCCCGGGAAAGGCTCGTGGGCCGGGAACACCTGAGGCTCCTCCTCAACCCCATGCTGAACGGGAAGATCCTGGGCCTTTCCTTTGAGGGGCGAAGCGGCATCTACGCCCCCGGGGAGGCCCTCCTCCTGGCCCGGGGGCCCACCGGGGACGAGGCCCTATTGCTCCAGCTATAGGCGCTCGGGGTAAAGCCTTATGGGGTAGGGGCGGATGAGGGCCTTGGCCAGGGCCTGCCAGGCCCGGTCCTTCACCTGGGCCTCCAGGTCCTGGCGCACCTCCTCCAGGGGGTAGCGGCCCGCGGGCACCACCCGCTCCAGGAGGATCAGGTGGAAGCCGAACTCCGTGCCCACCGGGAGGGACACCTCCCCCGGCTTCAGGGCCAGGAGGGCCCGCTCAAAGGCGGGGATGTAGGTGCCCTCGGGCTCGCACCCGAGGCTTCCCCCCTCCTCCTTGGAGCCGGGGTCCTGGGAGAGGGCCTGGGCCACCTCCGGGAAGGCTTCCCCCTTCTCCAGGCGGGCGAGGGCCTCCTTGGCCGCCTCCAGGGTGGGCAGCAGGATGTGCCGGGCGCAGTAGAGGACGGGGTGGCGGTACTCGGGGGAGAGGAGCCAAAGGGCCTTGAGGGCCGCCGGGGAGACGCTTAGCCGCTCGCGGTAGTGGGCCTCCAGGGCCTCCAGGGCCATGGCCTCGGCGAGGAGGAGGCGGTAGGCCTCCAGGCTGGGCACCCCGGCCTCCCGGAGGGCGGAAAGCAGGGCCTCCTCCGTGGGGAAGGCCTCCTTCAGCTGCCACACCTTGGCCTCCACCACCCCCGCCTCGGGCCAGAAGCCCTTGGCCTTGGCCAAAAGGAGGAGGGCCCGCTCCTCCGCCAGGGCCTCGAGGTAGGGGGCGCGGTACTGGGCGAGGAGGTCCCGGGAGGCCTCCGAGTCGGGCAGGCCCAGCTGCCGAAGGGCGCTCTTGGCGAAGAGGCCGAAGCGGAGCTCAAACTGGCTCTTGGTGAGGGCCTCCGGCCCCACCTGGGCCACCACGGGGTCTTCCTGGGCGAGGGCCAAGGGGCTTAAGGCCAGGAGGAAGGCGAGGAAAAGGGCGCGCATGCCCCATGCTAGCATGGGAAGCGTGAACGACCTCATCCTCCGGGCGGCCCGGGGGGAGCCCACCCCGAGGCCCCCCGTCTGGTTCATGCGCCAGGCGGGCCGCTACCAGAAGGAGTACCAGGAGATCCGCAGGCGCTACACCCTGCCCGAGATCGTGGAGAACCCCGAGATCTGTGCCCAGGTCACCCTCCTCCCCGTGCGGCAGCTCGGGGTGGACGCCGCCATCCTCTTCGCCGACATCACCACCCCCCTTTACGGCATGGGGGTGGAGCTCTCCCTGGTGGAGGGGAAGGGCCCCGTGATCCACCACCCCGTCCGGGACGAAAGGAGCGTGGCGGCCCTCCGGCCCTTGGAGCCCGAGGAGGCCGTGCCCTTCGTCCTAAAGACCATCAGGCTCCTCAAGGAGGAGCTTCCCGTCCCCCTCATCGGCTTCGCCGGGGCCCCCTTCACCCTGGCGAGCTACCTCATAGAGGGGGGGCCGAGCCGCCACTTCCTGGAGGTGAAGGCCTTCATGTACCGGGAGGAAGCCCTCTGGCACCGCCTCCTGGAAAAGCTCACCGAGGCCATGGCCCGCTACCTGAAGGCCCAGGTGGAGGCGGGGGCCGACCTCCTCCAGGTCTTTGACTCCTGGGTGGGGGCCCTCTCCCCCGCCGACTACCGCCGCTACGTGAAGCCCCACATGGCGAGGCTCTTCCAGGCCCTCAGGCCCCTGGGCGTCCCCGTGATCCACTTCGGCGTGGGGACCATGGGGCTTCTGCCGGACATGCGGGAGGCCGGGGGGGACGTCTTGGGCCTGGACCACCACACCCCCCTCCCCTGGGCCCGGGAGGTCCTGGGGGACACCCCCGTCCAGGGCAACCTGGACCCGGCGGTCCTCTTTGCCCCCAAGGAGGTGCTCAGGCGGGAGGTCCAGCGCATCCTGGAGGAAAACGCGGGCCGGCCTGGGCACATCTTCAACCTGGGCCACGGCATCCTGCCCAAGACCCCGGTGGAAAACGTGCGGTATGTGGTAGAACTCGTGAGGGAGGCAAGCGGATGAACGTCCTACTGATGGCCTACGGCACCCCCTACACCCCCGAGGAGATCGCGCCCTACTACACCGACATCCGCCGGGGCAGGAAGCCTTCGGAGGAGCTTTTGCGCGAGCTGGAAGAGCGCTACGCCGCCATCGGCAAGAGCCCCCTCAACGAGATCACCCTGGTCCAGGCCATTCGGCTCCAGGCCCTCTTGAACCTCGAGGCCCCCCCCTACCCCAAGCGCCTCCAGGGCCCCTTCCCGCCCCGCACCCCCCAGGGGCCGGCCCGGGTCTACGTGGGCACCAAGCACTGGCACCCCTCCATCGGGGAGGCGGTGGCCGCCATGCACGAGGACGGGGTCAGGCGGGCGGTGGCCCTGGTGGCCGCCCCCCACTACTCCCTAAGGAGCGTGGCCGAGTACCAGGAGAAGGTGGAGGGGGCCCTGAAGGCCCTTCCCGAGCCCATAGAGTTCGTCTGGGTGGAGAGCTACGAGGCCCACCCCGGCCTCATCGCCGCCTACGCCAGGAGGCTGGAGGAGGCCATCTGGCGGCTCAAGGACCCCAAGCGGGCCGCCTACGTCTTCACCGCCCACTCCATCCCCCTCTCCGCCGTGGAGCGGGGGGACCCCTACCCCCGCCAGGTGGAAAAGACGGCGGAGCTCATCGCCAAGAAGCTCTCCCTCCCCCGCTTCCAGGTGGCCTACCAGTCCGCGGGGCGCACCCCCGAGCCCTGGCTTGGCCCCGACATCAACGAGCTCCTGCGCGGGCTAAAGGAGGAGGGCTACGAGGAGGCGGTGGTCCAGGCGGTGGGCTTTCCCGCGGACCACCTGGAGGTCTTTTACGACCTGGACCTCGAGGCCCAGGCCACCGCGGCCGAGGTGGGCCTCAGGCTCCTCCGGGCCCGGAGCCTGAACGCGGACCTGGACTACATCCAGGTCCTTAAGGATCTGGCGGAGGCCGCGTGGCTCAGGTAGCCGTGGTGGGTGGGGGCCTCGCCGGCCTCAGCGCCGCCTTGGCCCTGAAGGAGGCGGGAATCCCCTTCCTCCTCCTGGAGGCGGGCCTCCGCCTGGGGGGCAAGGTGCGCACCCTCCGGCAAGGGGGGTTCCTCCTGGAGGCGGGCCCCGACGCCAGCGTGCGCTACAAGAAGGAGGTCCTGGAGCTTGCGGCCCGCCTTGGCCTAGAGCCCATCGGCACCCTGCCCGCCAAGCCCTCCGCCCTCATCCTGCGTGGGGGGAGGGCCCACCCCCTCCCCGAGGGCCTCATGCAGGTGGTCCCGGGGGACCTGAAGGCCCTGGCCCGCACCTCCCTCCTCTCCCCCATGGGCAAGCTTCGGGCCCTTTACGACCTCTTCCTCCCCCGGGGAGGCCAGGAGGACGAAAGCCTCAGGGCCTTCGTGGAGAGGCGGCTCGGCCCCGAGGTCTACCGCGCCCTGGTGGCCCCCCTGGCCGGGGGCATCTACGGGGGGGAGCCCGACGAGCTCTCCATGAAGGCCGCCTTTCCCCAGCTTCTGGAGCTGGAACGGAGGCACCGGAGCCTCATCCTGGGGGCCATGCGGGCCCGGAAGGCCCGGGGAAGCCGGGAAGGGGGAGGCCTCTTCTTCTCCTTCCCCGAGGGGCTTTCCGCCCTCACCCAGAGGATGGCCGAGGAGGTGGCGGAGGCCGTGCGCCTGGGGAGCCCGGTGCTCAGGCTGGAGCCCGGGGGGGACCGCTGGCGCCTCTACACCCCCCAAGGGGCCCTCGAGGCCGAGGCCCTCATCCTGGCCACCCCCGCCCCCGTGGCCGCAAGCCTCCTAAGGCCCTTCCTCCCCGAGGCCACCGCCCTCCTCAAGGGCATTCCCCACACCCCCGCCGCCACGGTGAGCCTGGCCTTCCCCGAGGCCCTGCCCCTCCTGGGCCACGGCCTCCTCCTGGCCCCGGGGGAAGGGTACCGGGTGAGGGGCTTCACCTGGCTCCACAACAAGTGGCCGGGCCGGGCCCCCGAGGGGTGGAGCCTGGTCCGGGCCTACTTCTCGGGGGAGGTGGCCCGGCGCTCGGAGATGGACCTGGCCCGCCTGGCCCTGGAGGACCTGAGGCGCTTCCTGGGCCGGGAGGTGCGCCCAAGCCACACCTTCGCCTTCCGCTTCCCCGAGGGGATGCCCGCCTACCGGGTGGGCCACCTGGACCGGGTAGAGCGCCTGGAGATGGCCCTGGTCAAGGCCCCCGGCCTCTTTCTGGCGGGCAACTACCTGGAGGGCGTGGGCCTGCCCGAGGTGGTGCGCTCGGGGCGCAAGGCGGCGGCCAGGGCCCTGGCCTACCTGGCCCTCTCCCCCACCCCCTAGCCAGGGCGGAGGGCGTGGGGTAGCATGGGCCAAACATGACGCCCGCCTACCTGGCCATCGCCTTGGCCTCTTTCCTCTTAGCCCTCCTCTCGGGCCTCCTGGGGTATGCCGACCCCTACATCCTCCCCTGGCTCATGGTGGCGGTGGCCATCCTGGCGAGCGCTTACGGGCTGGGTTGGGGGCTTTTGGCCGTGCTCCTGGGCACCGGCCTCCTCCTCTCCTTTCCGGGCTTTGACCTGGTGGCCCTGGGCCTCCTCCTCCTCTCCGCCCTCCTCGCCCACCAGGTGGGGGCGAGCCTCCGGCGGGCCCACCACCGGGCCAAGACCCTGGCCCGGGTGCACCAGCTCCTCACCCAAGCCCTCGAGGCCCTCCCCCAGGCGGAGACCCTGGAGGACCTCCTCTCCCGCCTCCCCCACCACCTGGCCGCCCTGGGCCAAGGAGGGCACGTGGGGGTGTGGCTTCCCCGGAAGGGGGGCTTCCGGCGCCTGGCCGCCACCCCTCCCCTGGACCTGGAAGAGATCCCCGACACGGGGATCGTGGGGCGGGCCTTCCGGGAAGGGCGCCCCGTCCACGTGCCCGACGTGCGCCGCGAGCCCGGGTACATCCCCGCCCCTTCCCTCCCCACCCTCGCGGAGCTGGCCCTGCCCCTCCTGGAAAGGGGGCGGCCCGTGGCCGTCCTCAACCTGGAACGCCCCTGGCCCTTCTCCCCGGAGGAGGTGGAGAGCCTCATCCGCTTTGCCCAGGCGGTAAGCCTCCAGCTGGACCGCCTCGCCGACCTCCTGGAGCGGCGCCTCCTTTCCACCCTCTCCGAGCGGCTTGTGAGCGCCACCTCCCTCGAGGAGGCGGGGGAGAAGGCCCTCAGGCTCCTGGTGGATACCCTGGGCCTGGAGGCGGGGGCCTTCTGGGAGGCCCGGGGTGGGCGGATGGCGAGCCTGGCCCACGTGGGCGTCCGTGAGGAAAGCCTCCTCCAGGTGCTGCAAGAGGGCCTCCCCTACGGGGTGGGCCTCGCCTGGCAGGTTTACGAGACCCTAAGCCCGGTCTTCACCGCCCAGTATGCGGGGGCAACCCGGGTAGTCCCCGCCCTGCAGGCCCTGGACTGGCACACCTTCGCCGCCCTCCCCGTGCCCTCCCCAGGCGCCCCCCGAAGCCGCCGGGTGCTGGTCTTGGGCCAGCGGGAGGAAAGGCTTTGGCGCCCGGCGGAAACCGAGCTCCTCCTCCTCGCGTGCCGCGCCCTGGGCCTGGGCCTAGAGCGCCTCACGGAACAAGCGCGGCACCAGGCGGTGAACCGGCTCTTCCTGGAGTTTTTGGAAAAACCCCTGGAAGACCTCTACCAAGAGGTGCTGGAGGAGGCCATCCGGCAGGTGCCGGGCGCCGAGGCCGGTAGCCTCCTGGTGCTGGAAGAGGGGGCCTACCGCTACCGGGCGGCAGTAGGGTACGACCTGGAGGGGCTTAAGGCGGTGGCCTTCGCCCCCGAGGCCATGGCCCTGTGGTACGGGGAAGGGGAGGCCAAGGCGCGCCGGGGCGAACCCCGGACCCTTAGCCGGGAGGAGCGCCCCCTGGCGGAGATCAGCCACCAGACCGCCCCCCCGGAGGTCATGGACACCGCGGGCAGGGTGGGGGAAATCCAGGCCAACCTCTGCCTGCCCATCCCCTACAAGGGGGAGGTCCTGGCCTACCTCAACCTGGAAAACCTCCACGACCCCCGGGCCTTCGGGGAGGACTCCTTGGGCGTGGCCCGCTTCTTCGCCGCCCCCCTCGCCACCCTCCTCCACGAAAGCCGCACCCGGAAGCTCCTGGAGGAGGCCGCCCTCACCGACCCCCTCACGGGCCTGCCCAACCGCCGGGCCTTTGACCGGGCCTTCCTGGAGGAGCTCAGGCGGGCGGAGCGCTATGGCTACCCCCTCTCCTTGGCCGTTTTGGACCTCAAGGGCTTCAAGCAGGTGAACGACCGCCTGGGCCACGCGGTGGGCGACCTCGCCCTCATGCGGGTGGCCGAGGCCCTGTCCCAGGAGCGGCGCAACGGGGACCGGATCTTCCGCTGGGGCGGGGACGAGTTCGCTGCCCTCTTCCCCCACACGGGCAAGGAGGGGGCCCTAAAGGCCGTGCTCCGCTACGCCCGGGCCATAGAGGCCCTCTGCTTTGACGGGTTCTGCCTGGGGGTGAACATCGGGGTGGCCAGCTTCCCCGAGGACGGCAGGACCGCGGACGCCCTCCTCTCCGCCGCCGACACCCGCATGTACCGGGCCAAGGCCCAGGGGCTCACCGTCCTGGTGTGAACCGGGACACCCTTCCTCGCCCTAGGGTGTAGGCTATAGGGGGTCCGGTTATGGACGGAGTGCAGGTGGCCCGCATCGCCCAAGCCCTCCTTCCCCTTTTGCGGCGGGGCCTCGAGGGCCTACCGGAAGCCCTAAGCGCCCTGGGGAGGGCTTTACAGGCCCACCGCGCCTACCTCTTCCGCCTGGAGGAGCGGGAGGGCACCTGGTACACCAGCCAGCTCGCCGAGTGGGCGGGCCCGGAGGCCACCCCCCAGCTCCGCAACCCCACCCTGCAGGACCTGCCCATGGAGGCGGCGGGGTATGGGCGCTGGCTTGCCGCCTTCCTGGAGGACCGGGCCATCGCCGGCCCCGTGGCCACCTTCCCCGAGGCGGAGCGGCCCCTCCTGGAGGCCCAGGAGATCCAAAGCCTCCTGGTGGTGCCCGTGCGGGTGGACGGGGCCCTGTGGGGCTTCCTGGGGGTGGACGACTGCCGGCGGGCCAGGGCCTTCACCCGGGAGGAGGAGGCCCTCCTCCGCACGGTGGCCGAGGCGGTGGCCCGCACCCTGGACCTCTTCGCCCGCCACCGCTGGCTGGCAACCCTCCTAAACCTCTCCCCCTTCTACCTGGCCCGCCTGGACCCCAAGGGGAGGCTCCTCTGGGCCAACCCCGCCTTCCAAAGGGCCTTTCCCCAGCCCCCGCCCCTTCCCCTCGCCCAGGCCCTGGCCCACCCGGGCCGCCCCCAAACCCTCCCCCTTCCCCAGGCGGAGTGGACCCTCCTGGCGGTCCCGGGGCCGGGGGGCGAGGCCCTGGAGGTGCTGGCCCTGGGGGTGGACCTAAGGGAGCGCCTCCAGGCCGAGGAGCGCGAGGCCCGCTGGAGCGCCTTCCGCCGCAACCTCCTCCGGGTCTACGAGACCCTCATGGCCGAGGGCCTCTCCGACTCCATCTTCGGCCTGATCCTGGAGGCGGCCCTGGACACCATCCCGAGCGCCCAGGCGGGGAGCGTCACCGTGCTCATGGAGGACGGGTACTACCACTTCGTGGCGGCCAGGGGCTACAACCTGGAGGCCCTGCGCCAGGTCCGCCTCCACCCCAGCGAACCCCTGGCCCTCACCGGCCACAGCGAGGCCCAGATCTTTTCCGGAAAGGACCTGGAACGCTTCAACCGGAGGCTTGACCCCAAGCGCCGGGAGGTGATGGAGAAGGAGGGGAGGACGCGGGAGATCCGGGCCATCCTCTCCGTGCCCGTTTACCTCTCCGGGGAGCGGAAGGCCTTCCTGTATCTGGACAACTTCCAGCGAGAGGACGCCTTCACCCCCCTGGACGCGGAGCTGGCCCAGGCCTTCGCCAGCCAGCTCGGCCTCCTCCTGCGGCGGATGGAGCTGGAGGGCCGCCTGCAGTACCTGGCCTACCACGACCCCCTCACGGGCCTGCCCAACCGCCTCTTCTTCCTGGAGAAGCTGGCCCAGGCCCTGAGGGAGGAGGCCTCCCACCTGGCCGTCCTCTACCTGGACCTGGACGGCCTCAAGCTGGTGAACGACCTGGACGGCCACGCCGCCGGGGACGAGGCCATCCGGGTGGTGGCCGCGCGGCTCCGGGCCGCCCTCCGCCCCCGGGACCTGGTGGCCCGCCAAGGCGGGGACGAGTTCTTGGTGCTCCTCACCGGGATCCGGGGCCCCGAGGAGGCGGTGGGGGTGGCGGAAAGGCTCCTCCAGGTGGTGCGCCTGCCCATCCCCGTGCGGGAACGCACCTACCACCTCACCGTCTCCATCGGCCTGGCCCTGGGGGAAGAGGGGCTTTCCCCCGGGGAGCTCCTGCGCCGGGCCGACCTGGCCCTGTACCGGGCCAAGGGTGAGGGGAAGAACCGCCTGGCCTTCTACGAGGCCCACCTCCAGGAGGGCCTGCGCCAGGAGATGGCCCTCCTGGAGGCCCTGGCGGAGGCCCTGAGGCGGGGGGAGGGCCTCCGCCTGGCCTACCAGCCCATCGTGGACCTGCGCACGGGCCAGGAGGTGGCCAAGGAGGCCCTCCTGCGCTGGGAAGCCGCCCCGCCCTCGGTCCTCATCCCCTTGGCGGAGCGGCACCACCTCATGGGGGAGCTGGGGGCCTGGGTCCTCCGGCGCGCCTGCCGGGAGCGGAAGGGCCTGGGCCTGCCCGTGCACGTGAACGTGAGCCCCCAGGAACTCCTGGACCCCGGCTACCCCGCCCGGGTGGCGGCCATCCTGGAGGAAACGGACTGCCCCCCGGAAGGCCTGGTCCTGGAGGTCACGGAAACCACCCTCATCCCCGACGAACGGGGGCGGGAGGCCAGCGAAAGCCTCCGCATCCTCCGAGCCCTGGGGGTGCGCGTCTACCTGGACGACTTTGGCAGCGGCTACTCCAGCCTGGAACGCCTGGCCTCCCTCCCCGTGGACGGGCTCAAGCTGGGCCAGGCCTTCACCCGGGCCCTGGGGAACCCCCCCAGGCCCGACACCCCCCCTGCCCGGCTGGTGGCCGCCCTCCTCGCCCTGGCCCAGGCCCTGGGCCTGGAGGCCATCGCGGAGGGCATTGAGGACGAGGCCACCCTGGCCTACCTGAGGGACCTGGGCTTCCGCCTGGGCCAAGGGCACCTCCTGGGCCCTCCCGCCCCCTAGAATGAGGGGAGGCCCATGGGGCTAAACGGCGCCTGGAAAATTGCCCTCGTCTACGCCCTCTTCTCCCTGGCCTGGATCCTGGTCAGCGACCGGCTCCTTCTCCTCTTCCTGGCAGACCCCCACGCCCTCACCCGGTGGCAGACGGGGAAGGGGTTGGCCTTCGTCCTCCTCTCCAGCCTTCTGGTCTACGCCCTGGCCCGCCGCCTCGAGGCCACCCTGCGAGGCCAGGCCCAGGCCGAGCGGAGGTTCCAGGGGCTGGTGGAGGCCATCCCCGCCGCCCTCTGGTGGCTGGACGCCCAGGGCCGCCTGTACGCGAGCCCCGGGGTGGAAGCCCTCACCGGCTACCCCGCCCACCTCTGGACGCCCGCCTTCTTCCGGGATTTGGTCCACCCGGAAGACCGCCCGCGGGTGGAGGATGCCTTCCGGGAAGGCCAGGAGATCCGCCTGGAGTACCGCCTGCGCCGGGCCGACGGGGGCTACGTCTGGGTGCGGGACCTGGCCCGCCGGGTGGACCACGGCCTCGTGGGGGTGATGCTGGACATCACCGCGGAGAAGGCCCTCCTCGAGGCCCAAAAGGAACAGGCCCGGGCCGAGGCGCACGCCCGCACCCGGGCGGAGTTCCTCTCCCGCATGAGCCATGAGCTCCGCACCCCTTTGAACGCCATCCTGGGGTTCGCCCAGCTTTTGGAGATGGAGGACCTGCCGGAAAGCCAGCGGGAGAACGTGCGCTACATCCTGAAGGCGGGGCGCCACCTCCTGGACCTCATCAACGAGGTGCTGGACCTGGCCCGCCTGGAGGCGGGGCGGCTTCCCCTCTCCCTGGAGCCCGTGGACCTGGAGGGGGTCCTCAAGGAGACGGCCGAGCTGGTGGCCCCCCTGGCCCGGGAGCGGGGCGTGCGGCTCTACCCCCCCGCCGGGTGCCAAGGGGTGTACGCCCTCGCCGACCAGCAACGGCTGAAGCAGATCCTCCTCAACCTCCTCGCCAACGCCGTGAAGTACAACCGCCAGGAGGGGGAGGTCTACCCCTTCTGCGCCCCGGAAGGGGAGTGGGTGCGGATCGGGGTGCGGGACACGGGCGCGGGCCTGACCCCGGAGGAGCTAAGCCGCCTCTTTCGGCCCTTTGAGCGCCTGGGCCGGGAGGGAGAGGGGGCGGGGCTGGGCCTGGCCCTCTCCCTCCAGCTGGCCCAGGCCATGGGGGGCAGGCTCTGGGCGGAAAGCACCCCGGGCCAGGGCACCACCTTCTTCCTGGAGCTCGCCCCCGCCGCGCCCAAGGAGGCCCCTTCCCCCCCGCCCCACCCCCCGGTCGAAGCCCCCTTGCCCACCCGCCCCCTCACCCTCCTCTACGTGGAGGACAACCTCTCCAACCTGCGCCTTCTGGAAAAGGCCTTGGCCCGAATGCCCGGGGTCAGGCTCCTGGTGGCCATGCAGGGAAGCCTGGGCCTGGAGCTGGCCTGGGCCCAGAAGCCCGACCTCATCCTCTTGGACCTGCAGCTCCCCGACCTCCCGGGGGAGGAGGTGCTCGCCCGGCTCAAGGCGGACCCCAAAACCGCGGAAACCCCCGTGGTCATCCTCACCGCCGAGGCCAGCCCGGGCACCCGGGAGCGCCTGTTGCAAAAGGGGGCCCTGGCCTTCCTCACCAAGCCCCTGGACCTCCGGGAGCTTTACCAACTTCTGGCCAAGGTAGGTGGCGAAGATGCCTAAGGTGCTCATCCTAGACGACGAGGTTCTGAACGTGCGCCTCCTGGAGAAGCTCCTGGAGGGCGAGGCCGAGACCCTGGGCCTGACGGACCCCCGGGAGGTGGAGGAGGCCCTGGAGCGCTTTCAGCCGGACCTGGTCTTCCTGGACCTGATGATGCCTCACCTGGACGGCTACCAGGTCCTCCGCCTCATCCGGGAACGCGTGCCCGGCTTCCTGCCCGTGGTGGTCCTCACCGCCGACGTGAGCCGGGAGGCCCGGCTGCGGGCCCTGGACCTGGGGGCCACGGACTTCCTCACCAAGCCCCTGGACCCCCTCGAGGTGCGGCTGCGCGCCCGCAACCTCCTGGAGATGCGGGCCTTGCACCAGGCCCTGGCCCGGCAGAACGAGGTCCTGGAGGCCAGGGTCCGGGAGCGAACCCAAGACCTCCTCCTCGCCCAGGAGGAGGTCCTGTGGCGCCTGGCCCGGGCGGCGGAGTACCGGGACGACGAAACCGGGGAGCACGTGAAACGGGTGGCGGAGTGGGCCAGGCGGCTGGCCGAAGCCCTGGGGCTGGACCCGGGCTTTACCGAGCGCCTCCACAAGACCGCTCCCCTCCACGACCTGGGCAAGATCGGCATCCCGGACGCCATCCTGCGCAAGCCCGGACCCCTCACCCCCGAGGAGTACGAGGTGGTCAAGACCCACACCCTGATCGGGGCCAGGCTCCTGGCCGGGGGCCGATCGCCCCTCACCCAGATGGCCGAGCGCATCGCCCGGAGCCACCACGAGCGCTGGGACGGCACCGGGTACCCGGACGGGCTCAAGGGGGAGGCCATCCCCCTCGAGGCCCGTATCGTAGGGGTGGTGGACGTGATGGATGCCCTCCTGTCGGAGCGGCCCTACAAACCCCCTTGGCCTTTGGCAAAGGTCCTGGACGAGATCCGGGCCCAGAGGGGCCGGCAGTTTGACCCCCAGGTGGTGGACGCCCTCCTCGCCCTCCATGCGTAAGCGCCTCTTCCTCACCCTTCTCCTGGCCTTCCTGCCCGCCCTCCTGGTCCTCGCCTGGGGAGCGTACCGCGACTTCCGCGAGGAGGAGGCCCGGGCCAAGGAGGAGGTCAGGCGCCTGGCCACCCTGGCCCGGGGAGCGGTGGAGGAGGTGCTAGAGCGGGGGTTTACCGCCCTGGAAAGCGCCGCCGCCGCCCCCGAGGTCCGGGGAGACCCGGCCACCTGCTCGGCCTTTCTCGCCCGCCTCCTCCCCGCCTTCCCCGACCTCGCCAACCTGGGCCGGGTGGACGCGGACGGCCTCATCCGCTGCAGCGCCGTCCCCCTGTCCTCCCCGGTCAAGCCCTGGGCCTCTTGGTACCCGGAGGCCCTGGCCCGGGGCCAGGCGGCAAGCGGCTACACCCTGGGGGGCATCGTGGGCCGGCCGGTCCTGGTCCTGGCGCGCAGGCTGGGGGACCAGGTCGTCTTCGCCTCCTGGGACCTCGAGGCCCTGGACCGCCTGGCCCGAAGCCTCCCCCTGCCCGCGGGAGGGGTCCTCACCGTGGTGGACCGGGAGGGGCGGGTGCTCTTCCGGAGCCTGGAGGGCACGGCCTGGCGGGGGGCGCAGGTCTACCAGGACCCCGCCCTGGGCCGCACCGGGGTGGCGCGCCTCCGGGGCCTGGACCAGGAGGAGCGGCTTTACGCCCTCCTGCCGCTCACGGCCAGCGGCATGGAGATCGGCCAGCTCAGGCTGGGCTTTCCCCTCTCCCTCGCCCACGCCCAGGCCAAGGCCCACCTCTGGCAAAGCCTCGCCCTCCTCCTCACCGCCTTCTTCTTCCTCTTCCTCCTGGCGGGCCTCCTCCTGGAGCGGGGGGTTCTGGCCCGCATGCGGGCGCTCATGGAGGCGGTGGAGCGGCTGGGGCGGGGGGACCTCTCCGCGCGGACCGGGCTTCAGGGCGAGGACGAGCTGGCCCGCTTCGGCCAGGCCCTGGACCAGACCGTGGCCGCCCTGGCCCTGGCCCAGGCGGAGCTCAAAGCCCGGGCCCTCCTGCAGGAAGCCCTCCTGGAAGGGGGGGAGGAGGGCATCCTGGCCGAGGATGCCCTGGGCCACCGGGTCTTCGCCAACCGGGCCTTCTACCGCCTGCTGGACCTGCCGGAGGGGGCCGGGCGCGAGGCGGTCCTGGAGCAACTTCTGGACCCGGAGCGCTTCCTGGCCCTGGGGGAGGGGGAGGCGCGGGTGCCCCTGAAAAACGGCCGGGTCCTCCTCTGCCTGCGGCGCAGGCTGGACGGAGGCCGGCTGGTGGTGAGCTTTCTCCGCGACCTCACCCCCCTCCTCCGGGCCGAGGACACCCTGCGGCAGCAGACGGCCAGGCTCCAGGCGCTCCTGGAGAACCTCCAGGAGGTAGTCTACCAGGTGGCGGTCTCGGCCGACCCGCTGAAGAGCCACCTGGTCTACGTCTCCCCCCAGGTGGAGGACCTCCTCGGCTACCCCCCGCGGGCCTTCCTGGCCGACCCCGGCCTCTGGTGGGAGCGCCTCCACCCCGAGGACCGCCCCCAGGTGGCCGCCAGCACGGCGAAGGCCCTGGAGGAGGGCCAAGCGGTCCGCCTCTACCGCTTCGGCCGCCCGGACGGGCGCTTCGTCTGGCTGGAGGACCGGGTCACCTACCGCCCCGAGATGCAGAGCCTCTTCGGTAGCGCCCGGGACGTGACCCAGGAGGTGGCCCTGAGGGAGGCCCTGGCCGAGAGCGAGGCCCGCTTCCGCGCCCTGGCGGAGAACATGGAGGCCGGCCTGGTCCTGGGCGACCCGGCCACGGGGAAGGTGGTCTACGCCAACCCCGCCTTCCTGCGCCTCACCGGCTTCAGCCGGGAGGAGGTGGTGGGGCTTGACGCCCTCCTAAAGGCTCACCCCGAGGATCGGGAAAGGGCCTTGGCCCGCCGCCAGGCCCTGGAGCGGGGCGAGGCGGTGGAGCCCGGGTTTGAGGTGCGCATCCTGACGCCCCGGGGCGTGCGCTGGGTGCGGCTCGTGAGCCACCACGTGCGGATAGAGGGGAAGCCCCTGGTCCTGGCCACGGTCCTGGACGTCACCGAGCGCAAGGAGCTGGAGCTGGCCCTCGAGGCCCGGGTGGCGGAGCGCACGAAGGACCTGGAGACCTTCGCCCAGGGGGTGGCCCACGACCTGCGGGCCCCCTTGCGGCAGATAGAGGGCCTGGCCCAGGCCCTGCTGGAAGACTTCCCCTTGCCCCCGGAGGCCAAGGACTACCTGGAGGCCCTGAAGCGGGCCGCCGAGACCCTGGACCGCAGGACCGAGGCCCTCCTGGACTACGCCCGCCTGGCGCAAAAGGACCTGGCCCTGGCCCCCGTGAACCTGGAGGAAGCCCTGAAGGAGGCCGCCCTCCCCTACCAGGGAAAGGCTTTGAGGGTGGAAGGCCCCCTGCCCCTGGTCCTGGGCCACAAGGAGGCCCTGGTCCAGGTCCTGGCCAACCTCCTGGACAACGCCTTCAAGTTCCGCGCCCCGGACAGGGAGCCCGAGGTGCGCGTCTTCGCCGAGGAAGCGGGGGAATGGGTGCGGGTGCACGTGGCCGACAACGGCCCCGGCATCCCCGAGCCGGACCTGGAGCGCATCTTCCACCCCTTGGTCCGCCTCGAGGGGGTGGGCACCCGCCCGGGGATGGGCCTGGGGCTAGCCCTGGTGCGCCGGGCGGTGGAGAAGATGGGGGGGCGGGTCTACGCCCGGAGCACCCCGGGCCAGGGGAGCGAGTTCCTCCTGGAGCTGCGGCCCGCCCCGGGGTACAATGCCCCTGATGCCCACCCTCCTTTTGGTGGAGGACGACCCCAACGACCTTCTTCTTAGCCGCCGGGCCCTCGCCCCCTTGGGGGTGGAGGTCCGGGTGGCCCAGACCGCCGCCGAGCTGGAGCAGGCCCTGGAGGAGGGGGGCTTTGACCTGGTGGTGACCGACTACCACCTGGGCTTCAGCGACGGCCTCCAGGTCCTGGAAGCGGTCAAGGCCCGCCACCCTGGGGTGCCCGTCATCTTCTTCACCATCACCGCCACCGAGGAGGTGGCCCTCGAGGCCATGGAACGGGGCCTGGAGGACTACGTCCTCAAACACCCCAAGCACTTCGCCAAGCTCCGCAAGACCGTGGAGCGGGCCCTGAGGCGTCGGGAGGAGGTCCGCTGGTTCCAGGTGGCCCTGGCCCAAAGCCCCTTAGCCTTCCTCCGCCTGGACCAGGAGGGGCGGATTTTGGAATGCAACCCGGCCTTCGCCCACCTCCTGAACCGCCCCAAGGAGGCCCTCCGGGGCACCCCCTTGGCCCACCTCGCCCTGGAGCCCGAAGCGGTGGAAGGCTTCCTGGAGAGCCTCGCCGCCTCCCCCCTGCCCCAGGGAACGCAGCTCGCCCTGAGGCGGGACCAGGGCCAGGCCCTCTACCTCCAGGTCCACGCCCGGGCGGTGCGGGACCGGGAGGGGGAGGTGGTGGCCTACGAGATGAGCCTGGTGGACGTGAGCGAGCGGGTGAAGCAGGAGAGGCGCTTCCGCGCCCTGGTGGAAAACGGCCGGGAACTCATCTACCTCCTCGGCCCCCAGGGCCAGATGCTCTACGCCTCCCCCAACGTGGCCCAGGTGCTGGGGTATGACCCCCTGGGCTACACCCGCGAGGCCTTGTTCATCCTGGACTTCGTCCACCCCGAGGACCGCACCTACGCCGAGGCCGCCCTGGAGGACCTCCTCCGCCACCCGGGGGCCACCCGGGAGTACCGTCTGCGCATCCTGGACGCCCAAGGGCGGGTGCGGGTGGCGCGGGTGTGGGGGAGGAACCTCCTGGAGGACGAAGCGGTAGGGGCCATCGTCTTGAACGTGCAGGACGAAACGGAGCTGGAAGAGGAAAGGGCCCGCCTGAAGGGCGTAGTGGAAGCCCTTCCAGGCCAGGTGTACCAGGCCCGGGTGGAGGAGGGCCAGGACCCCGCCTACGCCCCCCTGATCTACGCCGCCCCCAGGCAGGCGCGGGAGCTTCTGGGCTACCCGGCGGAGGCCCTCCTGCAGGACCCGGCCTTCTACTTCTCCCAGGTCCACCCCGAGGACCGGGCCAAGGTGGAAGACACCGTGCGCCGGGCTGTGACCCGCCCCGGGGAGGTCCAAGTCTGCACCTACCGCTTCCTTCACGGGGAAAAGAAGGCCTGGGTCTGGCTCAGGGACACGGTGGCCTACGACCCCGAAACCCGGCTCCTCACCGGCTACACCTACGACGTGACCCAGGAACTCGCCCAGGAGGAACGCTTCCGCCTCCTCTTCCAGGCCCACCCCCTGCCCATGTGGGTCTACGACCTGGAGACCCTCCGCTTCCTGGAGGTGAACGAGGCCGCGGTGCGGAAGTACGGCTACACCCGGGAGGAGTTCCTCTCCATGACCATCCTGGAGATCCGCCCCGAAGGGGAACGGCCCCGCCTCCTGGAGAACCTGAAGGGGCCCAGGCCCCCCCTCCAGGTCTCGGGCCCCTGGACCCACCGCCTCAAGGACGGCCGGGAGATCCAGGTGGAGATCCACTCCCACACCCTGGAGTACCAGGGCCGGCCCGCGGCCCTGGTGGTGGCCCTGGACGTCACGGAAAAGCTCCAAGCCGAGGCCACCCGCAGGCTCCTGGAGGAGGCCCTGCGGGCAGCCCACGAGGCGGTGGTCCTCACCGACCGGGAAGGGCGTATCACCTGGGTGAACCCCGCCTTCACCCGCCTCACGGGCTACGCCCCGGAGGAGGCCCTGGGCCAAAACCCGCGGATCCTCAAGTCCGGGCTCCACGACCAGGCCTTCTACCAGAACCTCTGGGACACCATCCTCTCCGGCCGGGTGTGGGAGGGGGAGATCGTCAACCGCCGCAAGGACGGCACCCTCTACCCCGAGCGCATGACCATCACCCCGGTGCGCACGGGGGAGGAAATCCGCCACTTCATCGCCATCAAGCGGGACATAACCCAGGAAAAGGCCCGGGAGGCCGCTTTGCGGGAGTCCGAGGCCCTTTTCCGCACCCTGGCGGAAACCGCCCCGGCCCTCATCCTCCTGTGGCAGGCGGAGGATCCCAAAGACCCCCAAAGCGCCCGCCTCGTCTTCGTCAACGAGGAGGTCCTGCGCCTCACCGGCCATACCCTGGAGGAGATCCGGTCGCGGCCCATCTGGGAGTTCGTCCACCCCCTAGACCGGGAGGAGGTGCGCAGGCGGGGTCTCGCCCGCCTCCAAGGGGAAGCCCCGCCCGCCCGCTACCTCTTCCGCATCCTCACCAAGGAGGGAGAGGTGCGCTGGCTGGACTACTCCGCCGCCCGGGTAGAACTCCAGGGCAGGCCCGGCATCCTGGGGGTGGGCCTGGACGTCACCGAGGCCCGGGAACGGGAGCTCGCCCTGGAGGCCTTCGCCCGGGTCTCCCTGGCCCTGAGGCAGACCGAGGACCTGGAGGGCATACTGGAGCACGGCCTGGAGGCCACCCTGGCCGCCATGGAGGCGGGGGCGGGAGCCCTCCTCCTCTATGAGGCCTCCCCCGCCCGCCTGGTGGCCAGGGCCAGCCGCGGCTGGTTCAGCGAGATCCCCACCGCCCCCCGCCTGGACGAGGAGAGCCTGGCGGGCCGGGCCCTCCGGGGCGAGGTGGTGGTGAGCCCGGACCTCAAGCAGGACCCCCGGGTCCGGGAGGCGGCCCGGGCCTACATCCCCACAGGCTGGAGCGGCCTCGCCGCCCCCCTCCTGGCCGGCCAGGAGGCGGTGGGCGTCCTCCTTTTGGCCTGGCCCCACCCCCGCCTCCCCACCCCGAAGGAGGTGGAGCGGGCCCTCCTCCTGGCCGAGACCCTGGGCAACGCCGTGCGCCGGGCGAGCCTGCGGCAGAAGCTGGCCCGGCGGGTGGAGCACCTGGAAGCCCTGCGGGCCATTGACCAGGCCATCCTGGCCTCCTTGAACCTGGAGGTCATCCTGGACATCTTCCTCACCCAGGTGATGCGCCTCCCCTTGGACGCCGCCGCCCTCTACCTCTACGAGCCCAAGATCCGGGTCCTCCGGCTCGTGGCCAGCCAGGGCTTCCTGACCCCAAGGCCCGAGCTTCCCCAGGAGGTGCCCCTGGGCCAGGGGCACGTGGGCCGCGCCGCCCTCCTGGGGGAGGTGGTCCACGCCCCCGACCTGGAGCGCGAACCGGGGGCCCACCCCGAGTTCACCCGGAAGGAGGGGCTGGTGGCGGAACGGGCCTTCCCCCTCTTCGCCAAGGGGCGGCTCCTCGGGGTCCTGGCCCTTTTCACCCGCAGGCCCTGGGACCTCCCCCCCGAGGACGAGGAGTTCCTGGAGGCCTTGGCGGGGCAGAGCGCCATCGCCCTGGACAACGCCCTCACCTTCCAGGCCCTGCAGAAGAGCCAGCGGGAGCTGGAGGCCGCCTACGACCTCACCCTCTGGGGCTGGGCCAAGGCGGTGGAGCTCCGCGACCAGGAGACGGGGGGGCACACGGAGCGGGTCACCCGCCTCACCCTGCGCCTGGCCCAGGCCCTGGGGGTGCCGGAGGAGGACCTGGAACACGTAAGGCGCGGGGCCATCCTCCACGACGTGGGCAAGATCGCCATCCCCGATGCCATCCTCCGCAAACCCGGCCCCCTCACGGAGGAAGAGTGGGCGGTGATGAAGAAGCACCCCACCTACGCCTACGAGTGGCTCTCCGGGATCCCCTACCTGAAAAAGGCCCTGGAGATCCCCTACGCCCACCACGAGCGCTGGGACGGCTCGGGGTACCCAAGGGGGCTAAAGGGGCTGGAGATCCCCCTCTCCGCCCGCATCTTCGCCGTGGCGGACGTGTACGACGCCCTCACCTCGGACCGCCCCTACCGCAAGGCCTGGCCCAGGGAGAAGGCCCTGGCCTACCTCCGGGAGCAGGCGGGCAGGCAGTTTGACCCCGAGGTGGTGGCGGCCTTCCTGCGGCTCGTGGAGGAAGAGGAGGCCTAGGCCCAGCCGAGAAGCCGCCTGGCCTCCGGGGAGAGCCGGGCCGGGGTCCAGGGGGGGTCAAAGGTGAGGTCCACCGCCACCTCCTCCACCCCGGGAAGGTGGGAAAGGGCCTGGCGCACCGCTTCTCCCATGCTGTCGTGCAGGGGGCAGCCCGGGGTGGTGAGGGTCATGCGCACGTAGGCCCGGGGGGGCTCCACCTTCAGCTCGTAGATGAGCCCCAGGTTGACCACGTCCAGGCCCAGCTCCGGATCGTAGACGTTTTCCAAAAGCTTCCAGGCCTGTTCCTCCAAAGGGTTCCTTTCGCTCATCGCCGCATCACCTCCCAAAGGGCGTAAAGGTGGGGAAGGGCGCCCAAGGCGTAGGCCCAGGCCGCCCAGGGGGAAAAGGGGGCGAGAAGCGCCCCAAAGGCGAGAAGCCCCCCTGCCAGGTAGCCCGCCCCCTCGGGGAGCATCTCCTTGAGGAGGGGCACCTTTTCCTTGCCCGCCCGGGGGGCGTAGCGGTGGGTCCAGACCAGAAAGGGCAGGATCTTGTAGAGCATCCCCGTCACCACCAGGCCCACGAAGCCCAGGGCGAACCAAAGGGCGCTGACCCCGGGGGAAAGGGGAAGGGCGAGGAGGCTTAAGCCCAGGAAGAAAAGGCCCGCCAAGTAGTGCCGCACCCCGATGTCCAAAGCCCGCTTCATGCGGTTTTTCAGGATGCGGCGGGCATCGTAGAGGGCGAGGGCGTAGGCGAGGAGGAGGAGGAGGTAGCCGAGCCCTTCCCCCATGGCCAGGCCCAGGATCCCCAGGTTGGCGGCCCACAGGAAAAGCCCCAAGGCCCCCTCGTCCACCCCGTGGGTGAGGGTGAACATGGAGACCAGCTTGTACCCCACCCCCACGATGGAAAGGAGAAAGATGCCGCCAAGGCCCGAGAGGAGGTGCCAGGCGAGCCTCTCCGGGTCGTAGAAGCCGTAGCGCTGGGAAAGGGCCTGCAGGAGGCCCAAGAGGGGCGTGAGGACCAGGTAGAAGACCACCCAGGCCAAGGCCGTGGCCACCCGGTTCCAGCGGGGGGCCTTCAGGAAGGTGAGGAGCATGTGGTAGGCGAAGAAGAGGAGGGCCGAAAGGGCTAAAGCCCCGCCCCAGGGCACCAGGGAAGGGTCCCGGGCAAAGCCCGTGGCCAAAAGGCCCACCCCCAGGGCCCAGAGGAGCATGACCGGGTAGCCCCATTCCGGGCGGAAGAGGGGCACCTCCAGGACCACGGGCACCAGCTGGTGCATGGCCCCAAGGAGGACCCCCACGCCCAGGCCCAGGAGGAAGAGGTGGGCCATGGCCAGGCCCAAGGGGTGCCGGGGGAGGGTGAGGGCCTCCGGGTAGAGGGCGAAAAGAAGGGCGAAGGCGAGGAAAAAGGCTTCTCCCAGGAAGAAGAAACCGGCGGGGATGGCGAGGGGGATGGCGCGGTTTTGGGCCGTGACGATCACGCCCTAATCCTGACCGGCTCCCTCGGAAATGGCCATGACCCAGGTCATGGCCAAGTACCCCGGCGGGGTACTCAGCGCCCCGGGGGGAGGAGGGTGAGCCGGTCCCCCGGCCTGAGGGGGGTGGCGAGGCCCTCCAGGTAGCGCACGTCCCGCCCCTCCAGGAGCACCGCCCAGCGGGGCCTCAGGCGGTAGAGGGTCTTGGGCTCCAGCCATAGCCCCACCTCCTCCTCAGAAGGGAAGGCCTCCAAGGCCAGGTCCCGGAGGGCAGGGTTCACGGCGAAGACCTTTTCCAGGGCCTCCCCCACGCTTTCCGCCCGCAAGGGGAGGGGCTCGGGCTGGGCGGGGTGGGCGAGGCCCAAGGCCTGGAAGCGCACCTCGGCCCCTCCCTCCTCGAGGGCGAGGGCGGCGTCAAACCCCTTCCGCATCACCTCTTCCTGGGCCGAGAGGTAGACGAGCCAGGGGCGCACGTCCCGCACCCTTTCCGCCAGGTACTGCCCCACCGCCGCGAAGGAAAGGCCCACGTACTCGGGCGGAATGTGGGCCCGCTTGGGCCCGAGCCCCCCGTGCCAGAGCCCGGCCCGGTACACCTCCCGGGCGAACTCCGCCGAGGTGTCCACGCCGAGGGTGCGGGCGAACCAGGCGGAGAAGAAGGCCCGCCGGAGGTAAAGCTCCCCCTCCGGCACCCTCCCCTCCCAGCCCAGGGCCCTGGCAGTGCCGGGGTGGCGGCTTAGGCGGTCGTAGGCCCTGGCCACGAAGGAGGCCGCCCCCTCCAGGAGCCTCTCCGCGTCCAGGCGCATGGCCCGCTTGTCCTCTTCCCGCAAGCCCCCGAAGGCGAGGAGGTCCCGGAAGACCTCCTCGGGCAAAGGGGGCAGGTCCAGCACCAGGGTTTCCTCGGCCAAAAGCGCTTCCACCCCTAACCCCTCCTTTCCCGTTCTTCCCGCATTTTCCTCAGCATATCCGCGGTGACCACCCGCCTCGTCATGGCGTAGGCGAAGACCAGGGTGGCGGCAAGCTGAAGCCCCCCGGAAAGCCCAAGCCAGGGGCGAAGCCCCTCCCGCCCCATGAGGTGGAAGGGCTCCAGGAGAAGCCGCAAAAGAAGCCCCCCGTTCAACAGGAGGAAGGTGAGGCCCTCCAGGCGGTCCTGCCGGAGCCCCCCGGGCCTGGGCATCATCCAGTAGGCCACCCCCATGACCATCTGCAGGAAGAAGCCCACGAGGCCCGCGTGGACGTGGCTTGGGCGGAAAGGCCCCGTAAGGGAGGGGAAGAGGTAGAAGAGGGTGCCGAGAAGCGCCGTGTAGACCAGGTAGAGGAGGGCCGCCCGCACGAAGAGGAAGTGCCAAAACCCCATCAGCCTCCCTTGCGGATGAGGAGCTTCACCTGCCCGGGGCCGAGGTCCCTAAGGGCGTAGGCGTGCCCCTCCTCCTCCAGGCGGGCCAGGAGGTGGATGGGCCTCCGCACGTGGTGCACGAGGAGCTTCTCCCCGGGGCGAAGCCCCGCCAGGGCCTCGAGGACCCGCATCATGGGGAGAGGAGGCTCCAGGTTCTCCTCGATGAAGACCTCGGCCTGGAAGTCCTTCCAGTCCGCCTCGGTGAGGGGGGCGGCATGGCCCCTCTCCCCCTTCCTCCCCTCCCCCGCCTCCTGGCGGTAGAAGTGGGCCCGGTAGTGCCGCTCCCCCACCCGCTCGCACCAGGCGGAAAACCCCTGCTTGGCCAGGACCCGGTAGAGGGGCACGGGCTCAAAGAACACCTCCAGCACGAGCCGCTCTCCCGGGGCTACCTCCTTGGCGGCGGCCATGATGTTCTGGAAGGGTTCCCCGCCCGCCTGGAGGATGGGCCGCACGTCCAGGTGGAAGCCCACGGGGGCGGCAAGCCAGGGAGGGGGCGGGGTGCCCACCAGGCTCTCCTCGGCCACGGGGGCGGTGGGCCCCGCCTCCACCCCTAGGGCCCGGTTGAGCCTTGCCACGAGCTCTTCCGGGGTAAGCCCCCCGATCCTCGCCGCCTGGGCCACGGTGACCAAATTGGGCATGGTGCGGCGGAGGAGGGGGTTTTTGAGCTTCTGGAAGGCGGGGCTTGCCGCCACCAGGACCTCGAGGAGGTGGGGCCAGCGCCTCAAGACCTCCGCCACCTTCATCTCGGGGCGGACTACTTCTTCCCGATCCGCACCCGCCATACCTCCGGGCCCTCCTCCAGGTAGGTCCAGTCCACCTGCCCCGGGCGCTCAGCCATGAGCTGGTAGTAGAGGGGCTTGGGGTCGTGGTCGTTCACCAGGACGAAATGCTCGCCCGGCGCCAGGGCATCAAAAAGGCCAAAGATCCTCGGGTGCCGCTCCCTCGGGGGTAAGGTCCGCACGTCCAGCTCCATGCCCTGAGTCTGCCCGCCCCCTCCCGGGCCTCGCCATGACCTGGGTCAACAGCAAACCCGGGCGGGGAAGCCCCGCCCGGGGCATGGGCACCTCCCTTTGGGGCCCCCGCCGAGGCGAAAGCCTCGGCAGGGTATTTAGCAGGGCTTCTCCGCCCCCTTGCGGGCGTAGTAGTACCAGTTCAGGAAGAGGTTGAGGGCGTAGAAGACCATGAGCCCATAGAAGAAGGCGGTGAAGTCCCCCGTGGCCCGCTGGGTGTAGGCGGCCAGGGTGGAGAAGAGGAAGGGCCCGTAGGCGGCGATGGCCGCGGTCCAGCCGATGACCCCTCCCGCCTGGCGGGGCGGGAAGATCATGGGCATCTGCTTGAAGGTGCTGGCGTTCCCCACCCCGCTGAAGAAGAAGACCAGGAGCATGGCCACCACGAACATGGGGAACTGCTCCAAGGAGGTCGGCCGGGTGTAGAGGGTGACCAGAAGGGCGGAGAGGAAGATGCCGATGGCGGAAACCTGGGTGACGATGGCCCCGCCAAAACGGTCGGAGATGGGCCCCGCAATAATCCGGGCCATAGAGCCCACCAAGGGCCCCAAGAAGGCGTACCTCAAGGGGTCCGGGGCCCCGTCAAACCGCCCGTAGACCTCGCGGATGAGGAGGGGGAAGATGGCCGAGAACCCGGAGAAGGAGCCGAAGGTCATGATGTAGAGGCTGGTCATCACCCAGGTGTGCTTGTCGCGGAAGATGTCAAACTGCTCGCGGAAGTTGGCCCGGATGGGCACGCTCCTCAGGTAGACCCAGGCCAGGAGCGCCCCCAAGAGGACAAAGGGCACCCAGAGGAAGGTGGCGTTCTGGAGCCAGATGGGTTTGGAAACCCCAGGCGCCGGGGTGAAGGTCTGGGGCCCCCCGAGAAGGGAGCCGAAGAGGGCGAAGCCGATGACCCAGGGGGTCACGAACTGCACCACCGAAACCCCGAAGTTGCCGATCCCCGCCTGCAGGCCCAAGGCCGTCCCCTGAAGGCGCTTGGGGAAGAAGTAGCTGGTGGAGGGCATGAACCCCGAGAAGTTCCCTCCCCCGATGCCCGCCAAAAAGGCCAGGACCAGGAGGACCCAGTAAGGGGTCTCGGGGTTCTGCACGGCAAAGCTCCAGCCCAAAAGGGGAATGAGGAGGAGCAGGGTGGAGAAGGTGACCAGGTGGCGGGTGCCCACGACGGGGGGCAAAAAGGTCCAGATGATGCGCAGGGTGCCCCCGGCCAGCCCCGGCATGGCCGTGAGCCAGAAGAGCTGGGTGGTGGAGAGCTCAAACCCCACCTTGGGCAGGCGCACCACCAGGGCGCTCACCACAAACCAGGTGATGAAGGCCAGGGTGAGGTTGAAGGTGGTGATCCAGAGGGTGCGCCAGGCCAGGGCCGGATCCCAGCGCTTGGGGTCCTCCGGGTTCCAATCCCTAATCCAAGTGCCCTTGGCAAGCTTTAGCATGGGCGGTCCCCTTTCAGCTCAAAGTCGTCCTTCAGGTGCTTGGCCTCCTGCTGCAAAAGCTTGAGGACGGTGAGGTGCATCCAGAGGAAGCTGATGGCGGTTAGGAGGAAGAGGACGAAGAAGGTCATCTGGGGCAGGCCGGTCCAGGCCTGGGCGTAGGCGAAGAGGGGGGGAAGGAAGAAGCCCCCCAAGGCCCCCAGCATGCCCACCAGGCCGCCCACCGCCCCCACGTCCTTGGGGAAGTAGGTGGGGATGTGCTTGTAAACCGCGGCCTTGCCGATCCCCATCCCCACGCCGATGAGGAAGACCAGGAGGGTGAAGAGCCCCACGCCCATGGTGAACTGCATCACCTCCTTGGCCCCTTGCTTGGTGTAGAGGACGATGTGCCCTTCGGGCATCATCAGTACCCCCGAGGCCAGGAGGATGATGCCGAAGGTCCAGTACATGACCCGCCGCGCCCCGAAGCGGTCGGAGAGGTAGCCCCCCAGGGGCCTGAGAAGGCTTGCGGGGAAGATGAAGAGAGCGGTGAGCAGGGCCGCCTCGTGCAGGGGCAGGCCGAAGACGTCCACGTAGTACTTGGGAAGCCAGGCGCTAAGGGCCACGTAGGCCCCGAAGACCACCACGTAGTAGAGGCTGAAGCGCCACACCCGCACGTGGCGGAGGGGCTGCAGCATCGCCAAGAAGGGTCTCCCCTGCCCCGGGCGCTTGTCCTCCCGGGGCGTGCCCACCCACATGAGGAAGCCCATGAGCAAAAGGAGCACCGCGTAGAGGAAGGGGATGAAGCGCCAGCCCCCGGGGATGAGCCCGCCCAGGTAGCCCGCGGCCGGGAGGCTGGCGATGAGGGCCGGGCCGATGAACTTGGTCACGCTGGCCCCCACGTTCCCCGCGCCGAACACCCCCAGGGCGAAGCCCTGCTGGTCCTTGGGGAACCAGGCGGAGTTCCAGGCGATGCCCACGCTGAAGCTGTTGCCGGCAAAGCCCACCAGGAAGGCGTAGAGGAGGAGCTCCTCGTAGCTCCCCGCCCGGGAAACCAGGTAGGCGGGAAGGGCGGTGAAGAAGAGCATCAGGGTGAAGACCAGCCGCCCCCCGTAGCGGTCGGTGAGGATCCCGGCAAAAAGCCGCCACAGGGAACCGTTCAGGATGGCCACCGCCGAGAGCCAGGAAAGCTGCACATCGGTGAGGCCGAACTCCTTGCGGATGGGCACGCCCAGCACCCCGAACATGAGCCACACCGCGAACATGAGGGTGAAGCCCAGGGTGGAGAACCAGAGCACCCGGAGGCGGTCGGGGCGTTCTCTTTCCAGCTGGATGGGGTCATGAACCATGGCTCACCTCGCAAGCTTGCGCACCCAGATGACGATCTGCCAGGGCCTGAAGAGGTAGCCCAGGGGCACGGTGATGATGTGGACCAGGCGGGAGAAGGGGAAGACCGCCACGAGGAGCCAGAAGTTGAAGACGTGGAGCTGGGTCCAGAAGGGAAGGTCCTGGAGGAGTTCGGGCCTGGGGTTCAGGGTGAGGACGGACCAGAGGTAAGGGGTCATGACCGCGGGGAACCAGTAGCTCCCGTAGCGGTAGAAGAGGGCGGTCAGCACCCCGCTTAAGACCGAGACGAAGAGGAGCACCAGCACCAAATAGTCCATGGAGGTGGAGGCCGCCCGCACCCGGGCCACGGAGAGCCTCCGGGCGAAGAGCACGTAGGTGCCCACGAGGGCCCAAAGCCCGAGGCCAAGCCCGGTGATCTCCAGGAGGTAAAGCCTGAGGGGCACGGCGTTCCAGAGGAGAAGCCCCTTGGGCACAAGGAGGGCCAAGAGGTGGCCCAGGAGCACGATCACCAGACCCCAGTGCATGGCGGTGGAGCCGAAGAAGAGGCGCTTTTGCTCCAAAAGCTGGCTGGACTGGGCCGAGACGGAGAAGGGCCTATAGACCATGCGGTAGGCGGTCACCGCCACCGCCAGGGTGAGGGCGATGTAGGGGAAGACGGCGAAGAGCAAGGCGTTCCAGTTCATCCTTCACCTCCTTGCCAAGTCCCCCTGCAGGGCCTCCTGGACCGCCTCCAGGACCAGGAGGTAGGGGTTCTTGGCGTCCAGGGTCTTGAGGGTCTTGTGCATCTCCTGGAGGGCCCGGGGCAGGATCTCCACCAGCTCCGGCAGGGGGGCCTCGCACCGGGCCAGGTAGCGGAGGACGTTGGCCAGGTGGTCGGGGAGTTCGCTCCCGGGGTCCAGGCCAAGCTCCCGGAAGGCCCGCACCAGGGCGGCGAGAAGCTCCCCCCGCTGGTAGCTCTCCCCGTACACCGCGAAGCCCACGTAGGGGGCGGTGGTGGGGGTGAGGTCCAGGGTGCGGGTGTAAAGCTCCTCCCACTCCCCCAAGGAGAGCTCTTCCACCTGGCGCAAGAAGCGCTCCAGCCTCTGCTTGGCGGGGCCCCTGGGGCACTCAATCCAGCGCCGCCAGAGTTCCTCCAGGCGGCCCGGCATGGGGTAGTCCAGGGCCAGGGCCAGGGTTTCGAGGAGGTTGCGGTTGCCCGGCATGGTGCCCTCCTACTCGCCCCGCAAGGGGGGCTGGATGTAGCCCAGGCCCGCCTCGCCCTTGTGGGCCAGGGGGTCCTTCCAGACCTCGGCGGCCATCTCCCGGTGGTAGGGGGGAAGCACGAAGCGCTCCTCCAGGGTGGGCAGGGTGGTGAGCCGGTAGATGGCCTCGGCCTCCTCCAGGGTGAGCCCCGCGTCCGCCAGGACCTTCAGGGCCTTCTCGGTGGGGCGGCCCTCGAGGCTCTCCTGCCGCTTCAGGATGCGCACCGCCAGCATCTTCTTGAGCACGGGGACGATGTGCGCCTCGTTGCCCGCGGCGAAGAGGTTGGCCAGGTACTTCACGGGCATGCGGGCCTTTTCCAGGCTGGCGTAGAGCTCAAAGTCCAGGTCGGTCTCCGGAAGGTCCAGGCGCACCAGGCCCCCGTTTCCTTGGCTCGCCCTTAAGGCCTTTTCCACCGTGGCCACCACCGGGGAGAGGGGCGGGACGTAGAACATCATGGCCAGGGTGCGGTACTCGGGGTGGAGGGGCAGGGCCAGCCGCCAGACCTTCACGAACTTGTAGATGGGAGAGTTCTGGGCGGCCTTGATCCACCCCTCGTCTATCCCCTCGGCCTTGGCGGCGGCGATCACCTCGGGGTCAAAGGGGTCCAGGATGAGGGAGAGCTGGGACTCAACGAGCTCCTCGTCCGGCACCATGGCCGCCTCGGGAATGCGGTCGGCATCGTAAAGGAGCACCCCCATGTAGCGGATGCGCCCCACGCAGGAGTGGGCGCAGGCCGGGGCCTGGCCCGTCTCCAGGCGGGGGAAGCAGAGGATGCACTTCTCGCTCTTGCCCGTGGCCCAGTTGTAGTAGACCTTCTTGTAGGGGCAGGCGGCCACGCACATGCGCCAGGCCTTGCACTTGTTCTCGTTGACCAGCACCACCCCGTCCTCCGCCCGCTTGTAGATGGCCCCCGAGGGGCAGGCGGCCACGCAGGCGGGGTTCAGGCAGTGGTTGCAGATCCTGGGCAGGTACTGGAAGACCACCCCCTCGATCTCCGAAAGCTGGGCCTGCACCTCGGGGTCCAGGGCCTTCAGGTTGGGGTCGTTTTTGGCGTAGAGGGGGCTTCCCGAGAGGTCGTCGTCCCAGTTGGGGCCCGCCTCCGGGGTCATAGGCTCCCCCGTCACCATGGACACGGGGATGGCCGTGGGCTGGTCCTCGCTTTCGGGGGCGGTGAAGAGGTCGGCGTAGCGGAAGGTGAAGGGCTCGTAGTAGTCGTCCAGGGAGGGCAGGGCGGGGTTGAAGAAGAGGCGGGAAAGCCCCTGGGCCCGGGAGTGCAGCCGGAGGTCCAGGTGGCCGTCCTTGTACTCCCAGCCGCCCTTAAAGCGCCCCTGGTCCTCCCAGCCCGTGGGGTAACCGGCCCCGGGGCGGGTCTCCACGTTGTTCCACCACATGTACTCCGCGCCCTTGCGGTCGGTCCAGAGGTTCTTGCAGGCGATGGAGCACGTGTGGCAGCCGATGCACTTGTCCAGGTGGAAGAGCATGGACATGTGGGCTCTAACCTTCATGGGTTCCCTCCTTACCACTCCGGGGGGGTCTCCAGCTTGCGCACATAGACCCAGGTGTCCCGGTTCACCCCCACAGGCCCCCAGTAGTTGAAGGCGTAGGTGAACTGGCCGTAGCCGCCCGACATGAGGACGGGCTTGAGCCGGGCGCGGGTGATGGAGTTGTTCATCCCCGCCCGCTTGCCCCTAAGGGGGCTCTTGGGGATGCCCACGGTGCGCTCGGTGGCGTGGTAGACGAAGACCGTCCCCCTAGGGATCCGGGCGGAGACGATGGCCCTTTGCACGAAGACCCCGTTGTCGTTGAAAAGCTCCACCCAGTCGTTGTCCCGGATGCCCAGTTCCGCCGCGTCCTTGTCGTTCAGCCACACGGGGTAGCCGCCCCGGGAGAGGGTCATCATGCGGTGGTTCTCCGAGTAGGTGGAGTGGATGGACCACTTCCCGTGGGGAGTGATGTAGTTCATGAGCTTCCCCTGGGCCTCCTTGGCCGTCCTTTCCGTCTCCTGGAGCATGTGGACCTCGGGGCGGGGCTTGTAGGTGGGCAGGTGCTCGCCCCAGGCCAGGTAATTAGGGTGGTCCAGGTAGAAGTGCTGCCTCCCCGTGAGGGTGCGCCAGGGGATGAGGCGCTCCACGTTCAGGGTGTAGGGGCTGTAGGCGCGGCCGTGGTTGATGATGGCGCTCCAGGTGGGGGTGGTGAGCTGGCGCCGGGGCTGGGCCACCAGGTCCTTGAAGGAGATGCGCACGTGGCGGTTGCCCTCGGCGAGGTCGGTGAGCTTCACCCCCGTCTTCTTCTCCTCGTCCAGGAAGGCCCGGTAGGCGAGTTCCCCGTTGGACACGGGGTCCAGGAAGAGGATGGCCTCGGCCACCTGGCGGGCCTCCTCCAGGGAGGGCCGCTTCTCCCCCTCGTGGAGGCGGGGCTGGCGCTCGGCGAGCTCCCGGTAGAAGTCCTCCGCCGGGATGGTGAGCCCGTGCATCCCCACGCCGTTTCTCTCCACCCCGGGGCCCAGGGTGACCATCTTCTCGTAGAGCTTGGTGTAGTCCCGCTCCACCACCCGGAACTTGGGCATGGTCTTGCCGGGGATGGCCTCCACCTCGCCCCGCTTCCAGTCCCGGTCCTCCGGCTGGGCCAGCTCGTCTGGGGTGTCGTGCTGCAGGGGGATCATGACCAGGTCCTTCACGGGCCTAGGCAGGTGGACCCGGGCGAGCTCGGAGACCTTCTTGGCGATGGCCTTGTAGATCTCCCAGTCGGGCTTGGACTCCCAGGCGGGGGGCACGGCCGCCTGCAGGGGGTTGATGAAGGTGTGGAGGTCGGTGGTGTTCAGGTCGTCCTTCTCGTACCAGGTGGCGGCGGGGAGGACGATGTCCGAGTAGAGGGCGCTGGTGTCCATGCGGAAGTTGAGATCCACCACCAAATCCAGCTTCCCCTCGGGGGCGGGCTTCCTGTAGACCACCTCCGTCACGTGCCCCTCGGCCACCTCCTCGGCCACGGTGTTGGTGTGGGTTCCCAGGTAGTGCTTGAGGAAGTACTCGTGCCCCTTGGCGCTGGTGCCGATGGCGTTCCCCCGCCAGATGAACCAGACCCTGGGCCAGTTCTCGGGGGCATCGGGGTCCTCCACCGCGAACCGGAGCTCCCCCCGCTTCAGGGCCTCCACCACGTACTGGACGATCTCGGCCTCGGTCTTGGCCCCCTTGGCCTCGGCCTCGGCCACCACCTCCAGGGGGCTCTTGTTGAACTGGGGGAAGAAGGGAAGCCACCCCTTGCGCACCGCCCGCACCTGGTGGTCTATGGTGTGGTCGGAAAGCCCCTGGGCCGTCTTATCGTAGGCGGCGAAGCCCCGCTCGTAGCGCCACTGGTCGGAGTGGACGTAGTGGAAGCTCGGGGTGTTCTGCTGCCTGGGCGGGTAACCCCAGTCGGTGGCGAAGGCGATGGGCCCCCAGGAGGCCTGGTTGGCCAGCTTCTCCTGGCCCACGTAGTGGGCGAGGCCGCCCCCGTTCACCCCCACGCTCCCCGTGAGCATGAGGGCCACGATCCCCGCCCGGTACATGAGGTTGTTGTGGTACCAGTGGTTGATGCCGGCCCCGATGATGATGAGGTTCTTCCCCTTGGTCTTGAGGCCGTTTTCCGCCCAGGCCCGGGCGTACTGGAGAAGGGTCTCCCGGTGGATCCCCGTCCACTTCTCCTGCCAGGCCGGGGTGTAGGGGAGGTCGTCCTCGTAGGAGGCGGGGTAGTCCCCCGGGAGGCCCCGGCCCACCCCGAACTGGGCCATGAGGAGGTCAAAGACCGTGGCCACCGCCACCCTTTCCCCGTCCTTGGTGGTGAGGTACTTGACCGGCACCCCCCGACGGAGCCTGCGGTCCGAGGCGAAGTCGTCAAACTCCACCAAGGCCACCTCGTCCTCCACCCCGAGGAGGCTCAGGCGGGGGTTTAGGGGCTCCCCGGTTCTGGGGTCCTCCAGCTTCAGGTTCCACTTCCCCTTCTCCTTCTGCCAGCGGAAGCCCAAGGTCCCCATGGGCATCCTGGGGCCCTTGGCCTCGTCAAAGAGGAGGAACTTGAAGTCCCCGTTCTCCTCCTCCGCGTACTCGGCGAGGCGGTTCGCCCTCAGGTAGCGCCCCGGGCGGCCGTCCTTGATCTCCACCAGGAAGGGGCTGTCCGTGTAGCGCTTCAGGTAGTCCTGGAAGTAGGGCACCTCCCGCTCCGCGTAGTACTCCTTCAGGAGGACGTGGTTCACCGCCATCCAGAAGGCCCCGTCCTGGCCAGGGTTGATGGGGATCCACCAGTCGGCGTACTTGGAAACCTGGGAGAAGTCGGGGCTGAAGACGGTGAGCTTGGCCCCCGCATGCCGCACCTCGGAGATGAAGTGGGTGTCGGGGGTCCGGGTCATGTTGAGGTTGGAGCCCATGACGGCGATGAAGCGGGCGTTGTACCAGTCGGCGGACTCGTGGACGTCGGTCTGCTCCCCCCAGATCTCCGGCGAGGCGTTGGGCAGGTCGCAGTACCAGTCGTAGAAGCTCATGGGCACCCCGCCCAGAAGGGAGAGGAAGCGGCTTCCCGCCGCGTAGGAGATCTGGCTCATGGCGGGGATGGGGGAGAAGCCGATGACCCGGTCGGGCCCGTAGCGCTTCACCGTGGAGACCACCGCCGCGGCGATGAGCTCCAGGACCTCCTCCCAACTGGCCCGCCTAAACCCCCCCTTGCCCCGGGCCTTCTGGTAGCGCTTGCGCTTGTGGGGGTCGCTCTGGATGGCCTCCCAGGCGGCCACGGGATCCCCGTGGGCCTTCTTGGCCTCGCGCCAGAGGTCCAGGAGGGCCCCCTTGGCGTAGGGGTACTTCACCCGGATGGGGCTGTAGAGGTACCAGCTGAAGCTGATGCCCCGCTGGCATCCCCTGGGCTCGTAGGGGGGAAGGCCCGCCTCGAGGCTCGGGTAGTCCGTGGCCTGAAGCTCCCAGGTCACGATCCCGTCCTTGACGAAGACCTCCCAGGAGCAAGACCCCGTGCAGTTCACCCCGTGGGTGGTGCGCACGCGCTTGTCGTGCTGGAAGCGGTTGCGGTAGAACTCCTCCCACTTCCGCTCCGCCGGGCTTTCTATCTCCTTGATCCAGTCCCTCATGTTCACCTCCTAAGCTGGGCGCGGATCCTTTCCGCCAGGCTTTTCGGCCGAAGCTGCCAAAGGATGGCCTGGTAGAGGAGAAGGAGCGCCAAAATCACGAACCCCGCCACCAGGAAGCGCCCCAGGTAGAGGGAAGAAGGCCTCGGGGCCTCCTGGGAAACCTGCACCAAAAAGGCGGCCAGGGCCGCGGCTTCCTCCTTGGTCAGGGGCTTTCCCTCGTAGGCCCCCCGCATCACGGGGAAGGCGGGGTTCTCCAGGAGGGCGGCGAGGCCCGCCTCGCCCCCCAAGCGCTTGGCGGCATCGGTCAGGTCCTTGCCCATAGACCCCCCCCCGAAGAAGCCCACGCCGGTCACGGTGTGGCAGGCCTGGCAGGGGGCCCCGCCGTTCTGGAGGGCCTTCTGCCCCAGGTAGAGGGCCCGTCCCAAGGCGGGGTCCCCCTGGACCTGGGGCGCCGGGGCCGCCGCCTCGGCCGGGGCACCGCCCAACCCCTTCAGGTACTGGGCGATGGCCCTGGCCTGGGCCTCGGAGACCTGGGGCATGGGGGGCATGACGCCGTTATAGGTCACCCCTCCCACCTCCAGGGGCCCGGAGAGCCCTTCCCGCACCACCTTCACCACGTGGGCCTCATCCTGGACCCGGGGGTTCCCCGCCAGGGGCGGAATGGCCCCGGGAATGCCTTGGCCCTCTGCCCCGTGGCAACTGGCGCAGTACTGGCCGTAAAGGGCCTTCCCGTCCTGGGCCAGGGCCAGGGCCAGCCCCAGGACCAGGGCTAGGGGAATAAGCCTTGCACCCTTCATCCTCACCTCCGGCTCCCAGTTTTGGGGGACGCCCTGGCGGCCACTTTCCCCCACCGGGACATCTGTCCTAGGAGATGGGCCTACCCTGGGAAGCGATGAGGCCCTTGGCCCGTGTGCGCCTAGACCGGGAGGGACGGGCGACCGTCCTGGAGGCCGACCCGTCCTTGGGGCTGGAAGGGACAAACCTCCCCTGCGCCGCCCTCGTCCAGGGGCAGGACCCCTTTGGCCGCCCCCTCTGCGCCCGTTGCCCGGTCCAGCGGGAGCTAAGGCGGGGCGCCTACCGGGCCAGCACCCCCCTCCTCCTCAAGGGGAGGCGCCTCCGGTGCCAGGGCTACCGGGAGGGGGAGGGCTTTCTGGTGGAGCTTTACCCCGAGCGGGCCGAACCCCCGGACCTCCTCCTGGAGCTCTCCCGCCTGACCCAGCACCTCCTCCGCCACCCCGAGGGGTTTCCCCAGGCCCTGGAGGGCTTCCTCAAGACCCTGCGCCAGACCCTGGCCATGGAGGCCGCAGAGCTCTTCCTGGCGGACCCCGAGGGCCATCACCTGATCCTCACCGCCTACGAGGGCCTGCACCGGGAGGCTTTCCTGGAAAGGCCCTGGTTCCAGCTGGGGGAAGGCTACCCGGGCATCGTGGCCCTGAGGCGCGAACCCCTCGTCACCCACACCCTCCGGGAAGACCCCCGCTACCTGCGGCAGAAGGTGAAGCAGCTGGGCTACCAAACCTACATCTGCGTTCCCCTAGAGCTTCCCCAAGGCCTCATCGGGGTCCTGAACCTGGCCTCCCGCAACCCCCAGGCGGACCACGAGGAGGTCCTCGAGGCCCTCTCCCGCATCGGCCCCCTCTTCGCCAGCACCCTCTACACCCTCCTCACCCGCCTGGGGGAGGTGGGGCTTTTCGCCCTGGGGGCGCACCTGCAACGGGGGGAGGTCTCCGAGGCCCGGCACGCCTTCCTGCGCCAACTCCGGCACCTCACGGAGGCCACCGGGGTCCGGGTGGTGGGACGCTCCGGGGAGCGGCTGGAGATGGGCCTGGTTCCCCCCTGCGCCATGCAGGACTGCCCCGCCTGGCGGGGGGAGGTGGTGGGGTTTAAAAACGGCCTTCCCCCTTGCCCCGAGGCCGAGGGCAGGCCCAGAACCTGCCTCCCCTTCTGGGCGGGCGGGGAGGTGGTGGCGGTGGGCACCCTGTTCCACGCCCGCCCCCCCAAGCCCCCCACCGGCCCCGCCGCCCCCGCCTTGTGGCTCGCCCGCCTGGCCACCCCCCTGCTCTTCACCGCGGCCAAGGAGGCGCCCCCCGAGCTGGAGGTCTACGCCCTGGGGGGCTTCCGGGTGCGCTACCGGGGGGAGGAGCTCTCCCCGAAGAGCTTTGGCCGAAGCGGGGCCTACCGCCTCTTCAAGTTCCTCCTGGCCAACAAGGACCGGGCCCTCTATGCGGACGAGCTTCTGGAGACCTTCTTCCCCGATTTCCCCCCGGAAAAGGCCCGGCAGGAGCTTTACGCCCTGGTCTACCACCTGCGCAAGGCCATACCCGGCGTGGTGGAGCGGGAAGGGGAGTACTACCGCCTGCGCTTGCCGGAAAAGCGTTTCCTGGACTTTGAGCGCTTTGAAGAGCTCATGCGCAAGGCGGACCTGGAGGAGGGGCTTTCCGCCTTCAAGACCCTGCGCCAGGCCCTGGAGCTTTACAAGGGCCCCCTCTTCGGGGACGACCCCTACGGGGAGTGGGCGGAGGTGGAAAGGGCCTACCTGCAGGAGAGGGCCCTCTCCGGGCTTTTGCGCCTGGGGGAGCTGGCGGAGGCGCTAGGCTACAAGGAGGTGGCCAAGGAAGCCTACGCCCGGGCCCTGCGCCTGGAGCCCCTTCTGGAGGAGGCCAGAAAGCGGCTTTCGGCCCTAAAGGAGTGAGGCATGGAGCTCGCCCAGGTGGCCCTGTTCCGCGAGCTGCCCTTGGAGGACGTGAAGGCCCTGGAGGGGGAGGCCCGGGTCTTACGCCTGAAGAAGGGGGACCTCCTCTTCTTGGAGGGGGAGCCCGTGCGGGCCCTCTTCGTGGTGCAAAGGGGGCTCGTCAAGGTCTACAAGCTGGACCCCGAGGGGCGAAAGCAGCTCACCCTGCACGTGGAGGGCCCGGGCCGGGTCCTGGCCGAGGTGGCCCTCTTCCTGGACCGCCCCACCTACCCGGCGAGCGCCGAGGCCCTGGAGGAAAGCGAGGTGCTGGCCATCCCCAAGGAGCGCTTCTTCCAGCTTCTGGACGCCCGCCCCCCCCTGGCCCGGGCCCTGATCCGCTACCTGGCCCGCCGCCAGGGCCACCTCCTGCACCTCCTGGACCGCCTGGTCTTCCACGAGGTGCGGGAGAGGCTTTGCGAGTTCCTGCTGGAAAGGCTGGCCGAGGAAGGGCAAGGCTTCCGCCTGCCCACCAACCCGGAGCTTGCGGCCCTCTTGGGCACGGTGCCGGAAGCGGTGTCCCGCAACCTGGGGGAGCTCTACCGCCGGGGGCTCATCCGGCTCTCCGGACGGCGGGTAGAGATTCCCGACCCCCAGGCCTTGGCGGAGGTCATCCGATGAGAACGATTATCGCTTCTAACTCAATAAATCCGAGCGAATTACTTGACATTTTTAGCGCCGCCCCGTAGCTTCGGCTTAGGAGGTCTGCCATGCGTTCCCTGGCTCATCTGTCCCCTGGCCGCCGCGCCCGGGTCTTGAACGTGCCTCCGGAGCACCGCAGGCTTCTCGCCTTAGGCCTCAGGCCAGGGGCCTTGGTGGAGGTGCTTCTGAAAGCCCCCTTAGGCGACCCCCTGGAGGTGCGGGCGGGGGAAGCCTTCCTCCTCGTGCGCCGGGAGGAGGCAGGGAAGGTGCTGGTGGAGGTCTTGGAGGAGGCATGAGTTGCCCCCGTTGCGGCCCGGCTCAAGGTGTCCTCCGAGGGGAGGAGCGCTGGGTCCTGGTGGGCAACCCCAACACCGGCAAGTCCTCCCTGGTCAACGCCTTGGCGGGGGCGGACCTCGAGGTGGGCAACTGGCCCGGAACCACCCTGGAGCGCCTCTTTGCCCACCTCTTCCTGGGAGAAGGCCGGGTGGAGCTCGTGGACCTGCCGGGCGCCTACTCCCTCCTCCCCACCTCCCCCGAGGAGGCCGTGGTCTTGAAGGAGCTCCTGGAGAACCCTCCGGACCGGGTGCTAAACGTCCTAGACGCGGGCAACCTGGAAAGAAACCTGGTCCTCACCCTGGAGCTGATGGAGCTGGGCCTCCCCATGGCCCTCATCGTGAACCTCCTGGACGAGGCGGAGGCCAAGGGGCTGAGGGTGGACCTGGAGGCCTTGGAGGAGGCCCTGGGCCTTCCCGTGGCGGGCGCGGTGGCCTCGAGGGGCCTGGTGGCGGGGGTGCTGGAAAAGGCCCTCCAGGCCCGCGTGCCCGACCCCCCCGTCCGCTACCCCGCCCCCCTGGAGGAGGCGCTGGGCCGGCTTCGGCCCCTCCTCCCCAACCGGGGCCTGGCCCTGGCCGCCCTCCTGGGGGAAGACGTCCCCATGCCTAGGGAAGCCAGGGAGGCCGTCCAGCGGGAGCGGGAAGCCCTCCTCCGGGAAGGCCACGACCCCTACCTCCTGGCCCTCGAGGGGCGGTACCAAAAGGCCAAGGAGCTTTACGAAAAGGCCGTACGGCGCCAGGGCACCCCCTCCTCCCTCACGGAGAGGCTGGACCGCTTGGTCCTCCACCCCCTTTTGGGCCTCCCTCTTTTCCTCCTGGCCCTCTTCCTCTCCTTCCGGTTCACCTTCGCCCTCTCCGCCCCCTGGGTGGACTTCATCGGCCGGGGGCAGGAGGTCCTCGCGGGGTGGGCCGAGGCCCTTCCCCTCCCCGCCCTCCTGCGCTCCTTTCTGGCGGAGGGGATCGTGGCCGGGGTGGGAACGGTCCTCTCCTTTACCCCGGTCCTTTTCCTCCTCTACCTGGCCCTGGCCTTTCTGGAGACCTCCGGCTTCCTAGCCCGCATGGCCTTCGTGGCCGACCGCCTCATGCAGTGGGCGGGGCTTCCCGGCAAGGCCTTTATCCCCCTCGTCTTGGGCTTTGGTTGCAACGTGCCCGCCGTCTACGCCACCCGCGCCCTCTCCCACCCCCTGGACCGCCTGCGGGTGGCCCTGGCCATCCCCTTCCTGGCCTGCGGGGCCAGGCTTCCCGTCTTCACCCTCTTCGCCTTCGCCTTCTTCCCCCGGGAAGCCCCCCTGGTGGTCTTCGGCCTTTACCTCCTGGGCCTCTTGGTGGGCCTTTTCACCGCCCTCCTCCTGGGCAGGCTCCTGCGGGCCGGGCGAGGGGAGGGGGCCATGGAGCTTCCCCCCTACCGCTTCCCCCCCCTCCGGTTGCTCCTCCGCCTCTCCCTCATGCGCACGGAAAGCTTCGTCCGGGGGGCGGGAGGCCCCATCCTGCTGGCGGTCCTCCTCATCTGGACCCTCCTGCACGTCCCCCTCCTGGGGCAGAGCCCCTACGCCCTCATCGCCCAGGCCCTCACCCCCCTCTTCCGGCCCCTCGGGCTGGAGGACTGGCGCCTGGTGGGGGCCCTCATCCCCGGGTTTGTGGCCAAGGAGGTGGTGGTGGGGGCCCTGGGGGTGAGCTTCCTGGGCGGGGAGGCCCTCGCCCCCTTGGGCCTCCTGGAGGGCCTGAGAAGCCTAGGGGAAGGGCTGGGGCAGGCGGTGTGGGGCACGCTGCAGGGCCTTATCGCCCTCTTTGCCCCATTTAGCCTCACCCTGGCCCACGAACCCACCCCCCTGCAGGCGGCTTTGGAAAAGGCGGTGGCCCCGGCGGGCGCCTTGGCCTACCTGGTCTTCGTCCTCCTCTACACGCCCTGCGTGGCCACCCTGGCCGCGCTCAGGCAGGTGGTGGGAGGGCGGGTGGCCGCCCTTTCCGTGGGCTACCAGCTTCTTCTGGCCTACCTCCTGGCCCTCGCCGCCAACCGCGTATGGTAGAGAAGGCCCTGGATCTCCTGAGAACCCCCACCACGCCCGGGCAACTGGCCCAAGCTCTGGGCCTTACCCAAGCGGGCGCCGAGTTGCTCCTGGAGCAGCTCTGGTGGCGGGGCTACGCCCGGCCTCTTCCCTGCGGCGTGGGTTGCCGGGCCTGCGCCTTCCGAGGGGTCTGCCAGGGCCCCGCAGAGACCTACTGGGTCTTGCAACCGCCGGGGCTCTAGCCTTGGGGTTCCAGCACGTGCACGTTGGGCAGGGTCTGGGCCCAGGTGCGGTTTTTCTCTATGTAGACCCTCCACTCCTCGGGGACGTCCTCCTCGGGGAAGATGGCGTTCACCGGGCAGGCGGGCACGCAGGCCCCGCAGTCAATGCACTCGTCGGGGTGGATGTAAAGCTGCTCCCCGGCGTCGTAGATGCACTCCACCGGGCAGACCTCCTGGCAACTCCGGTCCTTCACGCCGATGCAGGGCTCGCAGATCACGTGCGGCATCCTTCACCTCCACCTCCCAGGGTGAGGGCGGGGCCGGGCGCGGTCCATGACCGGGGTCAAGGGGTAAGGCAAGGGACCGGCACACCTGGGGGACTCGCCGAAGTGATGTATAATTGCGCTGTATGCTGCGCAAGCAGGTCTACCTCACCCCCGAGGAGGAGGCCAAGCTGAAACGCCTGGCCCGGGCCACGGGGCGCACCGAGGCGGAGATCCTCCGCCTGGCCTTGGACCTCCTCCCGGAGGAGGAGGCCCCCCTGCTTCTGGCCCTGGCGGAGGAGGGGCTCTTGGAGGTCCCTGAGCGGGCCGTGACCCCGGCCCGGATGGAGGAGGCCTACCGCCGCTACCTGGAGCGGGTGGCCGGGCGCAGGCTCGGCCTCTCCGGGGCGGTCTTGGCGGACCGGGAGGGGCGGTGATCCTCCCCTACCTGGACACCTCCGCCCTGGTGAAGCGCTACGACCCGGAGGAGCCGGGAGCGGAGGAGGTGAGGACCCTCTTCACGCAGGTTAGGGCGGTGCTCACCAGCTCCCTGGCCGTGGTGGAGGCAGTGTCCGCCTTCCGCATCAAGGAGCGGCAAGGCGTTCTTACCCCGGAGGGGGTGCGCTTGGCCGTAGAAGCCCTGGAGGCCCACGCCGCCCTGCAGTACCGCCTGGTGCCTCCCAAGCCCCCCGTTCTCCGGGAGGCCAAGCGCCTCCTCCTGCGCCACAAGCTCCGGGCCTACGACGCCTTGCACCTGGCCACGGCCTTGGTGGTGGCCCGGGTGGGAGGGGTAGAACCTTGGGAGCTACCCTTCTGGACGGCAGACGAGGAACAGGCGAGGGCGGCGGAAGCCGAGGGTCTGGTGGTGAAGCGGGTGTGATGCCCTTTTTTCGGCTTCGTCCGTTTCCCTGCCGCCGGAGATCCCTGCCGGAGCCCTTTACCGGGGCCCCCATGCTGGCTTGTGCCAGCATGGGGTGGTATGACTCCATGCCCCTCCCAAGATGCGAGAAGGTGAGGCCGTCCGTTGACGCCTAGGCGGCAAGCCGCCTAGGGTGAAGCATGGTCCGCCTGCGGAAACCCCTCCCTCCCTACGCCCTTAAGACCCCGGAGGGGGGCAGGGTTTACCTCCCCGACCTCAAGGGGAGGCCCCTTGTCCTCCTCAGGGACGAGGCCCTGGCCCAAGGCCTCGCGGCGCGGGAAGCGGAGCTCAAGGCCCTTGGGGCCCAGGCCTACCTCCTGGCCCGGGCCCAAGGGCCTAGCCCCCTTCCCCTCCTCCTGGACCCGGATGGGGCCCTCCTCGAGGCCATCCCCCAGGAGGGCGCCCTGGTGGCGGACGCCTTCCTCGAGGTCTACCACCTGGGCCCCGTACGGGACGAGGAAGAGATCCTGGAGTGGCTCCGCTTTGTAGAGGCCCAGTGCCCGGAGTGCGTCCTGCCGGAAGCCGACTGGTTTTGAGGGAAGCCTGGCCATGCCTTTCCAGGTCAAGCGCGTCTACGACCCCCCCTCCCCCGAGGACGGCGTGAGGGTCTTGCTGGACCGGCTCTGGCCCCGGGGGCTTGCCAAGGAGAAGGCCCGGGTGGACTGGTGGGCCAGGGAGCTTGCCCCCTCGGACGCCCTGAGGCGCTGGTTCGGCCACGAACCCGAAAAGTACCCGGAGTTCGTCCGCCGCTACCGGGAAGAGCTCCGGGGAAACCCCGCCTTGGCGCGGCTTAAGGCCCTGGGGGAGAAGGGCACGGTGACCCTCCTCTTCGGGGCCAAGGAAGCCCGCTACAACAACGCCCAGGCCCTTTTGGCCATCCTGGAGGGCCTTAAGGACCGAGAAGGGCCTTGAGGGCTTTTCTGGCCTTCGCCAGCTTGGGGGCGATGACGAGGCGGCAGTAGGGGGCCTCGGGGTGGCGGGCGAAGTAGTCCCGGTGGTAGTCCTCGGCGGGGTAGAAGGTGGTGAGGGGGAGAAGCTGGGTGGCGATGGGCCTCGGGTAGAGGGGGGCGAGCTCCCGCATCACCGCCTCCGCCACCTGCTTTTGCTCTTCCGTGTGGTAGAAGATGGCGGGGCTGTACTGGGGGCCCACGTCGGGCCCCTGCCGGTCCCCGCTCGTGGGGTCGTGGACGGCGAAGAAGTAGCGGAGGAGGTCGGCGTAGGGGAGGACCCCGGGGCCAAAGCGCACCTGCACCGCCTCCCGGTGGCCCGTGGTCCCGGTGCAAACCTCCTCGTAGGTGGGCTGGGGCACGTGCCCCCCAGCGTAGCCCGGGACCACCTCCAAGACGCCCGGGAGGAGCTTAAAAGCCGCCTCCGTGCACCAGAAGCACCCACCCGCCAAGGTGGCCATCTCCTCGCCCATCCCCCCCATCCTACCCCTTAGGCGGGATGGGCCACCCCTACCACCCCATGCTGGCTTGCGCCGGCATGGGGGTCCCGGGAAAAAGGCTCGGTGGGGGTTTCCGGAGCCGATGGGGGCAGGAAAAAAGGGTATCCCTTTCCGGGGTTGACGGGAGAAGGGTGGGGAGGTATTATTTAGGAGTCCTAAGGAGGTGGAGAATGAGGTGTTATGGAGCTTGGTTGGCCGTGTTGGCCCTCATGGCCTTGGGGCAGTACGGGGAAACGGGCCTCCCCTACCCCGAGGGGTACCGGCTCTGGCCCCACGTGAAGACCATGGAGCTCAAGCCCGGCCATCCCCTCTACGAGAGCTTCGGGGGGCTCCACCACATCTACGTGAACCAGGTGGGGCTCAAGACCTATCTGGAGGGCAAGAAGGCCCCCTTCCCCAAGGGCACGGTCATCGTCTTTGACCTCCTCGAGGCCAAAGTGGAGGGGAACGCCCTCGTGGAGGGCCCAAGGAAGCTCATCGGGGTCATGGTCAAGGACCCGGAGCGCTACCGGGAGACGGGCGGCTGGGGCTACTACGCCTTCGGCCCCGACAAGAAGCCCCTCGCCATAGACCCCAAGGCCTGCCACGCCTGCCACCAAGGGGTGGCAAACACCGATTACGTCTTCAGCGCCTTCAGGCCCTAAGCTGTAGGGGTGGAGGAAAAGTTCCTCGCCCTCCTGGAACGCCTGGCCCAGGCGGAAAGGGCCCTCCTCACCCGGGAAGCCCACCGCCTGGGCCTCACCGCCACCCAGGCGCACCTTCTCCTCCATTTGGCGGAAAGGCCCCAAGGGGTGGTGGACCTGGCCGCCCTCACTGCCCTCACCCCGGCCACGGTGAGCGAGGCCCTCACCGCCCTGGAGCGCAAAGGGCTCCTCCGGAGGGAAAGGGAAGAGAAGGACAGGCGGCGCTGGCGCCTTAGGCCCACGGAAGAAGGCCGGGCCTTGGCCGAGGCCCTAAAGGGCTACGCCCAACCCCTCCGGGAGGCCCTGGAGGAGGTGGAGGACAAGGAAGCGCTCTTCCTGGGCCTGATGGCCCTCCTCGCTCACCTGGTGCGCCGAGGGGTGATGGCCGAGACCGGCCTCTGCCTCACCTGCCGCCACCTGAGGCGGGAAGAAGGGTTCTTCTGCGCCCTCCTCCAGATCCCCCTGGCGCCTTTGGACCTCCGCCTCGCCTGTCCGGACCACGCCCCCGCGGGGAGGAAGTGATACCACCCCATGCTGGCTCGAACCAGCACGGGGTGGTGTAAGCCGGGCCTACTTCAGGCCGCAAGAAAAGGGGGAACCCTAGGCGGAAGGGGAAGGGTGCCTGCCCACCCTTTCCAACCAGACCGGGGGCACGTAGGCGCACCGGGGCTCGCTTTGCAGGTAGTCCCCCGTCTCCGCCCAAGCCCTAGCCCGACTTCCCCCGCACACGTAGCGGTACTCGCACACCCCGCACTTCCCCTTGAGGCGGTCCTTGTCCCGGAGCTCCCGGAAGAGGGAACTATTCCGGTAAATCTCCAGGAGGGGCTTCTCGCGCACGTTTCCGGCATATACCGGCAAAAACCCCGAGGGGGCCACATCCCCGGTGGCGGACACGAAGACGAAGCCGTTGCCGTCGGTGACCCCGAGCCGGGAGTGCTCCATGCCGTCTTGGAAGTACTCCCGGTGGAGGCTCTCCCCCGCGGCCAGGGCCCGGTCTCCCCCACCCTCCGCCTTGCGCCTTTGCAGGACCACCCGGCGGAAGTGGTGGGCCTCCGTGGTCTTCACGTGGAAGGGATACGTCTTGGAAATCTCGTAGAGCCAGTGGAGGACCTCCTCAAAGGCCTTGGCGGAAAGCTGCTTCAAAAGCGCCCCCCGGCCCACCGGCACCAGGAAGAAGAGGCTCCAAAGGACCACCCCCTTTTCCGCCAGGAGGTCGGGGAGGGCCCGGATCTCTGGCCAGTTCTCCCGGGTGACGGTGGTGTTCACCTGGGTGGGAAGCCCCGCCTCCTTGGCCCACTCCAGGGCTTCGAGGGTCCTCTTAAACGTCCCCGCCTCCCCGCGGAAGGCGTCGTGGGTCTCGGCGCTCGCCCCGTCCAGGGAGAGGGCGAGCCGGGTGACCCCGGCCTCCTGCAGGCGGAAGACCATCTCCCGGCTTAAGAGGGGCGTGGCCGCCGGGGTGAGGCCCACCTTGAGGCCCAGGTCCTGGGCCCTCCGAATGAGGGCGAAGAGGTCCGCCCGGGCCAAGGGGTCCCCCCCGGTGAGGAGGAGGAGGGGCTTGGGCCGGTAGGTGGCCACCTCCTCGATGAGCCTCAAGCCCTCCTCGGTGGAAAGCTCCCCCGGCAAGGGATGGGGCATGGCCGAGGCCCGGCAGTGGCGGCAGGCGAGGAGGCAGGCGTTGGTCACCTCCCAGGCCACCAGGTAGGGGTACTGGGCAAAGTCGGGGCGCTCCATGAGGCCATCCTCCGGGGAAGAAAGCGTGCCGTCCATGACCGGGGTCAAGGCGGGGAAGGACCTATACCGAAAATTTCCGCTGGAACCTTCTACCGGGGCCCCCATGCTGGCGCAAGCCAGCATGGGGTGGTATAAAGCCCTTCCCCGCCCCTAAAGTCAGTAGATATCGTAGGCGGTGTTGTAGACGTTGAACTTGCCCGTGGGGGTACGCACCCAGTCCCCGGTGATCCGGGCCTTTTCCTTCAGGGTGAGGGCATCGTAGATCACGATGAAGGTGGGGGTGTCCTTGCTCCCCCAGGCGGAGACCCAGACCTCGGTGCCCCCCTTGTTGAACTCGGGGTGGACCATGCGGGCCTTGAGCTCCTGGGCTCCCGGCACCTCCCAGCACTTGGCGATCTCCAGCTTCCGCTTGTCAATGGCGCAGAGGCTGGCGGCAGCCTGGGGGCTCGGGCTCATGGGGAAGTCCACGAGGACCCAGGGGCTGTTGGGGTGGGTCTTGATGAAGAGGTTGCCGGTGTAGGGAAGCTGGATCCTTTTCACCACCTTCCAGGCGTACTGCGGGTACTTCTCCGGGTCCACGCCCACCACCGTCACCTCGGGGCTACCGATGTTCCCCGTGGCCCAGACCGGCCCGTAGGTGGGGTGGGTCCAGTTGGACCCCCGGCCCGGGTGGGGCCGCACCCCCGCCTCCACCTCGGCCAGGAAGGACCGGGTCTTGGTGTCTATGACGATCAGCTTGTTCACCGCGTTGGCCGCCACGATGAAGTAGCGCTTCAAGGCCCAGCCCCCGTCGTGGAGGAAGCGCTCCGTGTCGATCATGGTGATGGGGAGGGGCCGGCCCTGCTTGGAAAGCTGGGAGTAATCCACCAGCCAGGTCTGGCCCGACTCCTTCAGGTTCACGATCCACTCGGGGTTGAACTGGCTGGCCACGATGGCGGCCACCCGCGCCTCCTGCACGAACTCCCCCGCCCCCTTGGTGTAGGACATGGTGGAGACCATCTTGAGGGGCTCCAGGGTCTCCCCGTCCAGGATCACCATGGTGGGGGGCCAGTAACAGCCCACCACCGCGTACTTGTCCTCAAACCCCTTGAACTTGCTGGACTCAATGGAGCGGGCGTCCACGCAGGGCTTGGACTCCGCCACCACCTGGGGCGGGTTCATCCAGAGGTCTATGAGGCTCGCCTTCCCGTCCCGGCCGATGGCCATGAAGTAGCGCCCGGTGGCACTGGAGCGCAGGATGTGGGTGGCGAAGCCCGTGGGCACGATGGTCACCAGTTCCTTCTTGTCCCCGTCGATGATGGCCACCTGGCCCATGTCCCGGAGAACCTGGCCGAAGAAGTTCTGCCAGTTGCGGTTGTGCTCGGGCTTCTTGGGCCGCTTCTCCGGGGGCACATGCACCTTCCAGGTCTTGCGGATCTCCTCGTAGGAGGGGATGGGAGGGGCGGGGGGTTCCTCCAGGAGGAAGCGGGCCATGAGCTCGGTGTCCTTTTCGCTCAGGATGCCCTGCCGCCCCCAGTCGGGCATGCCCCCGGGGAGCCCGCCGAAGATGACCGCCTTTAAGTACTCAAGCCCCCGCTCTGTCATCTTCTTGACATCCAAAGCCGGGCCCGTGGCCCCCTTGCGCAAGACCCCGTGGCACCCGGCGCAACGGTCAAAGTAGATCTGCCCGGCCTGCTCCTTCTCCGCCGGGGTCAACGGGGCCGGGGCCTGGGCCAAGGCCAGGGCCCCCAACACCACCATGCCTAATAGACCTAACCCCCGTTTCATGGGTTTCACCTCCACGAACTAGGATATAAGTATCCAAGTAGTACAGATGTCCTAAGGCAAAAGTCCCTGCAGGTAAAGAAGCTCCCGGGGTCCTTCGGGACCCCGGGGGCCTAAGCCAAGCCTAGTGGGCGTGTTCCCGCTCGTGGAAGGTGGTCACCACCCACCACATGCCCTGGGGGATAAAGAGGTAGACGAGGGAGCTGAAGGCGATCAAGTATTTCCAGAAGGGGTCCAGGTGGGGGGGGAGGATCATGCCCAAGGCCCCCACCGCCTGAAGGAGGGCGAACACGTAGGAGAAGGCCACCACGGAGGGCCTTTCCCACATCCGCCCCAGGGCGTAAAACATGGCATAGAAGCCGGCGGCGGAGACCATGAGCATGCCGTAGAGCATGAGGTCGCGCACCGCCTCGCTAGTCATGAGCCCCCACCTCCTTCACGGCCCTGGCCTCGCCCTTGCCGATGGTGGCAAGGTCCCAGAGGAGGACCAGGTAGCTTACGAAGAAGAAGACGCCAAACACAAACCGCCAGACCATGCCGTTCTGGAACCAGGGATGGGTCTGGGCCTCAATATACGCCTGCCAGGTGCTGCCCCCGATGGCCCGCTCCACCATGGTCTGGGTGAAGCCCGCCACGGTCATGGCCGCGGACATGCCAAAGATCCCCACCACCATCAGCACGAAGGCCCACTTCCAGAGCCTGGAGTCAAACCGGGGAAGGTCTGGCCTGCGCACCTGGTGCAGGGCCATGTAGATGACGGTGAGGATGGCGGTGGTGTAGGCCCCGAAGAAGGCCAGGTGCCCGTGGGCCGGGGCCAGCTGGGTCCCGTGGGAGTAGAGGTTGATCTGGGGCAGGGTCTGCATGAAGCCCCACACCCCCGCCCCGATGAAGTTGCCGAAGGCCTGGGCGATGGCCCAGAAGAGGGCGGGCTGGTTCACGGTCTGCATGCGGTGGACCCCGGCGTCGTAAACGGCGTGGACCACCATGGCCACCAGGGGGATGGGCTCGAGGGCGCTGAAGAAGCCGCCGAGGCCCAGCCAGTACTCGGGGGTGCCGATCCAGAAGTAGTGGTGGCCGAGGCCCAGGATGCCGGTGCCGAAGACCAGGGCCACCTCGAGGTAAAGCCAGGTTTCCACGATGCGCCTGGGGGTGCCCAGAAGGTGCATGAGGGCCATGGCCATGATGGAGCCCACCAGCACCTCCCAGGTGGCCTCCACCCAAAGGTGCACCACCCACCACCAGAAGTACTGGTCCATGGAGATGTTGGGGGTGTAGTGCATCCCTGCGGTGTAGAGCCCGGCCAGGGCCACCAGGTCAAACATCAGGACCGCCACCACCCCGGTGATCCGCTGGGCCTTGAGGGCGGTGGCCACCACGTTAAAGAGGAAGATGGCCATAACCGCCACGATGCCGATGTCCGCCCAGCGGGGGGCCTCTATATACTCCCTTCCCTCGGTGATGAACCAAAGGGTAAAGGCGTTGCCGGGGCCGTACTGGACCAGGAGGTAAACCAGAACCACCACGCCCACGGCGGCAATGAGGGTGAAGAAGGCGATGCGGGCAAGCCGGATGCCCACCACCTCCCGCCCGAGCTCCAGGGGCAAGAACCAGTACACGCCCCCCATGAAGCCCAGAAGGAGCCAGACGATCATGGCGTTGATGTGGAGCATCCGGTTGGTCATGAAGCTGAGCTTGCCGTAGAGGAAGCCCGGGTCCAGGTACTGCCAAGCGGCCAGAAGGCCGAAAAGGATCTGGGCCCCAAAGAGGGCCAGGGCCACCCAGAAATACCAGAGGGCGAGCTTCTGCGACTCGTAAAGCTTTCCCTTAGGCAAAGCTTCCGTCATGGAGCACCCCCTACTCTACCCCCGCGAAGCGGTCGGGGAAGCCGTTCGTGTCTATGGCCGACATCCACTTCAAGAAGGCCACCAGGGCCCTGGCCTCCTCCTCCGTGAGGCGGAGGTTGGGCATGCGCCGGGCAAAGGTGGGATAGCGGTCGGGATGCTGGAGCCACTCGGCCATGGCCTCCTCCTTGGTGGCCTTGCCCGTCATCCCCTTGACCATGGTCTCCCACTTGGGATCCAGCCAGGCCCGGGTCAGGTCCGGGGCGAAGTAGGCCCCGTTGCCGAGGAGGGTATGGCAGTCCATGCAGTTCCGGCTCTGCAAGGTCAGCTTGCCCTTGTTGACCAGGGCGTAGGCCTCGGCCTCGCTCCAGACCTTGCCGAAGAAGCCCACCTCCGCGCCCACCACCGGAATGTCCCGCCGCTTCTCGTAGTCCCGCTTTAGCCCGATCTCCTTGTTGATGACCGTGTAGGCGGGCACCCGGGCCGAGCCCTCCCGGATCTGGTTCAGGGAGTCAATGGTGAGGTAGACGAGGATCCCGGTCATGATGAGGGAGCTGACCACGGCGGCGTTGCGCCAGAAGCGGGGCTCGAGCCATCCGGACCCTCGGGAAAGCCACAAGGTGAGGACCACGGTGGCGAAGAGGGCCCCAATAGTGGTCTCTATCCAGCCGATCTCCATAACCTTACCCTCCTTTCACCTCCAGCTCATAAACTCCGACCTCGGGGGCTTGGTTTCCATGACTCAAGTCAAGGGCAAATGTCCCCAGGTGCTTCCCTGGGGACATTTGCCTAGGCTAGTGACGGGGCGTAGGCTCCTGCGACTCCGCCCGCTGCTCCAAGGGCTCGTAGACCCGGATGACCCCCTTCATATAGGGGTGAATGCTGCAGATGTAGGTGTATTCCCCGGGCTTGGTGAAGGTGATGGGGTACCGCTCCCCGGCAGAGTGGCCCAGCTTGGGGGTCACAAAGGGTTCAGGTCCTTGCACGTCGATCACCACCGCATCGTGGCGACCGGTGCGCTCGCCATCCAGCAGGTCAAACACATCCTCGTTAACGAACTCCACCGTGGTGCCCACGGGGATTTCCAACACCTTGGGGTAGAAGGAGTTGCCCACCATTTGCACGGTCACGGGCAGGGGCGCCAAAGCTTTGGTGCCCACGGCTACCGGCCGCACAAGGGCTGGGTCTAGGGGAACCCGTACCGTATGGTCGCGGCTGGGAAGGGGCAGCCCGTAAGGGTCCACCACCCGCTTGGCGCTCGCAGGCGCTTCCTTCACCCCGGGAAGCCCCTCGGCCCGCACCTCGTGAATGCGGGGGGCATCCTTCTTAGCCCGCAGAATCCCCAAGGCCCCCTTGATGGCGGTACCGAAGACATGGGTCACCAGGGCGTAGTCCCCCTCCACCGGCGGTACCCGCCACTCGATGACCCAAGAGTCGCTGGGACCGGCCAAGGCCGTCTGGGAGCCCACCATTAGGTTCTGGGGATTGCCTTGGTAGTACAGGTATTCCCACACCCCACCCACCACGTGGAAGGTGCTGGTCAGGTTGGGCCCCACGTTGAGGAAGTAGATACGGAGGTAGTCTCCGGGGCGCACCGGGATGGGGTCGTGCACATAGCGGAAGTTCTTGCCATTGAACATCACGTAGAGGGCCTTGCCATCGTAAAAGTCCCGCCCCGAAGCATAGGCCTCGCTTTGGATTACGTAGAGCTTGAGGTCCGGCGCCCGGCCCAGTTCCTGCTCCATGCGGTACTTCTCCTTGGGCTCCACCACGAGCATGCCAAACTGCCCTCCCATGGTGTGCGCCATAATCCCGTGCCCCCCGGGTGCGCAGTGGTACATGAAGACACCGGGGAAGTCGGCGGTGAAGGTGAACTCCCGGGTCTCCCCTGGCTGGACATTGCCCAGGAACTTGGAGGTTTGGGTGTTGGCCGCGTGGATGGAAAGGCCGTGGGTCACGGTGTCCAGGTTCTTCAAGGTGATGTGCACCGTATCCCCTTCCTCCACCACCAGCATGGGGCCCGGGCTCCTGTCGTTAAAAGAGAAGCCCTTTAGGTAAACCCCCTGGTCTATCTCAAAGACGCTGGAGCGGGTCTCGAGGGCGAAGTGCCTCTCCGCCGCCATCGCGGGAAGACCGAGCACCAGAGCCGCCAGCATACCTAAAGCCCTTCGCATCTTTCACCTCCTGGGGTCCTAACTCGGACCCTTCAGTCGGTGTTTTAACACCACCCCCTAAGGACAGGTGTCCTTGTGACAAAAGTCCCAAAAGCAGTTTGCCGGTATGGCTGGCTACCCTGTCTTTGATTTCCGTCAAGGCCCGCCCCTCGGGGGAGAGCTATCCTAGATCCGATGAAGGTCTTTTTCCTCAGCTTGGGGTTCGTCTTCACCGGGCTGGGTTTTTTAGGAGCCCTCCTCCCCGTACTTCCCGCCACCCCTTTCTTCTTGGTGGCAGCTTATTTCTTCTCCAAGAGCCATCCCCGCCTCGAGGCCTGGCTCCTCTCCCTGCCCCAGGTGGGTCCCCTGGTGCGGAACTACCGTGCAGGGCGGGGCATTCCCCGTAGGACCAAGCTCCTGGCCACCGGGATGGCCCTGGCGGCGGCGGCCTTCAGCGCCTACAGGCTACCCCACCCCCTGGGCCAGGCCGCGGTACTCCTCCTCATCGCCTACGGCCTCTACTTCATCTGGAAGCGGGTCCCCACCTCAGCGCCGCAGGAAGGCCCAGAACACCAGGAACTCCCAAAAGGCTAGGAAAACCCCCAAGGGGTCCCACGCCGCCCTGCCTCCCCAGGCAAGTCCCCAACCCCCCGGGGCTGACCCGGGGGATTAGCATTAAACCATGCCGCTGCGAACGCTCCTCAAACGGGAAGAGTCTTACGCCCTCCACGCCCTTCTCCTCCTGGCGGAGGAACCCGGCCTCTCCGCCCAAGAGATCGCCCTCAAGCTCAAGGCTCCTCCCGCCTTCATGGCCAAGGTGCTCTCCAAGCTGGCACGGGCGGGCCTGGTGGAAAGCCGCATGGGCCGGGCAGGGGGGGTGTGGCTGAAGCCCGCCCCGGAGGATATCACCCTCCTCAAGGTGATGGAAACCCTCTCCGGCCCCGTGGTCCTGGACCTCTGTGCCACCCTGAAGCGTTGCCCCACGGAGGAAAGGCGGGGGTTTTGCTACCTGAAGCCGAACCTGGTGCGCCTGAACCAGGAGATTCGCAAAGCCTTCGCCTCCCTCACCCTCAAGGACCTCATGCCCCAGGCCCCGCAGGGGGCATGACCCAGGTCATGGCCGGGAAACCCCTCTGGCGGCGAGGCTTAGGGGCATGGAAGGGATCACCCTGAAGACTTCGGTGAACGAGATCCTCAAGCGCTTCCCCGAGGCGGTGAGGCTCCTCAACGGGCTTGGCCTGGACACCTGCTGCGGCGGGGCCGAGCCCCTGGAGGAGGCGGCCAAGGCAGCAGGGCAGGAGCCCGAGGCGGTGCTTCGCGCCCTGGAGGCCTTCCTGGAGGGAAGGGCATGAACCTCTTGGCAAAGGCCCGCTACGGGACGGTGCGGGGGGTGGAGCTCCTGGCCGACCACCCCGAGGTGCGCCTGGTCCTCTTCAGCCTCCAGGGAGGCCAGGAGGTGCGGGGGAAGGGGGAGCCCAGGGTGCACCTGCTTTGCCTCGAGGGGGAGGGCACCCTCTTCGCCGGGGGCAAGGAGGTGGCGGCCACCCCCGGCACCCTCCTCGCCTGCGAGCCCGGGGAGGCCCACGGGGCCAGGGCCGGGGCGGGGCGGTTTCTCGTCCTCGGCATCATCACCCCGAGGCCATGATCCCGGCAAGCCGCCTGGCCCTCACCGCCGCCCTCCTCTGGTTCGTGGCCGCCAACCTGGTGGGGCTCCTCCTGGGCCTCGGGGTCCTTCCCCACACCTGGCGGCCCGCCCACGCCCACATGCAGCTTTTGGGTTTCGTGGCCCTCATGATCTACGGCGTGGCCTACCACGCCCTGCCCCGCTTCCGGGGCGTGGTCTTCCGCAGGCCCGGGCTTGCCCTCTTCCAGGTGGGCCTCGCCAACCTAGGGCTTTCCGGCATGGCCCTGGCCTGGGGCCTCAACCTGGGGCCCGGCGTTTGGGGGTTCTTCGCCGGGGTCTCCTTCCTGGCGGGGGCCCTCTTCGCCCTCCTGATGCTGGAGGTGCTCTGGGGTTAAGGGGCCTCCATCCCCTACCCTGAAAGGCAGGTATGCGGACCGCACATGTCCCCCTGAAAACGGTGGCCCTCCCCACGGAACACGGGGGCTGGGGGTTCACCCTGGAACCCGTCCTCCTGGGCCTCCTCCTTTCCCCGGGCCCCCACACCCTGGGGCTTTTCCTCCTGGGGCTTTTCGGTTTCCTGGCCCGCCACCCCTTGAAGCTCCTCTACCAGGACCTAAGCCGGGGCAAGCGCTACCCGCGGACGGACCTGGCCCTGAAGGTGGCCGGGATTTACCTGCTCCTCGCCCTCCTCGGGCTTCTCCTCACCCTCCTCACCGCGAAAGGCCCCTTCCTCCTCCCCCTCCTCCTCGCCCTCCCCTTGGGGGCCTACATGGCCTGGGCCGACCTGGGGAACCGATCCCGTGACCTCCTCCCCGAGGTGGCCGCGGCCCTCTTCATGGCCTCCCTGGCCCCGGCGGGGGTGCTGGCCGGGGGGCTTGGGGCCGAGGTGGCCTGGGGAAGCTTCCTGGCCCTGGCCCTAAGGGACGTGGCCGCCCTCTACTACGCCCGCACCCAGGTGCTCCGCGCCCGCGGGGCGGGCCCCAAGCGCTACCCCGCCCACCTGGCCCTCTGGGGAGCGGTCCTCCTCGGTCTGTTCCTCGCCCGGCAGGGCCTCCTCCCCCTGGCGACCCTCCTGGCCCTGGCGGCCCTCGCCCTCTACGGGAGCCTGGCCCTGGCCCGGCCCCCCGTTCCCGCCCGGGTCATCGGCTGGACGCAGATGGGCTTTGGCCTCCTGGTGGTCCTGGCCACCGCCTGGGGCTACACCCAGGCGGGCCTCCCCACCGCCCTCCTGGGCGTCCCCGCCCTGCACCGCACCCTGGGCTGGGGCCTGGTGGCGCTCGCCTTTCTCCTCGGCCTCTACCTCCTCCTCCGGAAGGAGACGCCCCGGAGCGTGCGCTTCCTGGTGGGGCTTTACGACCTCAACGCCCTCCTCGGCCTCCTCTACCTGGCCTTCGGGGGGAAGCTCCTCCCCCACCCCCTGTTGGCCCTCCTCGGGGTCGTCCTGCTCCACCTCCTCCTCCGCCGCCCCCACCCTTGGCCCGGGCTCGGCTTCCTCCTCTTGGGCCTCCTCCTCCTCTGGCACTGAGGGTGGCCGGGCCCACCCTGCCCAGGAGGAAAACCGGGGAAAATGGGGGCATGCGCCGCCTAAAGGCCCTGCTCCTCCTGGTACCCCTCCTCCTTACCCTCCACGCCCTCCTCACCCAAGGGCCCCCCGTCCTCTGGGCCGAGCCCGTCCAGGCCGGGCCCGAGGCCCTTCAGGAGGTCTACACCCGGGCCCACCCCGCCGTCCTCGGCATCGTGGGCAGCGAGGGGGCCCGGGGCACCGGCTTCTTCTACGGCGAAGGCCTCGTCCTCACCGCCTACCACGTGGTGGCGGAGGGGGGGCCGTACCGGCTGGTCCTGGCGGACCGCACCCAGGCCCCGGCCCAGGTGGTGGGGTTCGCCGAGCCCTGGGACCTGGCCGTCCTCGCCACCCCGGCCCGGGCCCCCGCCCTCCTGCCCCTGGAGACGGGGAGAAGGCCCCGGGTGGGGGAGCCCGTCCTCCACATCGGGAACGGCCGGAACCAGTTTATCGCCCCCCGCTACGGGCGGGTCACCCGCCTCGAGGCCAACCCCTCCGCCTTCCTGCCCCAGGGCCTGGTGGAAACCTCCCTGCCCCTCGCCCCCGGGGACTCGGGGGGACCGGTGCTGGACGCGGAGGGGAAGGTGCTGGGGGTGGCGGTGGCCATCGGCCAGACCGAGGAGGGCTTCCGCAGCTTCTTCACCCCCCTCCTCGGCCGGAAGGAGCTCTTAGCTGCCCTAGAGCGGGGGGAGAAGCGCTACTGGCCCTACCTGGGCCTGCGGGGGCCCAGGGCCCTCACCCCGGAGCTCGCCCGGGAGCTGGGCCTGCCCCCGGGCGGGGTGGTGGTGGGGGAGGTGGCGCCGGGCGGGGCCGCCCACCGGGCGGGGCTAAGGGGCCTGGAGTCAGGCGGGGTCCCCGACGTGATCCTGGAGGTGAACGGCGTCCCCGTGAACGCCTTTGAGGACCTCCTAAGGGAGGTGCGCCGCTACCAGGTGGGGGATAAGGTCCGCCTCACCGTGCGCCGAGGCGGGGAGGTCTTCCAGGTGGAGGCGGTCCTTGCCCCCTTCCCAGGGCGCTAATACCACCCCATGCTGGCTTACGCCAGCATGGGGGCCCCGACGGGAGGGCCCGGCGGGGCTTCCTGAGCCGAAGGGGCCAAGGAAGCTCAGGCCTTTCCCAGCTCCCGGTAGGCAGGCACCCCGGGGAAGCCCTCCGCCAACAGCACCCCCCGGGCGATGGCCCGGGAAAGCGCGTCGGCGGCGTAGGCCCCGAGGCGGAGGAGGAGAAGGGGCTCCACCCCCCTTCCGTCCCCCAGGGCCAGGGCGAAGACCAGGTCCCCGTCCAAGGGGGTGTGGGCGGGGCGGAGGGCCCGGGCGAGGCCGTCTTGGGCCATGATGGCAAGCCTTTTGGCCTGGGCCTTGCTGAGGGGGGCGTCCGTGGCCACCAGGGCCAGGGTGGTGTTCTGGCCGAGGAGGAAGGGAAAGCGGTAGTCCTCGGGGCTTCCCCGGTAGCGGGAGAGGTCGGGGAGGAGGGCTTTCTCCTCGGGGGCCAGGAGGCCTTCCGCGTAAAGCCTCCCCGTGAGGGGGTCAAAGGGGCGGCCCAGGCTGTTGACCGCGGCCAGGGCCATGACCCTAAAGCCCTCCTCCAGGAGGTACCCGGCGAGGCCCACCCCTCCCTTCACCCCGCCCGCCACCGCCCCCGTCCCCGCCCCCACGCTCCCCTCGGCCACCTCCCCTTTGGCGGCGAGACAGGCCCCATACCCCGCCTCCGGGCCCGGGGGCCTGAAGGCCTGGCCCCGCCCCAGGTCGTAAAGCACCGCGGCGGGCACGATGGGAACCGCGCCCCCTGGCGTGGGGAACCCCCTTCCCCGCTCCCGGAGGTAGCGCACCACCCCTTCCGCGGCGGCGAGGCCGAAGGCGCTTCCCCCCGTGAGGAGGACGGCCTGGACCCGCTCCACGGTGTTCTCCGGGGCCAGGAGGTCGGTCTCCCGCGTCCCCGGGGCCGCCCCCCGCACGTCCACCGCCGCCACCGCCCCCGCCTCCGCCAGGACCACGGTGCACCCGGTGAGGGCCTCCCCGTCCGTGAAGTGCCCCAACCTAAGCCCGGGAAGCAGGGCCTCCTTTCCCCACAAGGCTTCCGCCATGAGCCCAGTATGGGGTAGCCTAGGGGACAGAACAAGGAGGCGCCATGTGGGAGTACCTCGTTCACGGCGAACCCTCGCCCAAGGTTCAGGCCTTTTTAGAAGGGGTGGGCAAAGCCCTCGAGGCCCAAGGCTTCCGCCATAACCCCAAGGCGGAGGCCCCCAACCTGGTCCTAAACGCCATCGCCCCGGAAAACCCCAAACCCTACCGCCGGCGGGCCCAGGCCACCTTCGTGGCCTCGGTCCTTGAGCTTCCCGCGTTTCCGGAAGACCCCTTGCGGGAGCTTTACCCTTACCTGGTCCGGGCGCTTTCCAACGTCCTCTTGGCCTACGTCCCGGGACAGGGGGTCAAGTTCCTCACCCTGGAGCTCGGCCACTACGACGAGCCCGAAGGGGACGGGTTCCACGGGCGGGTGGCGGCGCGCCTAAGGCCCATCGCCTGCAGCCGCCTGGTCATCAACAACGTCTTCGAGCCCGACCTCGAGCCCGAGCTCTGGCAAGGGGACGCGCTCACGGAGAGCATGTACCGGGCGGGGAAGAAGCTCAAGGCCTGGGACCTCCTCCCCGCCCCCTTCCCCATTGAGGAGATCCTCTCCCCCGAGGACCTGAGGCACGTGAAGAGGCTCTACGGCATCGGGGGGCTCTCCTACGGCAACCTCTCCGTGCGCAAGGACGAAAGGCGCTTCTGGATGTCGGCGAGCGGGGTGGACAAGGCGAACCTACGGGAGATCGGCCGGGACATCCTCATGGTGAAGGACTACGACCCCGAGCGAAACGCCATCCTCCTCTCCGTGCCCCCCCACGTGGAGCCCAGGCGGGTGAGCGTGGACGCCATCGAGCACTGGATGATCTACCGGGAGCACCCGGGGGTGGGGGCCATCCTGCACGTGCACGCCTGGATGGAAGGGGTCCCCGCCACCCCCTTCAACTACCCCTGCGGCACGTACGAGCTCGCCCAGGCAGTGGCGGAGAAGGTGCGCCAAGCGCCCGACCCCACCCGGGCGGTGGTGGGCCTCAAGAACCACGGCCTCACCATCACCGGGCATAGCCTGGACGAGATCCTGGAGCGCATTGAGGGCAAGCTCATCCGCACCGTGCCCATGACATGAAGGCCCTCCTCTACACCCCCTCCCTCCCCCGCTTCTTCGGCGCGAGGCTTCTGGGCAAGCGCTTTCCCAAGGGGCTCTTGCCCCTGCGCCTGGCGGAGGTCCCCCTGCCTGAGCGGGAAGGCTTCGTGCGGGTGAGGGTCCGCCTGAGCGGGGTCTGCGGCTCGGACCTCGCCCTCCTCTACGGGAAAAGCCCCCCATCCATCAGCCCCTTCTTCTCCTTCCCCGCCGTCCTCGGGCACGAGATCCTGGGGGAGGTGGAGGGGGCTCTAGTGGCGGTGAACCCCCTCCTGGCCTGCGCCGACCGGGGCCTTCCCCCCTGCCCCATGTGCCAGCGGGGGGAGGAAGGGCTCTGCCAGAACGTGGCGGAGGGCGCCCTGGCCCCGGGGATGCTGGGCTACAACCGGGACCTCCCCGGGGGGTGGGGGGCGTGGGTCCTGGCCCGGCCCGAAAGGCTCTACCCCGTTCCCCCGGGCGTCCCCGAGGAAAGGGCCGTCCTCGCCGAGCCTTTGGCGGTGGTCCTAAGGGGCCTCAAGAAGCTCAGGCCCTGGCCGGGGGAGGTGCTGGTCCTGGGCATGGGGACCCTCGGCCTCCTGGCGGTCAAGCTCCTAAGGGCCCTGGGCTACGGGGGAAGGCTTCTCGCCGTGGCCAAGTACCCCCACCAGGCGGAGAGGGCCAGGGCCTTCGGGGCCGATGCGGTCTTCCCCAGCGCCAAGGAGGCCCTTCTGGCGCGGGCCCGAAGCTACCGCTACCTCCTCTTTGAGGGCTATAGGGGCGGGTACCAGGCGGTGGTGGAGGCCTCGGGGAGCGGCCTGGGCTTCCGGCAGGCCCTCACCCTGGCCCAGGAGGGGGGAAGGGTCCTCCTCCTGGGGGCCCCGGGACTGGAGTGGGCGGACCTCTCCCCCTTCTGGTTCAAGGAGGTGGGGCTTCTCGGGAGCTACACCTACACCCGGGAGGACTTCGGGGAGGCCGTGGGGCTTCTCCCGGAGCTAGAGGGCCTCGAGGGCCTGGTGGGGGGCACCTACCCCCTGGAGGCCTGGCGGGAGGCCCTGGCCGCCCGGGGCAAGGCCCTCTTCCGGCCAAATGTGCCTTAGGGGAAAAGGCCCGCCCCCTACGGGGTTATACTGGGAGGAAACCGCAGGGGGTGGGCGTGGCCTGGGAGGAGGAAGCTTATTTAGAGGCGGGGGAAAAGCTCCGGGCGCTCCTCAAGGAGGTCAAGCGGGTCATCGTGGGCCAGGACCGCTTGCTGGAGCGGATGCTGGTGGCCCTTCTGGCCCGGGGCCACCTCCTCATAGAGGGGGTTCCCGGCCTCGCCAAGACCCTGGCGGTGAAGACCCTGAGCGAGGCCATAGGGGGAAGTTTCAAGCGCATCCAGTTCACCCCCGACCTGGTGCCCGCGGACCTCTTGGGGACCAGGATCTACAACCCCAAGGAGGGGGAGTTCCGCACCGAGCTCGGCCCCGTCTTCACCCACCTCCTCCTGGCGGACGAGATCAACCGCGCCCCCGCCAAGGTGCAGTCGGCCCTCCTCGAGGCCATGCAGGAACGGCAGGTGACCCTGGGCAAGGAAACCTACCCCCTGCCCCGGCCCTTCCTGGTCCTGGCCACGCAAAACCCCATTGAGAGCGAGGGCACCTACCCCCTTCCCGAGGCCCAGCTGGACCGTTTCCTCTTCAAGGTGGTGGTGGACTACCCCGCCTTCCACGAGGAGCTAGAGATCGTGGCCCGCATGGCCACGGCCGAGGCGATTCCCGTGGAGAAGGTGCTCTCCCTGGAAGAGCTCCTCGCCCTTTCCCGCCTGGCGGACCGGGTCTACGTGCACCCCAAGGTGGCGGAGTACGCGGTGACCCTGGTCCGGGCCACGCGGAACCTGGAAAGGGCGGGGCTTAAGGACCTGCACCCCTTCGTGGCCTATGGCGCCAGCCCCCGGGCCTCCATCGCCCTGGTCCAGGGGGCCAAGGCCCTGGCCCTGGTGCGGGGCCGGGCCCACGCCCTGCCCGAGGACGTGCGGGACCTCTTCCCCGATGTCCTCCGCCACCGCCTGGTCCTCTCCTACCAGGCCCTGGCGGAGGGCGTGGGCGTGGAGGCCATCTTGGAAGCCCTGCTCCAAGGCTTCCCCCCGCCTTTCGTGCCCCTGCATGACCCCTATGGAGACGCCCGAAGCCCTCTTGGCCCGCCTGGAGCTTAAGGTGGTGCGTCCCCTGGACGGGCTCCTCTTCGGGGACTACCGGGGGGTGTTTTACGGGAAGAGCCTGGAGCTGGCCGAGATCGCCCCCTACGCCCCCGGGGACGAGGCGGAGCGCATAGACTGGCCCGCCACCGCCCGCACCGGGGAGGTCCACGTGCGCCGCTACCGGGAGGAGCGGGAGCTCACCCTGTGGCTCTACCTGGACGGAAGCCCCTCCATGCGCTTCGGGAGCAGGCGGCGGGAGAAGTACGCCCTGGCCTTGGAGCTGGCCCTCGCCGTGGCCTACATCGCCCTGCGCCACGGGAACCGGGTGGGGGCCCTCCTCCCCTCCGGCCTCCTGCCCCCCCGGGGGGGCAAGGCCCAGGCCCTGGCCCTGGCCCGGGAGGCCCTGAAGCCGGGGGCAGGCCCCCCCTTGGGGGAGGCCCTGGACCTCCTCGGGCGGGTGGCGAGGCGGCGGAGCCTGGCCTTCGTCCTCTCGGACTTCCTGGACCCCTTTTATCCCTCCCTGGCCCGCCTGGCGGCCCGGCACGACCTGGTGGCGGTCCTGGTGGAAGACCCCCTGGAGCGGTCCCTGCCCGAGGCGGGGGTGGTGGCGTTTTACGACCCGGAGACGGGCGAAACGGTGGAGGTGAACGCCCTGGACGGGAGGGTGCGGGCGGCCTACGCCAGGCGGGCCGAGGCCTTACGGCAGGCCCGGGTGCGGGACATCCGCCGGGCGGGGGCCGACCTCCTCCTGGCCTCCACGGAGGACGACCTGGTCCCCCTGCTCCTCGGGTTCGTGGAAAGGAGGCGGAGGTGCACCTGCAAAGCCTCGAGGGCCTTCTCCTAGGCCTCGTCCTCCTGGGGGCAGGAAGGTTTTTCCTCCTCTTGGGGGAGTGGGCGGGGAGGCGGCGGCTCCTCTGCGCCCTGGACCCGGCCTTCGCCCCCAAGCCCAGGCCCCTGGGCCTGCCCTTCCTCCTCGCCCCCCTCCTCCTCCTCCTGGCCGCGGGCCGCCCCGAGGCCACCCTGCCCTGGCGGGAGAACCTGACCCAGGTGGTCCTGGTGGTGGACACCAGCCACTCCATGGCCGCGGACGACGAGTCCCCAAGCCGCCTGGCCAAGGCCCGGTCCTTGGCCCAGGCCTTCCTCAAGGGCCTGGACCCCTCGGTGCGGGTGGGGCTCGTGAGCTTCGGGCCGCAGGCGGTCCTGGTCCTCACCCCCACCCGGGAGCGGGCAAGCCTCCTCCAGGCCCTGGAAGGGTTGCGGCCCGGCGGGACAAGCCCCCTGGGGCAGGGGCTCCTCCAGGCCAAGCGCGCCCTGCGCCCCCAGGGCCCCGAGCGGGACCTGCCCGAGGCCAAGCCCCCGGCCGCCATCCTCCTCCTCTCCGACGGGGCGGCCAACGTCGGCCAGGACCCCCTGGAGGTGGCGGTGGACCTGGCCCGGGCGGGGCTTCCCGTCTTTGTGCGCCCCCTGGGGGACCCCAGGGGGGCGGTGAGCCGGATCGGGGAAGGCCTCTTCTTCGTGCCCGCCGACCCCTTGCGCCTGCTGCGCCTGGCCCAGGCCACGGGAGGGGAGGTATTAAAGGAGGACTTCCGCCCCCTCTACCGGGCGCTCAGGCCCCACCATGTCTGGACCCTCCGGGTCCAGGACCTCACCCAGGCCCTGGTGGTGGCGGGGATGCTCCTCTTGGGGTTCGGGGCGTACCTGAACCTGGCCCGCGAGGGGAGGTGGCCGTGAGCCTGCAGGCCCCCGAGGCCCTGAGCCTCCTCATCCTCTTGGCCTTCCTCCTCCTCGGCCTCTACCGCCGCCGCCCCAGGGCCCGCCTGCCCCACCCCCTGGCCCCCCTCCTCAAGGAGGCGGCCCGGGAGGCCAGGGGGCCCTGGCCCTGGCTCCCCACGGCCCTTTTCGCCCTGGGCCTTCTCGTCCTGGCCCTGGCCGCCACCCGTCCCCTCCTCCCCCTCCCCGGGCGGGCCAGCGAGAACGTGGCCGTGCTGGTCGTGGACGTGAGCCGGAGCATGATGGCCGCCGATTTGAAGCCGAACCGCCTCGAGGCCGCCAAGGAGGCCGCCCGGGTCTTCCTCCGCGAGGCCCCCAGGGGCCTGAGGGTGGGCCTGGTGGCCTTCAGCGGCCACGCCCAGACGGTCCACCCCCCCACCGCTGACCGGCGGCGCCTCCTGGAAAGCCTGGAAAGCCTGGAGTTCGGCCGCTCCACCGCCATCGGGGAGGGGATCCTCGAGGCCTTGCGCAACATCCGGGAGGCCGGGGGCAAGGGGGACATCCTCCTCCTCACCGACGGGCGCAACCGCACCGGCACCGAGCCCCTGGAGGCCGCGGCCGAGGCGGCCCGCATGGGGGTGCGCATCTTCGCCGTGGGGGTGGGGGTGCCGGGTTGGACCCCCGGCCCCGAGGACCCCGTGAGCGCCTTTGGGTTCTTCGCCGGGGCCTACGAGGTGGACGAGGAGCTCCTCTGGTCCCTGGCCGAGTTCACCAAGGGGCGCTACTTCCTGGTGGCCTCGGAGAAGGAGCTCCTTGCCCTTTACCGGGAGCTGGCCCAAAGCGTGCGCCTGGAGCTGAAGCCAGAGGAGGCCACGGGGCTTTTGGGCGCCCTAGGGGGGCTCCTGGCCCTCCTGGGGATGGCCCTCAGGCGCTACCTGAGCCCCGCTTAGAACGAGCCCCTCACGACCCCCCAAAGGGATTGGGGACCGGCTCCACGGGGAAAAGCTCCTGGGGTTCTCCCCCGGGCCCGGGGAGCATGCGGAAGAACTGCCCGTTCAGGAAGAGGAAGACCTGGGGCTCGCAGCCCTCGCCCCCCTGGGGCGGGAGCTGGGCGGGCACCGCCAAGGCGGCCACCTCCCCGCCCTTAGGCCCCTGGGCCACCCAGGCCACCCCGGCCCCCACGAGCCCCCCCAAGGCCAGGCCCAAGAGGAAGGGTTTCATGCCCTTAAGTTAGCAGGGCTTTCCCCCTGTGCAGGAGGAAACCCACCATCCCCGGAGGAGGCCCTCCGCCAAAGCCCCCTCTCACCCAAGGGCCGTAAGATATAGGGCGTGTACGCCTTCCGCGAGGGGCTAAGGCAGATCCTGCGCCACCCCACCGCAAGCCTCGCCACCTTCTTCACCGCCCTCGTGTCCTTTGCCCTCCTCTACTTCCTCGGACTCCTCCTCTGGAACCTGGAGCGGGTGGTGGCCACCCTGGAGCGGGAATTGGAGGTGGCCGCCTTCCTGCAAGGGGGCGCCAACGTGGAGGCCCTGCTCACGGAAATCCAGGCCTGGCCCGAGGTGGGGGAGGTGCGCCTGGTGCCCAAGGAGGAGGCCTTGGCCCAGCTGGTCCTGGACTACCCCTACCTGGCCGAGGCCAAGGACCTGGTGGAAAACCCCCTGCCCGACACCCTGCGCCTGCGGTTAAGGGAACCCGGGGCGGTGCGGGCCGTGGCGGAGAAGCTGCGGAGGCTTCCCGGGGTGGCGGAGGTGGAGTACGGCGGGCAGCTCACCGAACGGCTGGTGAGCGTGCTCGCGGGAAGCCGCCTGGCCATGGTCCTCCTGGTGGGCCTCCTCCTCCTCAACACCTTCTTCAGCGTGATGGGCTCCATCCGCCTTTCCGTGGAAAGCCGCAAGGAAGCCCTGGCCATCATGCTCCTGGTGGGGGCCACCCGGCGCTTCATCCAGGGGCCCTTCGTGGCGGAAGGGGCCCTGCTCACCCTGGGGGCGGGGGCGCTGGCGGTGGCCTTCGGGGGCCTGCTCTACCGGGCCCTGGCCCAGGCCCTCCAGGGCCTCCTCCCCTTCCTCCCGGTCCTGGGCCCCAAGGACCTTTGGCAGACGGGCGCCCTGGTCCTGGCCCTGGCCCTGGTCCTGGGGGCAGGGGGGGCCTTCGTGGCCAGCAGGGCCTACCTCAAGGAGGTCTAGGGTGCACCTCTGGGTGTGGGCCATCCTTCTCCTCTTTCCCCTTGCCCAGGGGCAGGACGTGGCCACCCAGGAACGCACCGTGCGCCAGCTGGAGCAAGAGGCCACCCGGGCCAAGGCCCTGGAGGAGCAAAGCCAGAGGCGCATCCAGGCCCTGAACCAAGAGCTTTCCCGCCTCTCCCAGCGGGTGCAAAACCTGTTGCGGGAAAAGGCCCGCCTCGAGGCGGAGATCACCCGGCTGGAAGGGGAACGGGCCGCCCTGAGGCGGGAGATCGCCCGGCTCCAGGAGGAGGTGCGCCGGACCGAGGGGCGCATCGCCAAGCTGGAGGGGGAGCTGGAGGGGTTGAAGGAGCGGCTGCGGGCCCTCATGCGAAGCCTCCACCGGGAGAAGGCGGGGCGCTACCTCCCCCTCCTCAGGGCCCAGTCCTTCACGGACCTGGCGGTGCGGGCCCGCTGGGTAGGCTACATCTCCCAGCAGGACGCCGAGCTGGTGCGCCGCCTCCAGGCCACCCTGAAGGCCCTCCGGGAGGAGCGGGAACGCCTGGGCCTCCTCCTCGCCGACCTCTCCGCCAAGGAAAAGGCCCTGGGCGAGACCCAGGCCCGGCTCGAGGGGGAGCGCCAGAACCTGGAGGCCACCCTGGCCGCCTTGCGCCAGGAGGCGGAGGGGAAAAAAGCCCTCCTGCGCGATGCCCTCGCCGAGCGCCAGCGCCTGCAAAACACCCTGGCCGAGCTCCAAGCCCGGGTCATCCGGGAAAGACAGCGCCTCCTGGCCCTAAAGCAGGAGGAGGAAAGGCGCCGGGAAGAAGAGCGGAGGCGCCGGGAGGCGCAGAGGCCCCAGGCGGTGGTGGTGCCCCCACCCCCCCTGCCCGCCACCGTGGGCCGCCTGGCCTTCCCCATCCCGGGGGGGCGGATCCTGGTCCCCTACGGGCAGGAGGGGCCTTTCCAGGTCATCCAGGGCCCCGCGCCCGGAAGCCCGGTGCAGGCGGCGGCGGAGGGGTACGTGGCCGGCATCCTCTACCTGCCCAACCTGGGCTACACGGTGATGCTGGTGCACACGGAAGCCCTCTCCACCGTCTACACCAACCTCCAAGAACCCCTGGTGCAGGAGGGGGAGCGGGTCCGGCGCGGCCAGCTTCTGGGCTACACGGGAGGGGGCCTCCTCATCCGCCCCGAGGAGCTGGAGTTCCGGGTGGCGGTGCGCCTGGGGGAGGAGACCCGCTTCGTGGACCCCGCGGCCTACTACTGACCCCACCCCGTGCTGGCTTGCGCCAGCATGGGGGCCCCGGTAGGGAACCCCAAGGCCCCAGGGCTAGGCGGGCTCAATGAGGCCGTAGTTGCCGTCCTTGCGGCGGTAGATGACGTTGATCTCCTCGGTCTTGGCGTTGCGGAAGACGAAGAAGTCGTGCCCCAGAGCCTCCATCTGGAAGGCCGCCTCCTCGGGGTCCATGGGCTTCATCTCAAAGCGCTTGACCCGCACGATCCTGGGGCCTTCCTCCTCCTCGGGCTTCCGCAGGGCCTCCAGGTCCCGCACCTCGGGGGGCGGGGGCCCCTGGTAGGTGTGGCGCTTGCCCACGTAGCGGCGCTCCTTGAAGCGCTTGAGCTGGACCTCGAGCCGGTCCACCATGCGGTCGATGGCCGCGTAAAGGTCCGGGTCCTCCTCCTCCACCCGCACGAGCCCCCCGGGGAGGTCCACCTGCACCTCGGCCTTGGCCTTGCGCTCCACGCGGGGGCCACCCGCCAGGGAAAGCACCACCTTGGCCATGAGCTCCCCGTTCTGGTAGCGGTCCAGGCGGGAAAGCTTCTTCTCCACGTAGTCCCGGATGGCGTCGGTGATCTCCAGGTTGCGGCCGATGAGCTTGTAGACGTTCATGCCTCCTCCTTTCCGCCCCGGTCAGGGCTTTCCCTTACCCTTATGCTACTACCCTCCCCGGGACGCTCGTCCCGCACCACCTGGCCCGCCTTCAGGACCACCACCCGGGCCGGGTAGGCCTCGAGGAGTTCCCTGCTGTGGGTGGCCACCACCACCGTGGCCCCCCGCTGGTGCGCCGCCTTCAGGATGTCTAAGACGGCGAGGGCATTCTCCAGGTCCAGGTTGCCCGTGGGTTCGTCCGCCAGGATCACGGGGGGGTCCAGGAGGAGGGCGCGGGCGATGGCCACCCGCTGGGCCTCGCCCACGGAGAGCTCCTCGGGGAAGGCCCGCTTTTTGTGGGCGAGCCCCACCCGGCGCAGGGCGGTGGCGATGCGCTCGGGCCACTCCTTCCGCGGCACCCCCTGCACCTGGAGGACGAAGGCCAGGTTCTCCTCCACGGTCATGTCGGAAAGGAGCCGGTGGTCCTGGAAGACCATGCCGATGCGGCGGCGGTGGAGGGCCACCTGGTCGCCCCGGAGGTGCTTCAGGTTCTGCCCGGAGAAGTAGACCGCCCCGTGGGTGGGCAAAAGCCGGCGCAGGATGAGGGAGAGGAGGGTGGACTTGCCCGCCCCCGAGTGGCCCACCACGTAGACGAACTCCCCCTTCTTGACCTCGAGGCTCACGTTGTAAAGCGCCTTGGTCCCCGTGCGCGGGTACTCCAAGCCCACCCGGTGAAAGGCGATCATGCCCCCACTATAAGGAAAGGAGGCCGGGGTTTCTTCTCATGGAAAAGCGCTATAGTGGAGTTCAGGTGAGGGAGAGGATGAAAAGACGCGCATGGCTCATCGTGGGGCTCGGGGTCCTGGCGGCCCTGGTCTACGCCCAGCTACCCCGCCCCCAGGCGGAAAACCTTCTGCAAAACCCCAACGGCCAGGCCCTTCTGGAGGTCTACCAAAGAATCCAGCAGGACTACCTGGAGCCCCTGCCCAAGGAGAAGCTCAACGCCCTGCTGGAGGGGGCCATCGGGGGCATGATCTCCGCCCTTAAGGACCCCTTCACCAGCTACTCGCCGCCAGAGCGGGCGAGCCTCCGCCAAGAGGACCTTAGGGGCGAGTTTTTCGGCATCGGGGCCACCCTAACCCCCGCCAACCCCGATGGCACCGGGGCCCGCATTGAAGGGGTGATGAAGGGCCTTCCCGCCCAGCGGGCCGGGATGCGGGCAGGGGACGTGATCCTGGAGGTGGACGGGGAGGACGTGACGGGCCTCCCCCTCCAGGAGGTGGTGGCCCGGATCCGGGGCCGCGAGGGCACCAAGGTCACCATCAAGGTGCGCCGCGAGGGCACCCCTTCCCCCCTGGTCTTTGAGCTCGTGCGGGAGAAGGTGGAGATCATCTCCGTCTCCACCGGCAAGATCGGGGACGTGGGCTACATCGCCTTGGAGACCTTCGCCAACTTCAAGGTGGAGGACCAGCTCAAAAAGGCCATAGACGGGCTCAAGGCCCAGGGGGTGAGGAAGCTCATCTTTGACCTCCGGGACAACGGGGGCGGCCTCCTGGACCAGGGGTGCGCCGTGGCCAGCGCCTTCCTCAAGGAGGGTCCCATCGTCTACACCCGCACCAAGAACCTCACCCGGGTCTGGTGCGAGGCCTCGGGCAGGCCCCTTTGGGACGGCCCCATGGTGGTCCTGGTGAACGGCAACTCCGCCTCCGCCAGCGAGATCGTGGCCGGGGCCCTCCAGGACTACGGCCGGGCCAAGGTCCTCGGGGAAAAGACCTTCGGCAAGGGGGTAGGCCAGACCCCTTACACCCTGGCGAACGGCGGCGAGCTCACCCTGGTCACCTTTGAGTGGCTCACCCCCAAGCGCCGGGCCATCAACAAGGAGGGGCTGAGGCCGGACATAGAGGTCAAGGACACCCGCTTCCCCACCCCCTTCTCCCTGCAAGGGGCCGGGGCGCCCCCCGGGGCCGAGGTGACCGTCACTCTAAACGGCAAGACCGTGAAGGTGAAGGCCGACGCCGAGGGTAAGTTCAGCTACGCCGAGCCCCAGCGGAGCCGTCCCCTCCCCGAGGAGCGGGGCCAGGCGGTGCTGGACCTGGAAAACGATGCCATCCTGAAGCGGGCCCTGGAGGAGCTGAACCGCTAGGCCCCAAGGGCGAGGGGCCGGGTGCACCGGCCCCTTCTCGTCCCTCACCAGGGGCCCTACCGCACCACCGCCCCGGGGGGGATTTCCCCTTCCACCGTCACCAGGGCCAGCCGGTCCCCCTCCTGGGCCGCCAGGATCATGCCCTGGCTCTCTATGCCCCGGAGCTTGGCGGGCTTGAGGTTGGCCACCAGCACCACCTTCTTGCCCACGAGCTCCTCGGGGCGGTACCACTTGGCGATGCCGGAGACCACGGTGCGCTCCTCGTTCCCCAGGGAGAGCCTGAGGACCAAAAGCCGGTCCGCGTTCGGGTGCCGCTCCGCCGAAAGCACCTCCGCCACCCGGAGCTCCACCTTGGCGAAGTCCTCAATACCGATCCAGGCTTCCTCCTTGGGCCTGGCCTCCCCCTTGGCCTCCCTTTCCTTGGGAAAGAGGACGGGGGCCTCCTGGGGAACGGGATGGGGCTCGGCCAGGCCCCAGCGCTCCGCCTCCTCCAGGCTTACCCTCTCCTCGAGGCCCAGGGCCCGCCGGAGTTCGGCCATCTTGCCCGGCATGGCCGGGGTGAGGAGGATGGAGGCGATCCTCAGGCCCTCCACCACCCGGTAGAGGACGGCCCGGGCGGCCTCGGGGTCCTTCCGGTAAAGCTCCCAGGGCTTTTTCTCGTTGATGTAGCGGTTCAGGGACTTGACGTAGGCCATGGCCTCCTCGAGGGCCAGGTGGAACTTCAGCTCCCGCACCAGGGGACGGAGCCTGGCGGGAAGCCCCGTGCCCTCCGCAAGCTCCTCCCCCGCCACGGGCTCGGGGATGCGCCCCTCGGCGAAGCGGAAGAGCATGGCCCGGGTCCTCTGCACCAGGTTGCCCAGGTCGTCCGCCAGGTCGGCCTCGTACCGGGTCTTTAGGGCCTCCTCGCTCACGGGGGTGTCCTGGCCGTAGGGGATCTCCCGGAGGAGGTAGTAGCGCACCGCATCCCGGCCGTACTTCTCCAAGAGGGCGAAGGGGTCCACCACGTTCCCCAGGGTCTTGCTCATCTTCCGCCCGTCCGGCCCCAGCAAAAACCCTCCCACGTTCAGGTGGCGGTACATGGGAAGCCCCGCCGCCCTCAGCATGGTGGGCCAGAAGACCGCGTGGGGCTTAAGGATGTCCTTGCCGATGAGGTGCCAGGCGTGGGGCCAGAAGGTCCGGTAGGCCTCCCCCTCGGGGTAGCCCAGGGCGGAGACGTAGTTGAGGAGGGCATCAAACCACACGTAGGTCACGTGGTCCGGGTCCCAGGGCAGGGGAATGCCCCAGGGGACCCGGGACTTGGGCCGGGAGATGGAGAGGTCCCCGATGGGCTCGGCGAGCATGGCCAGCACCTCGTTCCGGTACCCCTCGGGGCGGATGAGGTCGGGATTGTCCCGGAGGTAATCCACAAGCCATTCCCGGTACTTCTCCATGCGGAAGAAGTAGTTCCCCTCCCGGCGCCTTTCCACGGGCCTCCCGTGGATGGGGCAGAGGCCCTCCACGAGCTCCTTTTCCGTATAGAAGCGCTCGCAACTTACGCAGTAAAGCCCCTCGTACTCCCCGTAATAGATGTCCCCGGCCTCGTAGACCCTCTGCAGGACAAGCTGCACCACCTTCTTGTGGCGCTCCTCCGTGGTGCGGATGAAGTCATCGTAGGCGATGCCGAGAAGCTCCCAGGCCCTTTTGAAGCGCTCGGACACCCGGTCCACGAAGGCCTTGGGGTCCTCCCCCGCCGCCTGGGCCGCCCGGTACACGGTCTCCCCGTGCTCGTCGGTGCCCGTCAGGAAGAAGGTCCGGTAGCCGTCCAGGCGGTGCCACCGGGCGAGGAAGTCCGCCACCACCGTGGTGTAGGCGTGGCCCAGGTGGGGCTCGGCGTTCACGTAGTAGATGGGAGTGGTGATGTAAAAGACCTTTTCCATGCGCCCTCCTCCAAAAAAAACCGGGGCATGCGCCCCGGGCGGGGAGGCCTCCCCGCCCTAGGCCCAGGGCATGCCCTTCATGGCCCCCATTCTACGGCAGAAGCTCCTCCACCCCCAAAGGCCCCGCCACCAGGGCCCGGGTGGCCAGGCCCACGAAGATCCCCGTCTCCACCACCCCGGGGATCTCCAAGAGGGCCCGGTGGAGGCCCAGGGGGTCGCCGATGGGGCCGAAACGGCAGTCGGCGATGAGGTGGCCGCTGTCGGTGAAGTAGAACTCGTCCCCGTCCATGCGGAGCTCGGGCTCCCCCCCCAAAGCGGCGATGGCCTTGAGGGTGGCCCGGTAGCCGAAGGGCACCAGCTCCACCGGCACCGGCCCCCGGCCGAGGGCGGGCACCTTCTTGGAGTGGTCGGCGATGACGATGAACTCCCGGGCCGTGGCCTCCACGATCTTCTCCCGGAGGAGCGCCCCGCCCATCCCCTTGATGAGGGAGAGGTCGGGAGCGATCTCGTCCGCCCCGTCAATGGCCAGGTCCACTCCCTCGGGGGGAAGGTCCACGAGGGGAATGCCTTCCCTTAGGGCCAGGTCCCGGGTGGCCTCGGAGGTGGGGACCCCCCTCACCCCCTTAAGCTCCCCCTCCCTGAGGCGGCGGGCGAGCTCGAGGACGGCGTAGCGGGCCGTGGAACCCGTGCCCAGGCCCACCACCATCCCGTCCTGCACGTAGGCCACCGCGGCGTGGGCCGCCTCCTTCTTGTAGGCCTCCAAGGGACGCTCCATCAGGCCCCCCTGAGCGCCTTCAGGGCCTCGGCCACCTCGAGGGCGTGCCCCTCGGGGGAGACCTTGCGCCACACCTTGGCGATGCGCCCCTCCGGGTCTATGAGGAAGGTCTGGCGCAAAACCCCCTCGTACTCCTTGCCGTAGAGGTTCTTCTTCCCCCAGGCCCCGTAAGCCCCGATGGCCTTCCGCTCGGGGTCGGCGAGGAGGGGGAAGTTCAGGCCGTACTTTTCGGCGAAGCGCTTGTGGCTTGCCACGTCGTCCGCCGAAACCCCGAGGACCACCGCGTCCAGGACCTTTAGGCTTCCCATGTGGTCGCGGAAGCCACAGGCCTCCTTGGTGCAGCCTGGGGTGTCGTCCTTGGGGTAGAAGTAGAGGACCACCCACCGCCCCCGGTAGTCGGAGAGGCGGTGGAGGCGGCCCTCCTGGTCGGGAAGGGCGAAATCCGGGGCCAAAGAACCTTCCATATGCGGGATTATACCCGGCCCCCGCCCCCTTTACCGGGGCCCCCATGCTGGCTTGCGCCAGCATGGGGTAGGATTAGAGCTTGTAGCCGAAGCGGCGAAGCAGGTCCTTGCGCCAGGCCACCTCGGCCTCGTCCTCCACCCCCAAGGGGGTGAAGCCGTCCATGACCCCGAGGATGGCCCTCTGCTCCCCCTCCTCGGCCACCACCACCTTGAGGGAGTTGGCGGTGGCGGCGAAGATCCGCACCACCTCGGGGCAGGCCTTCACCGCGTGGAGGACGTTGATGGGGTAGAACCCCTCCCCCAAGACGATGAGGAAGGCGTGCCCGGAGGCCAGGTTCTGGAGGTTCTTCACCGCAAGCTCCACGAGCTCGGGGTCCGTCCCGGAGCGGCGGATGAGGCGCTTGCCGCTGGCCTCGGAAAAGGCGAGGCCGAACTTGATCCCGGGGACCGCGGTCACCAAGGCCTCGTGCAGGTCCTCCACCGTCTTGATGAAGTGGGCCTGGCCCAGGATGACGTTCAGGTTCTCGGGCTTCTCAATGGGGACGAGCTTGAGCTCCATGCCCCGATTTTACCGGGGCATGGGGTGTAGCATGGGAGGCATGGACGTCTTGGAGAAGGCCGTGGCCGGGGAGAGGCTTTCCCAGGCCGAGGTCCTAAGCCTCTTCCACCTCCCCCTCCCCGAGCTCGCCGCCGCCGCCCACGCGGTGCGCCTGCAGAAGACCGATCCCCAGGTGGTCACCTTCCTCATAGACCGCAACATCAACTACACCAACGTCTGCACCGTGGCCTGCGCCTTCTGCGCCTTCTACCGCACCAAGAGGCAGCAAGACGCCTACACCCTGAGCTACGAGGAGATCGCGAGGAAGGTGGAGGAGCTTTACCAGGTGGGGGGAAGGCGCATCCTCATGCAGGGGGGCGTGAACCCGGAACTCCCCCTGGAGTGGTACCTGGACCTCCTCCGCTACCTCAAAGGCCGCTTCCCCGACCTGCGCATAGACGCCTTCAGCCCCGAGGAGATCCTGGGGCTGGAAAGGCTCACCGGGCTCAGGGCCGAGGCCATCCTGGAAAAGATGAAGGAGGCGGGCCTTGACGGGATGCCGGGGGCGGGGGCGGAGATCCTGGTGGACGAGGTGCGGCAAAAAGCAGCCCCCGCCCGCATCAAGACTGCCGACTGGTACCGCATCGTGGACGCGGCCCAGGCCCTGGGCCTCTACACCCTGGCCAGCATGGTGATCGGGTTTGGGGAGGGCCCTAGGGAGCGCGCCGCCCACCTCTTCGGCCTCCGGACCCAGCAGGATAAGGCCCTAAAGCGCCACAAAAACGGCTTTGCCGCCTTCGCCCTTTGGACGCTTCAGGTGGAGCACACGCGCCTCAAGGGCAAGGCCCCGGGGGCCACGGCCCACGAGTACCTGAAGACCCTCGCCATCGCCCGCCTGGCCCTGGACAACTTCGCCCACCTCCAGGCCTCCTGGCCCACCCTGGGGTTCAAGGTGGCCCAGGCCGCCCTCTACTACGGGGCCGACGACTTCGGGAGCACCATGCTGGAGGAGAACGTGGTCTCGGCGGCGGGGGGGCACGGCCGCACCCACGCCACGGTGCGCCAGATCGTGCGCCACATCGTGGACGCGGGGTTTAAACCCGCGGAGCGGGACCCCCTTTACCGCATCCTCCGCTACCCGGACCCCGAGGCCATCCTCAAGGAGCCCGAGCCTGCGGAGCTCCCCATGGCCTAGGGCCGCCCCCCTAAAAGGCAGCGGCTTTCCCGCGCGCGGGGGATCAGGCCGTTTTCTTCGGGAAGAGTCCTTGCCGGATCTCCTCCAGGAGGGGGCTTAGGGGACGGCCCGCCTCGAGGGCCCGCACCAGGGCGCTCCCCACCACCACCCCGTCCGCCACCGCCGCCTGGGCCGCCGTCTCCCGGTTAGAAACCCCGAAGCCCACGGCCACGGGCAAGGGGGTGTGGGCCCGGATGCGCCCCACCAGGTCCCGCACCTCCTCGGGAAGGCGCTCCCTTTCCCCCGTGACCCCCGTGACCGAAACCGCGTAGATGAAGCCCGTGGCGTAGCGCACCACGGTCGCTATCCGCCGGTCCGTGGAGGTGGGGGCCAAGAGGAAGACCGTCTCCAGGCCGATCTCTTGGGCCAGGCGCACGAGGCTTGGGTCCTCGTCCGGGGGGAGGTCGGGGAGGATCACCCCCGTGGCCCCCGCCTGCTTGAAGAGGCTGAAGAAGCGCTCCGGCCCCCAGGCCAGAACGGGGTTCAGGTAGGTCATGAGGAAGAGGGGCTTAGAGGTGAGGGAGCGCACCTCGCGGAAGAGTTCCAGGACGCCCTGAACGCTCATCCCCTTCCTCAGGGCCAGTTCGCTGGCCCGCTGGATCACGGGGCCGTCCCCCAAGGGGTCAGAGTAGGGGAGGCCGATCTCCAAGAGGTCCGCATAGGGCAAGACCTCCCTCACCGCCTCCAAAAAGCCTTCCCGGCTGGGGAAGCCTGCGGTGAGGTAGGGGATGAGGGCGGCGCGGCCCTCGGCCTTGGCCTTGGCGAAGGCTTCCTGGGTGGTCATAGCTCCCCCCCCAGAAGGCGCATGACCTCGGTCACGTCCTTGTCCCCCCGGCCCGAAAGGTTGATCACCACCACCTGGTCCTTGTCCATCTCCGGCACCACCTTGGCGGCGTGGGCAATGGCGTGGGCCGACTCCAGGGCCGGGATGATGCCCTCAAGCCGCGCCAGGAGCTTGAAGCCCTCGAGGGCCTCCTCGTCCGTGACGCTGGCGTACTCGGCGAGGCCCGTGTCGGCATAGTAGCTGTGCTCCGGGCCCACCCCCGGGTAGTCCAGGCCCGCCGAAACCGAGTGGGCCGGGGTGATCTGGCCATCGTGATCGTAGAGAAGATACATGTAGCTCCCGTGCAGAACGCCCCGCTTCCCCGCCCCGATGCTGGCCGCATGCCGCCCGGTGGCAAGCCCCTCCCCGGCGGCCTCCACCCCGATGAGCCTGGGGCGCTTTTCCTCTGGTAGGTAGGCGAAGGGGGCGAAGAGGCCGATGGCGTTGGACCCCCCGCCCACCGCGGCGATGAGGGCATCGGGGTAGCGGCCGAAAAGCTCCAGGCTTTGCGCCTTCACCTCCTCCCCGATGACGCTTTGGAACTCCCGCACCATCATGGGGTAGGGGTGGGGGCCCACCACCGAGCCCAGGATGTAAAAGGTGGTGCGCACGTGGGTCAGCCAGTCCCGGATGGCCTCGTTGGTGGCGTCCTTAAGGGTGCGGCTTCCCGCGGCCACGGGCCTAACCTCGGCCCCCAGGAGCTTCATGCGGAAGACGTTCAAGGCCTGCCGCCGCACGTCCTCCTCCCCCATGTAGACCACGCACTCCATGCCGAAAAGGGCGGCCACCGTGGCCACGGAAACCCCGTGCTGACCCGCCCCCGTCTCGGCGATGACCCGCCGCTTGCCCATGCGTTTGGCTAGGAGGGCCTGGCCCAGGGTGTTGTTGATCTTGTGGGCCCCGGTGTGCAGGAGGTCCTCCCGCTTCAGGTACACCCGGGCCCCACCCCAGTACTCGGAAAGCCGCCGGGCGTAAAAAAGGGGCGTGGGACGTCCGGCGAAGGTCTTCAGGTAGTAGAAGAGCTCCTCCAGGAAATCCGGGTCCTTCCTGGCCTCCTTGTAGGCGGCCTCCACGTCCTCCAAGGCGGGAATCAGGGTTTCGGGGACATACCGCCCCCCGTAGGGGCCAAACCGCCCCCGCTCGTCGGGCAGAGGAAAATCCGGCAACCTCAGCATATCTGACTCCAAGGGGGCGCTAGGCGCCCCAGGCCCACTCATCCTAAAGCCTCCAAGCCCCGGCGCAAAGCGGCCCTAGCCTCGGAAGCGCCCGTGCCTCCGCTTGAAGGCAAAGGGGGTTCTGGCCCGCATACGCTTAGGGTAGGGCCTTTTCCGGCAAAGGGCAAGTAGACTTGGGCCATGGAGCTTCCCAAGGAAATCCCCGTCCTGGACAAGGGCTTCGTGCGCCTGGTGGACGTGATGGGGGACGACCGCGCCATCGTCCAAGCCGCCCGGGTGTCCTACGGGGAGGGCACCAAGACGGTGCGGGAGGACGCGGCTCTCATCGACTACCTCATGCGCCACCGCCACACCTCCCCCTTTGAGATGGTGGAGTTCAAGTTCCACGTGAAGGCCCCCATCTTCGTGGTGCGCCAGTGGTTCCGCCACCGCACGGCCAGCGTCAACGAGGTCTCGGGCCGCTACTCCGTCCTCAAGGAGGAGTTCTACGAGCCCGAGGCCTGGCGGTACCAGGCCAAGGACAACAAGCAAGGTTCAGAGGGAGCTTTCCCCGACGAGGAGGCCCAGGGCCTCCTCCGGGGCGTGGAGGAGGAGGCCTACCGGGCATACCAGGCCCTGCTGCAAAAGGGCATCGCCCGGGAGCTGGCCCGGGTGGTCCTCCCCCTCAACCTCTATACCGAGTTCTACTGGAAGCAGGACCTGCACAACCTCTTCCACTTCCTGGCCCTCCGCTTGGACCGCCACGCTCAGTGGGAGATAAGGCAGTACGCCCAGGCCATCGCCCAGATGGTGCAACAGTGGGTGCCCCTCGCCTGGCGGGCCTTTGCGGAGCACGTCCTCCACGGGGCCACCCTTTCCCAAACCGAGCTCAAGGCCCTCCGGGGCCTCCTCACCCCGGAGCTTTACGAGAAGGCCCTAAGGGCGCTGGGGCTCTCCGGCTCCCGGGTCCGGGAAGCCCTGGAGAAGGTTTTCGGCCCGGAGGGCTAGGCGAGGAGGGCTTCCCGCCCCTCCCCCGTGCGCTCCTCCAGGAGGCGGTAAAGCTCCTCTTCCGTGAGGGTGGGCACCCCTAGGGCCCTGGCCTTCTCCAGCTTGCTCCCCGGGTTTTCCCCCACCACCACGTAGCTCGTCTTGCGGCTCACGGAGTCCGTCACCTTGGCCCCGAGACGCCTTAGAAGGGCCTTCACCTCCTCCCGGGGCCGGGAGAGCTCCCCGGTGAGGACAAAGGTGAGGTCCTTCAAGGCCTCGCTGCCCCGTTCCTTGGCCTCCATCTCCACCCCGGCCTCCTTCAGGCGACGCACCAGGTCCAAGAAGGCGGGGTCATGGAGGGTTTCCCAGATGCCCCTGGCCGTGAGTTCCCCCACCTCCTCCACCTGCAAAAGCTCCTCGGGAGAGGCCTGCAGGAGCCGGTCCATGGAGCCGAAGCGGCCCGCCAGGTTTCGGGCCAGCACCTCCCCCACCCCGGGAAGCCCTAAGGCATAGAGGAGCCGCTCCAGGCCCCGGTGCTTGCTCTCCTCTATCTGGCGGAGGAGGTTTTGCGCGCTCTTCTCCCCCATTCTTTCCAGGCCCACGAGGTCTTCCTTCCTAAGGCGGTAGAGGTCGGCCACGTCCTTCACCAGGCCCTTTTCCAAAAGCTTGTCGATGAGCTTCTCCCCCAGGCCCTGGATGTCCATGGCCTTGCGGGAGGCGTAGTGGCGGATGGCCTCAAAGCGCTTGGCGGGGCACAGGGGGTTGGGGCAGCGGTGGACCTTCCCCTCCTTGAGCAAGGAATGGCCGCACTCGGGGCAGGCTTCGGGCCACCGGATGGGCCGCTCCTCCCCGGTGCGCCTTTCCTTGAGCACCCTGAGGACTTCGGGGATGACCCCGCCCGCCTTGTGCACCAAAACAAAGTCCCCGATGCGGATGTCCAGCTCCTCGATGTAACTCTCGTTGTGCAGGGTGACCCGGGAGACCTCGCTTCCTTCCATGAAAACGGGCTCCAGGACGCCCACGGGGGTCACGCGCCCGGTGCGCCCCACCTGGAAGACCACCTCCAAGAGGCGCGTCTCCTTCTCCTCGGCGGGGAACTTGTAGGCGATGGCGAAGCGGGGGGCGCGGGCCGTGTAGCCGAGCTCCCGCCAAAGTTGCAGATCGTCCAGCTTCACCACCACGCCGTCCGCCTCAAAAGGAAGCTCCCGCCGCTTCTTAAGCCAGTCCTGGTAGACCGCCTCCACCCCGTCTACCCCCAAGGCCCGGGTGAAACCGTGCTCCACGGGAAAGCCCTTCTCCCTGAGCCAGAGGAGGAGGTCCATCTGGGTTTGGCACCCGGCCTCCTCGAGGCCCAAACCCAGGGCGTAGAAGGTGGCCCTGAGGCCCCGCTTGGCCGTGACCCTGGGGTCCTTCTGGCGCAGGCTCCCGGCAGCGGCGTTCCGGGGGTTTTTGAAAATCCTCTCCCCCTTCTCCTCCAGCTCCTCGTTCAGACGGAGGAAGGCCTCCAGGGGCATGTACACCTCCCCCCGGACCTCCAGGCGCTCCGGCACCCCCTTTAGCCTCCTCGGGATGGTGGGGATGGTGAGGAGGTTCTGCGTCACCTCCTCCCCCGTCTCCCCGTCCCCCCGGGTGGCCCCCCACACCAGGATCCCCCCCTCGTAGTAGAGGTTTACGGAAAGCCCGTCCACCTTGTGCTCCACCGTGTAGGCGAATGGGCCTTCCCGCCCCAAGGCCCGGGCAAGCCGGTCCTCGAAGGCCACCACCTCCTCGAGGCTGAAGGCGTTGTCCAGGGAGTACATGCGGGTGGGGTGGCGGATGGGGCGGAAGGTGGCCTCGAGGGGCCTCGCCCCCACCTGAAGCGTGGGGGAGTCAGGGCTTTGGAGTTCGGGGAAGCGCTCCTCAAGCTCTCTAAGCTCCCTTAGAAGCCGGTCGTACTCGGCGTCGGAGATCTCCGGGGCGTCCAGGACGTAGTAGCGGTAGTTGTGGTAGCGGATGAGGTCCCGTAGCTCGTTCACCCGCCTTCTCGCTTCCTCCAAGGTCATGCCTTGAGTTTACCGGACCGGGTATAATGCCTCCCGGCGAACTGCCGCAGGAGGTGAAGCATGAAACGTATCGTTGCGCTGGTGGGTATGTTGGCCCTGGGCCTGAGCCTGGCCCAAGTCCGCGTGGGCATCGCCTTTGACGCGGGGGGTAAGTTTGACCGCTCCTTCAACCAGTCCGCCTGGGAAGGCGCCCAGAAGGCGGCCAAGGACTTCGGGGTGAGGCTCTTTGACTTCGAGCCCGCCGACCCCTCCCAGGTGGGGCAGGGCATTCGCACCTTCGCCGAGGAGGGCTTTGACCTGGTGATCGGCGTGGGCTTCGCCAACGAACCCGCCATCACCGCCACCGCCAAGGAGTTCCCCAAGGTCAACTTCGCCGTCATCGACGCCGTCCCCGGCGAGGGGAAGCTTACTAACGCCGTGGGCCTGGTCTTCCGCGAGCACGAGGGGAGCTTCCTGGTGGGCTACATCGCCGGCAAGATGAGCCGCACCGGGGTGGTGGGCTTCATCGGCGGCATGGACATCCCCCTCATCCACAAGTTTGAGGCGGGCTTCCGCGCCGGGGCCGAGTACGCCTTCAAGGAGGACAAGATCCAGGGCAAGGTCCTGGTGGGCTACGTGGGCAACACCCCCGCCGCCTGGAACGACCCCGCCAAGGCCAAGGAGATCGCCGCCGCCCAGGTGCGCCAGGGGGCGGACATCATCTACGCGGCCGCCGGCGGCTCGGGCCTGGGGCTCATTGACTACGTGAAGCAGACCAAGTGCCTGAAGGAAGGCGGGGCCGTCCGCTTCGTGCGCAAGGCGGACCCCTACGCCAAGGTGCCCAAGTACGCCGAGTACACCAAGGCCTGCGGCACCGATGGCACCAAGGTTACGCCCCTCTTCTTCATCGGTGTGGACGCCAACCAGAACTACCTGGGCGACACCGACAACAACCCCGCCACCCTGAACCACGGCCTCACCTCCATGATGAAGCGGGTGGACGTGGCCACCTACGAGGTCATCAAGAGCGTGGTGCAGAAGGCCTTCAAGGGCGGGGTGCGGGAGTTTGGCCTCAGCAACAACGGCGTGGGCTACGCTTTGGACGATTACAACAAGGCCCTGATTCCCTCCGCCGTGGTGAGCAAGCTGGAGGTGCTCAAGCAGCAGATCATCAAGGGCCAGATCAAGGTGCCGGAGAAGCGCTGAAGAAGCGCTGGGAAGGGCCGGGGGGTCTCCCCCGGCCCTTTTGTATACTCCGGGCGTGGAGAAGGCCCTGGTCCTCAAAAACATCACCAAGCGCTTTCCCCTCGTCCTCGCCAACGACCACGTCTCCTTGGACCTGGAATGGGGCGAGGTCTTGGCCCTGGTGGGGGAAAACGGCGCGGGCAAGTCCACCCTCATGAAGATCGTCTACGGCCTGCAGCCCCCGGACGAGGGGGAGATGTGGGTGGACGGGAAGCCCTACCACCCCAGGAGCCCCTTGGACGCCATCGCCCACGGCATCGGCATGGTCCACCAGCACTTCATGCTGGTGGAGCCTTTCACCGTGCTGGAGAACCTGGTCCTGGGCCTGGAGCCCGGAAGCCCCCTCCGCCTCACCCTGGAGGAGGCGAGGAAGCGGGCCGAAGCCCTCATGGAGGAGCTGGGCTTCCAGGTGCCCCTGGACGAGCGGATTGAGAACCTCCCCGTGGGGCTCCAGCAACGGGTGGAGATCCTGAAGGCCCTCTACCGCCGGGCCAGGATCCTCATCCTGGACGAGCCCACCGCGGTCCTCACCCCCCAGGAGGCCGAGGAGCTCTTCCGCTTCCTCCGGGCCTACGTGGCCAAGGGAAACGCCGCCATCTTCATCAGCCACAAGCTGAAGGAGGTGCTGGCCGTCTCGGACCGGGTCACGGTGATCCGGGACGGGAAGGTGGTGGGCACGGTAGGGACGCGGGAGACCTCCCTCGAGGCCCTGGCCCGGATGATGGTGGGCCGGGAGGTGGTTCTGCGGGTGCAAAAGGGGCCCGCCCGGCCCGGGGAGGTGGTCTTGGAGGTGGAGGACCTCGAGGCCCCCCCCAGGCTCAAGGGGGTGCGCTTCCAGGTGCGCTCCGGGGAGATCGTGGGCATCGCCGGGGTGGAGGGCAACGGCCAGACGGAGCTGGTGGAGGCCCTGGCCGGGCTCCGCCCCCACCGGGGCGTGGTCCGGTACCTGGGCCAGCCCCTCCCCCCCCTGGCCCGCAAGGTACGGGAGGCGGGAGTAAGCCACATCCCCGAGGACCGGCACGCCCGCGGCCTCGTCCTGGACTTCTCCGTGCGGGAAAACGCCATCCTGGGCGACCAGCACCGCAAGCCCTTCCGGGGCTTCCTGGGCTTCCTGGACGGCGAGGCGGTGGAGGCCCACGCCAAGAGGCTGGTGGAGGGCTTTGACGTGCGCCCCCGTTCCACGGAGCTTTCCGCCCGGCGCTTCTCCGGGGGCAACCAGCAGAAGATCGTGGTGGGCCGGGAGCTCCTTAGGGGCCCCAGGCTCCTCATCGCCGCCCAGCCCACCCGGGGCGTGGACGTGGGGGCCATCGAGTTCATCCACCAGCGCCTCATCGCGGCCCGGGACCAGGGCCTGGCGGTCCTCCTGGTCTCCGCCGACCTCTCCGAGGTGCTAAGCCTCGCCGACCGCATCCTGGTCATGTACGAGGGCCGGATCGTGGGGGAGCTCACCCCGGAGGAGGCCACGGAGGAAAGGCTCGGCCTCCTCATGGCCGGGGTCACCGCCTGAGGCCACCCCATCCCGGCCCTTGCCGGCCCGGGGGGTACTACTCCTTAAACTCCCCCGCCACCTGGCCTAGGACCAGGACCTCCCCGGTCTTCAAGGCGTAGCGCACCCGCTCCCCGCGGACGAAACCCTTTTCGTCCCGGCTTTCCACGCCCCCGTAGAGGTAGGCGTACCCCTCCTTTTCCCTAAGGAGCGCCCGCTCCGCCCGGGTGGTCCGCCCCCCCTGGGTGAACTCCACCCTGCCCAAAAGCCAGAGCCGGTCCTCGTCCAGGAGGTAGCGGAGGCTTCCCGCCTGGCCCCGTAGGGGCTTCTCCCCCTCCCGCTGCACCGCCACGGGGCCTTCCAGCAGGGCCTCGCCGGTGTCGTTGCGGTAGCGGAGGCGGCTTCCCTGGGCCCGCACCGCCCCCTGCGTGACCCAGACCTCCCCCGGGCCCGGGCGGAGCTCCAGGCGCCCCTCCTCCTCCAAGAAGCGGGCCTCCCCCCCGGAGAGGAAGAGCTCCTCCTGCCCCCCCCTTTCCACCACCGCCAAGGGCCCCCGGGCCGCCACCTCCTCCCCCAGGCGCACCCCCACCCCCTTGGGGTCGGCGAGGACCAGGCGCAGGTAGCGCTCGGCCCGCCCCTCCCCCGCGCGCCGCAGGCGCATGAGGTAGGCCAGGCCATCCCGCTCCAGGTCGGGGTTGAAGGCCGCCTCCACCCTCGTCCCCACCTCGAGGCCCTCCTCCACCGCGCTCCCCGCATCCCGGTAAAAGGCCCGCTCCCCCACCTGGACCCTCTCCGGGGACAGGGCCACGAGCTCCCCCACCAGGAGGTCCCCGTAGTCCGCGTAGAAGAGGCTTCCCTCCTCTCCCGAGACCCAGGCCACCACCTTCTTGTCCTTCCGGACCAGCTCCACCTGGGGGCGGAAGGCCTCCTGGGCCCAGCCGAGGAGGAGGGCCAGGGCCACCCCCAGGCCCAAGGCCCGCCACGCCAGGCCGCCCGGGAAAGGGCCCATGGCCCTCAAGCCCCCCTCACCGCTCCCCCAGCCTCCTGAACTCCTCCACCGGCAGGCGGAAGGCCCGGGCGTAGACCCGCACCTGGTGGCGGTTCACGTTGTGCTGGAGGGTGCTTCCCGAAAGCCTAAAGCCCTCCTTCTTGTTCTCGCTCACCGCGGGCTTCCCCAGGACGATGGCCTCGCCCGTGGTGTCGTCGTAGTAGAGGCTCTCCCCGGTGGTCACCAGATCCCCGTCCACCAGGCGCACCCCCCCCGTGGCGATGAGCCGCTTGGACCCGGTGAGGCTCCGCACCTCCTTGGCCCGGATCACCAGGTCCCCGTCCTTGCGCCTGCGGGTGAGGACCACCTCCTTGGGGTCGGTGAAGACGGCAAGGCCCCGCTCCTCCTCGTAGTAGACGAAACCCGCCCGCCCCTCCTGGTTCCCGCTCCGGAGGAGGGCGCCCTCGCTGGTGGAGGTGTCGGTGTCCACCTGGAAGGTCATGCGGCTGGCCTCCACCTCCACGGGGTCCTCCCCGGGCTTGGGCTCCTGGCGCATGCGGGCCGGGCCCAAAAGCTCCCCTTCCCCCGTCCGCTCCCGGTAGACCAGGGTGGGCCCCCTGGCCTCCACCCGGCCCCGGCGCACCACCACCCCCCCCTCAAAGCGGGCCTCCCTTTCTCCTTCCGCCTCCTGCATGGTCTTGCCCTTGGGGGCGGTGAGGGTGGCCTTGGGGGCGCGGATCTCCAGGTCCTTCACCCGGCCCCGCACCTCCCCCTCAAAGGTCCAGGGGCCAAAGCGGAGGTCCCCGGAAAGCCTCCCGCCCTCCACCTGGATCACGCGAACCCCCGAGGCCGCCAGGGCCAAACCCAGCAGGGAAAGAAAAACCCATCGCTTCATGAACTCCCTCCTTCCACGGTGCAGGGGCCGAAAGCCCCCCCGGCAGGGAAGGCGAACCGGGGGGCCTCGGCCTCGATGTGCTGCAGGGCGAAGTCCGCGCGGAAGGCCTGGGCCTCGCCCCGCAGGTTGGGGGCCTCAATCCGCACCCAGGGGGCGATGAAACCCTCCTTCTGGCGGATCAGCACCTCCCCTTTGCCGGGGGCGGAGAGCTCCAGGCGGTAGCACCCCTTTAGGATCTCCACCCGGGCGTGGGGGGCCCTGAGGTTGTCCCCCGGCTCCACCGCCACCTCGGGGGCGAGGAGGCGCAGGTCGAGCCTCCCCTCCGCGTACCGCTCCCCCATAAGGCCGCCCCGGATGCGGAAGACCCCGCCTTCCTCCACCATCTCCTGGGCGCGAAACCGCCACTCCACCCCCTCCTCCTCGGGGAAGAGGAAGAACTCCACCCCCCTAAGCCGAACCCCCGCAGGCTCCCCGGAGGCCTCCGGGGCACGGCGCAGGAAAAGGCCCAAGGAGGCGAGGAGCAAGAGGGCGAGGAGGAGGACCAGGCGCGCCACGCCCTTACCTTACCCAGAGGCCCTTGAGAAAGATGACAGGAGGCTTCACCCCAGAACGTCCCGGGGGTTGCCCCGCACCCGGAGGTTCACCCAGGTCTTGCGCAGGCGCAGGAGGGCTCTAAGGGGCCGGTACAAGGGGGAGAGGGGCAGGGCGTAGGCGGGGAACTGCACCCTTTGGCCGCCAAAGCCCTCCTTGAAGCGCCAGATGCCCTCGGCGTGGCTCCCCTCGGGGGTCCGGGGCACGCCCCAGAGGTCGTAGATCCGGTAGCCCCTCTCCAGGCCGTGGCGGATGGCCGCCAGGTGCATGCCCATGGGGGCCTTGGCCTCGGGGTGCTTGCGGCTGCTCCCCCCGTAGAGGTAGTCCACCTTGCCCGCGAAGGCCACGAAGAGCCCCGCGGCCAGGGCCTCCCCCTCCTTGCGGGCAAAGGCGAGGAAGGCCTCCCCCAGGGGCTGGTTCATCTCCCGCAGGACCGCCCGGTAGTAGGCCTCCGCGTGTTGCAGGAGCTTGGCGCGGCGGTTCGTCTCCTCAAAGAGGCGGAAGAAGTCGCCGAAGGCCTCCTCCCCCTCCACGGAAAGCTCCGTGCGCTTCAGGGCCAGGCGGGCGTTCCTGCGGTGCATCTCCTTCATGCCCCGGAGGAGCGCCTCCTCCCCCTGGGTTAGGTCCAGCCAGAGGGAGTGGCCCGGCTGGATGGGCTCCTCGGGGAGAAGGCCTTGGAAGCGGGGGGCTTCCTCCCCGGCGGAAAGCCCCGCCTCCGGCTCCAGGAGGAGGTGGGTTCCCCGCACCCCCCGGGCCAGGCGCCGGGCCACCTCCGGGAGGTCCTCGAGGCGGTGGAGGGCCGGGCCCCTAGGCACGTAGGCCACCCGAAGCCCCCCGGGAAGGGCCTTTAGGAGCACCTGGGCCGCCCCCAGAAGCCCTTCCTGGCCGTAGACGGCGAAGCGCCTGGGCTCCCAGCCCGTGGTCCGCTTCACCTCCCCCCAGCCCCAGGACTGCAGGGCGCTGGTGATGGGGAAGCGGGCCACCAGATGGTTCCAGGCCTCGGGCTCGGTATAGACCACTAGCTCCGACACCCCCTAAGCGTACAGGGCGCGGGCCAGCTCTTCCAGGAGGCCGTCCCCCTCCAGGGGAAGCCGCTGGGCCTCGAGGTAGGCCTGCACCAAGGGGTGGAAGCGCGGGTCCTGTGCCCGCTTCGCCCGCTCCGAGAGGGGAAGGAGGGGCCAGCCGTAGGCCAGGTGGCCGATCAGGTCGTAGAGGTCGTAGGCTCCCGGCAGAACCCGCCGCAACAAGGCCTCCGTCCAGCCCTTGGCCACCAGGTTGCCGAGGAGGGCGCGGCGGCTTTGGGTCCTAAGCCACAGGGCCTTAAACCGCTCCTCCTCCGGAAGGGCCTGCCGCAGGCGGGCCCCCACCTCCGCCAAGGAGGCCACCCGGTCCCCCTCGGGCAGGACGTACCCCTCCCGGGCCAGCAGGTTCTCCACCGCCTCCTTGAGGCGACGGCCGCTGATGGGCTTTTCCAGGAAGAGGTCCGCCCCCAGGGCGCGGCTTGGCCCCTCCAGCTCCCGCCCCCCGCCGGTGAACATGATCACCGGCACCCGGCTCAGGCGGCGCACGGCCCGGATGCGGCCCAGGAGAGTGAGGCCGTCCATATCGGGCATCATGATGTCCAGGAGGATCAGATCGGGGGTTTCCCGGCGCAGGTAGGCCAGGGCGGCCTTGGCCGACTCGGCCAGAACCACCTCGTGGCCCGCGCCGGAGAGGACCACCTCCAGGAGGCGCCGGATGCGGGGATCGTCGTCCACCACGAGCAGCCTTGCCACGGAGGCCATGCTAAGGGAGAGGGCCCGGTCCTGTCTACGGGGTTTCATGTACCATGAAGGGCATGAGGATCGCCTTCCAGGGCACGGAGGGGGCCTACAGCGAGGAGGCCCTCCTTAAGACCTTTCCTGGAGCAACTCCCGTGGGCTTTCCCACCTTCCACCAGGTCTTTGAGGCGGTGGAGGGCGGGGAAGCCGACCTGGGGGTGGTTCCCGTGGAGAACACCACCGCCGGGAGCATCAACCAGACCTACGACCTCCTCCTGGAGAGCGACCTCCACGTGGTGGGGGAGATCGTCCACCGGGTGAAGCACTGCCTTCTGGCCCCCCCGGGGACCGAGCTCAAGGACCTAAAGGCGGTGAAAAGCCATCCCCAAGCCCTGGCCCAGTGCGATGGCTTCCTGGCCCGGATGCGCCTCTCCCCCATCCCCGTGTACGACACCGCCGGGGCGGCCCGGGCCCTGGCGGAGAACCCCGAGCCCGGGGTGGGGGCCATCGCCAGCCGGCGCGCCGCAGAGCTCTACGGCCTCGAGGTCCTGGCGGAGAACATTGAGGACTACGCCCACAACTACACGCGCTTCTTCGTCATCGGGCGGGAGGAGGCGCGCCGCGGGGAGGGGCCCTACAAGACCAGCATCGTCTTCGCGGTGCGCCACCGCCCCGGGGGGCTCTTGGAGGCCCTCCGGGTCTTCGCCGAGGCCGGGGTCAACCTCACCAAGCTGGAGTCCAGACCAAGGCGGGACAAACCCTTCAGCTACCTCTTCTACCTGGACCTCGAGGGGCACCTGGAGGACCCCGGCCCCGCCCAGGCCCTCCTGGGCCTCCTGCGGCGGGCCGCCTTCCTGAAGGTCCTGGGCTCCTACCCCGCCTACCGCAACGGGGTCTAGCCGGGCCGGACGTCCACCACCCGCTCCCCCGCGGCCCTTAACCGGTCCGGCACCCCTTCCACCCCCTCGCCCACCACCCGCATGACCAGGCGTTGGTAGCCCGCCAGGTGGGCCGCGGTGGCGATGGAGACGATGTTGGCCGGGGGGACCGCCTGGGCCATCTGGGCCAGGGCCCCGGGCACGTCGGGGATGTCCACGGTGACGCGTAGCCCCCCAAGCCGCAGGCCCAAAACCTCAATGAAGGCCCGCAGCACATCGGTCACGGTGATGATGCCCACCAGCCTCTCCCCCTCCATCACCGGAAGGCCGCCGATCTTCCGCTCCTCCATGACCAAGGCGGCTTTTTCCAAGGGCTCGTCCGCCCCCACGGTGATCACCGGCTTGGCCATCACCTCCTGCACGGTGAGCTTGGAGAGGAGGTAGTTCATCTCCCACACCGAGAGGGTGGTGGCCTTGGAGGGCATGGCGTCCTTGAGGTCCTTGTCGGTGACCAGGCCCAAAAGCCGCCCGTCCTTGACCACGGGCAGGCGGCGGAAGCCCTTCTGCTTCAACAGGTTGATGGCCTCTAATACCGGGGTATCCGGGCCCACGGTGAGGGGGTCCTTGGTCATCCAGTCCCTGACCAGCATGGGTTCACCTCCGGGCCTCAGTCTATCCCAAGGGCGGGAGAAGAATGTCCCCCGCCCAGAGAGCCTGGGCGGGGGAAAGCGCTTAGCGCAGGTTGGCCCCGATCACCGTGCGCCCGAAGCGGCCCGGCCCCCCGAAGGGGTAGAAGTACTCCCCGTCCAGGAAAAGCCCGGTGCGGGGATCCAGAAGCACCTCCACCCCCAAGGAGAGGTGGAGGCCCACCTCTCCCGCGCCCGCGAAGTGCCCGGCGAGCCCCCCGCCGAAGTAGGGCCGGATCCCCCTCAGGTCCCGGTCCACCTGGCCCAGGTCGGGCTTGAAGAGGACCTCCCCCGCGGCCAGGAAGCTGGGTCCCCCGGGGAACAGGTCCACGAAGCCGCGGAAGGCCAGGTTGCGCTCCAGGGGCGCCTCGAGGCCCAACCCCAGCCCCGCCGGGGGCAAGGAGAGGCGGAAGGAGACCGCCCGTTGGGCCAAGGCCCCTGTCCCCAAAACGGCCAGCAGAAGAAGCAACACCGCTTTACGCATAGCCTCACCTCCTCGGGCGAGGATACCCCTTCTTAGGCCAAAGGGAAAGCGGCTTTTCTCTCACGTACGCTTCACCCGGGGGCGTTAGGCTTCTTCCCATGAAGCGCTTCCCCTTAGCCGCCCTCCTCCTGGCCCTCGGCGCCCTCCTCACCCCCATGCTGGCCCAGAACAGGAACGTGGCCAGCCGCGTGGGCTTCGTGGACGCGGACGCCCTGGTCCAGGCCCACCCCGACTACAAGAAGGTGCAGGACCTCCAGGCCCAGGCCCGCAAGGAGCTCGCCCCCCTGGAGGAGAAGCTAAAGCCCTTGGACCAGAAGGTGCGCTCCGGCCAGGCCACGGCCAAGGAGCGGCAGGACTACGAGGCCCTCCTGAAGACCTACCAGGACACCCTGAAGAAGTGGCAGGACCGGCAGAACCCCGTGCTGAAGCCCATCCTGGAGGAGGTGGACCAGGCCATCGCCAAGGTGGCCAAGGCCCAGGGCTTCGCCGTGGTCATGAGCCGTCAGGTGGCGGCCCAGTCGGGCCTGGTGGTCTACGCGGACGAGGACACCGACCTCACCCAGGCGGTGATCCGCGAGCTCAAGCGCTGAGCGTCGGGCCACGCTTGCAATTTAGGTTATAATTCTTCCGATGGGCAAGCGGAAGCCGGCGAAGCCTGCCCCCGCCAAGGGGGACCTGGAGGCTTTGGGCGCCGTGGCCGTGGGGGCGGGCCTCTTCCTCCTGGCCCCCCACTACCCGTGGACGACGGGGGCCCTGGGGGAGTTCTTGGGAACCCGGTTTTACGGGGAGGTGGGCCTTCCCGCCTACCTCCTTCCCCCAAGCCTCTTCCTCCTGGCGGGCTTCCTCTTCCGGGCCAAGCCCCTTGGGCCCCTCCTCCGCCACCTCCTCTTCCTCTTCCTCTTGGCCTTCGCCCTCCTGCCCCTCCTGGGCCCCCTTTCGGGGCACCTGGGAAGGGCCTGGCGGGAGGCCCTCGTGGCCGGGGCCGGGGCCTTTGGCCTCCTCTTGCCCCTGCTCCTGGCCTCCTTGGTCCTGGACCTGTGGCGGCGTAAACCCCCCTTTCACCTCCTCCTCACCGGCCTGCGCCTGGGGGTGGAAGGGGTAAGGCGCACCCGGCACCGCCTGAAGGCCCTCCTCGTCCGCCGCCGCATCGCCCTGCTGGCCCGCCTCTACCCCGGGCACACCGCCCTCAAGGCCCTGGCCCAAGGCCTCTCCCCCGCCGAACTCCCGGGGGTGGAAAAGGCCCTCCGGGCCTTCCTGGAGGAGCGGGTGGCGGAGCTTAGGCGGCAGATGGAGGAGGATAACCGCCCCTTGGAGCCCCGCCTGAGCGCCCTCCTCCAGGGGCTATCGCGGCCCCTTCCCGGGGAAGGCCCCCTGCGGGATGCCCTGGAGGAGCGGCGGGCGGCCCTTTTCCTCGAGGCCCAGGCCCTCTCCGCACGCCTTAAAGCCCTCCTCCCCCTGCCCCCCTTCCGGCCCACCCTCGGCGGGCTCCTTCAAGGGATGCGGCTGAGGGAAGCCCGCAAGGCCCGCTGGGAAGAGCTTTCCGGCCTCCTGGAGGACCTGGAGAGGCGCCAAGGGGAGCTCGCCGGGTGGCTTCCCTTCCTGGACCTCCCCCTGGAGGCCCAAGGGGAAGCCCTGCGCGCCCTCCTCACGGGAAGCCCGCCCCCCAGGCCGAGCGCCGCCCCGCCCCCTGCCCCGCCGGAGCCTGAACCCCTGGACCTGGACCTGGTCTTCCCCGAACCCCCTTCCCGCCGCGAGGACCCGCCCCCCAGGCCCGAGCCCGCCGGGAAGGCCCTGGCGGTCAAGCGCCCGAGCGCCGCCCTGGCCCTCCCCACCCCCGACCTCCTGGACCCCCCGGAGCCCAAGGGGACCTCCCGGTCCCTGGAGGAGGAGGCCGAGCGCCTCAAGCGGGCCATCGGCGAGACCTTAAGGCAGTTCGGCGTCCAGGCCGAGGTGGTGGGCCACGCCCGGGGGCCCAGCGTCACCCGCTACGAGCTCCTGCCCGCCCCCGGGGAGAAGATCAGCCGCATCCAGAGCCTGCAGAACGATTTGGCCCGGGCCCTGGCGGTGGGGGCGGTGCGGATTGAGGCCCCCATCCCCGGGAAGAACACCGTGGGCCTGGAGGTGCCCAACCCCAAGCGGGAGCTGGTGCGCTTCTCCGAGGCGGTCCTCTCCCCCGCCTTCCAGAACGCCCGGGCCCTTTTGCCCCTGGTCCTGGGGAAGAGCATTGAGGGGGAGATCTGGGTCAGGGACCTCGCCAAGATGCCCCACCTCCTCATCGCCGGCTCCACGGGAAGCGGCAAGAGCGTGGCCATCAACGTCCTCATCGCAAGCCTCCTCTTCAAGCACCTGCCCACCGCCCTGCGCCTCCTCCTCATAGACCCCAAGATGGTGGAGCTCACCCCCTACGAGGGCATCCCCCACCTGGTGCGCCCCGTGGTCACGAGCCCGGAGGAGGCGGCGGGGGTCTTGCAGGGGGCGGTGGCCCACATGGAACGGCGCTACCGCCTGATGAGCCAGGTGGGGGCCCGGAACCTGGAGCAGTACAACGCCAAGGTGGGGCCCGAGGAGGCGTTGCCCTACCTGGTCATCGTGGTGGACGAGCTCGCCGACCTCATGATGACCGCCCCCAAGGAGGTGGAGTCGGCCATCCTCCGCCTCGCCCAGATGGCCCGGGCCACGGGCATGCACCTCATCCTCGCCACCCAGCGCCCCAGCGTGGACATCCTCACCTCCCTCATCAAGGTGAACATCCCCGCCCGCCTGGCCTTCGCCGTCTCCAGCGGCTTTGACTCCCGCACCATCCTGGACACCCAGGGGGCGGAGAAGCTCATCGGCCAAGGGGATGCCCTCTTCTACCAGCCGGGCCTCACCAAGCCCGTGCGCCTGCAGGTGCCCTACCTGTCCGAGGAAGAGGTCCAGCGCCTGGCGGGCTTCCTGCGGGGACAAAGCCACGAGGACCGCTTCGCCGAGGCCTACGGGGCGGACTTTGAGCCCCCAAAGGGCCCGGAAGGGGCCGTGGGGGAGGTGGACTTCTCCGATCCCCTCCTGAGAAAGGCGGCGGAGATCGTGGTGGAGGAGGGCTACGGCTCCGTGAGCCGCCTGCAGAGGAGGCTCTCCGTGGGCCACGCCCGGGCCGGCAAGCTCATGGACGCCCTCGAGGCCATGGGCATCGTGGGCCCCTCCAAGGGCTCCAAGCCCCGGGAGGTGCTCATCACCAAGGAACAGCTCAAGGACTTCTTCGGTTAGGGGTGTGCTATCATGGCCCTCTGTGGAAACGGTGCCGGGCGGGCGCTGGGTGGCGGAGATCTACGGCTGCGACCTGGAGGTGCTGGAAAACCCCAGGATGGTGGAGGCGGCCCTCCTGGATGCGGTCATGCGCCTGGGGGCCCCCAGGGGCTCGGCCCAGTCCGTGGTGTACAAGTTCCATCCCCAGGGGCTGTCCGCCGCGGTGGTGAGCCCGGTGGCCGCGGTGATGATCCACACCTGGCCAGAGGACAACGCCTCCGCCACCTTGGACCTCTACTTCTACCGGGACGGCGTGGACCCCGAGGTGGTGCTTAAAGGCCTCTCCCGGGCCTTCGGGGCCAAGGAGGAATCCGCCTTCCGCTACTGGCGGGGCACGGAGCACGCCATCAAGCGCCGGGCCTTCGGCGCGGGGCAAGGAGGTTAGGCCATGGACTACGGCATGTACTTCTTTGAGCACATCACCCCCTACGAGACCATGGTGCGGCGGATGGAGCGGGTCATCGCCTCGGGCCGCACCCGCTACCAGGACTACTTCCTTTTTGAGACCAAGGGCTTCGGCAAGGTGCTGGTCCTGGACAAGGACGTGCAGAGCACGGAGCGGGACGAGTACGTCTACCACGAGACCCTGGTCCACCCGGCCATGCTGGCCCACCCCGAGCCCAGGACGGTCCTCATCGTGGGGGGTGGGGAGGGGGCCACCCTGCGGGAGGTGCTCAAGCACCCCACCGTGGAAAGGGCGGTCATGGCGGACATAGACGGGGAGCTGGTGGAGGTGGCCAAGCAACACATGCCCGAGTGGCACCAGGGAGCCTTCGACGACCCCCGCACCCTCCTGGTCATTGAGGATGCCCGGGCCTACCTGGAGCAGAACCCCAGCACCTACGACGTGATCCTCATCGACCTCACCGACCCCGTGGGGGAGGACAACCCCGCCAGGCTCCTCTACACCGTGGAGTTCTACCGCCTGGTGAAGAGCCGCCTGAACCCGGGCGGGGTCATGGGCATGCAGGCGGGGATGATCATGCTCACCCACCACCGGGTCCACCCCGTGGTGCACCGCACGGTGCGGGAGGCCTTCCGCTACGTGCGGAGCTACAAGAACCACATCCCCGGCTTCTTCCTCAACTTCGGCTTCCTCCTGGCCTCCGACGCCTTCGACCCCGCCGCCTTCTCCGAGGGGGTCATGGAGGCCCGGATCCGGGAGCGGGGCCTCGCCCTGCGCCACCTGTCCGCCCCGTACCTGGAGGCCATGTTCGTCCTGCCCAAGGACATCCAGGAGGCGGTGGAAAGGGAAACCCTGATCTCCACCGACCAAAACCCCTTCTACGTCACCCCCGAGGGGGAGGCCCGCCAGGCCCCCTATAGGGGCTGAAGCCTTCTCACCTTGGGCCGTGGTAAAGTGAGCCCATGCCGCGCGCTATAGTTCTCGTAGTGGTGGCCCTGGCCCTCTTGGGCCTGGGCTGGATCCTTTGGGGGCCCAAGGGCCGGGCGGGCCTGGACCCCGCCCAGGGGGCCCGTTTCGCCCTGGGAAGGGAGGATGCGCCCCTGGTGGTGGTGGACTTTTCCAACTACCTCTGCCCCCACTGCCAGAACCACGCCCTGAACGTCCTGCCCCGGCTTAAGGCCGAGTACGTGGACACCGGGAAGGTGCGCTACCTCTTCCGCGACTTCCCCTTCCCCGGCCAGGCGAACGTGATCCGGGCCAGCGAGGCGGCCGCCTGCGCCGCCGACCAGGGCCGCTACTCCGAGTACCACGAGGTCCTCTTCCGCGCCGCAGGCTCCTGGGGCAACCTGCAAGGGGCGGTGTTGGACCGCTACCTGGTGGACCTGGCGGGGCAGATGGGCCTGGAGGAGGGGACCTTCGCCCAGTGCCTGGCTTCTGGCAAGCACCGGGATGGGGTCCTGGCGGACCAGAAGCTGGCCACCGACCTGGGCCTCACCGGGACCCCCACCTTCTTCATCGCCGGGGAGAAGCGCACGGGCTTCCTCCCCTACGAGGAGTGGAAGGCCCTTCTGGACAAGGCCCTGGCGGAAAAGGAACGCCTCCCCTCCCAGCCCACCTACTGAGTTTCCCTGTTTCGTTCCCCCCACCGGGTCCTTTTTCCGGGGCCCCCAGGCTGGCGCGTGCCAGCCTGGGGTGGTATGAGCGCCCGCCCCTTAACCTCGCTCCGCGAGCCCGCAGGCACCTAGGGGGTATCTCTGCTACCCTTGGGGCATGGAGGCCCTCTGGGTAGCCGTGGCCTTTGCCCTGGGCCTTTTGGCCAGCCGCCTGGGCCTGCCTCCCCTGGTGGGGTACCTGGGGGCGGGGTTCGGCCTCCACGGAATGGGCCTAAGGGAGACGGAGTTCCTGCACCACGCCGCCGAGATCGGGGTCCTCCTCCTCCTCTTCAGCGTGGGGCTCAAGCTCCGGCTCCAGGACTTCCTGGACCCCCGGGTGCTGGGAGCGGGGGGGCTTCACCTCTTCCTCTTCAGCGCCCTGGCCTTCCTCCTCTACAAGAACCTGCCCTTGGCCCTGGTCCTGGCCTTTTCCAGCACGGTGCTGGTGGCCAAGCTCCTGGAGGACAAGAAGGAGCTCACCACCTACCACGGCCGCCTGAGCCTCGGCATCCTGGTCCTGCAGGACCTGGTGGCCGTGGGGCTGATCACCCTCTATGGGGGTGGGGCGGTGAGCCCGTGGGCGGCTTTACTCCTCCTCTTCCCCCTCTTGCGCCACGGGATGGCCTGGCTCCTGGAAAGGAGCGGCCACGAGGAACTCCTGATCCTCTTCGGCCTGGCCCTCGCCCTCTTGGGAGGGGAGACCTTCCGCCAAGTGGGCCTTTCCCCGGAGCTCGGAGCCCTCCTCATGGGCACCCTCCTCTCGGGCCACGCCAAGGGCACGGAAATGGCCCGGGCCCTGTGGGGCCTTAAGGAAGCCTTTCTGGTGGCCTTCTTCCTGGACATCGGCCTGAGGGAGGGCCTGGATGGGGTGGAGATGGGGCTGGTGGGGGGCCTCTTGCTCCTCTCCCTCCTCAAGGCCCCCCTTTTCTTCGCCCTCTTCCTGCTCCTGGGGCTAAGGGCCCGGACCGGCTTCGTGGCCGGGATGTACTTGGGCAACTACTCGGAGTTCGCCCTGATCGTGGGGGTGGCCCTGGAGCGAACCGGCCTCCCCTTAAGCCTCCCCAGCCTGGCCCTGGCCGTGGCCCTCTCCATGGCCCTCTCCGCCCCCCTGGCCCGTCACAGCCACGCCCTCTACAAGCGCCTGGAGCCTCGGCTTTTGCGCCTGGAGCGGAAGGGCGTCCACCCGGACCAGGAACCGGAGCGCCTGGACGGGGCCACAGTGCTCATCGTGGGCATGGGGCGCACGGGGGGGGCCGTCTACCGGGTGCTGGAGGAGAAGGGGGAGAGGCCCTTCGGCCTGGACGCCGACCCGGAGAAGGTAGAGCGCCACCGGGCCAAGGGCAGGCGGGTGCGCTACGGGGATGCGGAGGACCCGGAGCTTTGGGAGCGCTTAGACCTCTCGGGGCTCAAGGCGGTGGTCCTGGCCCTGCCGGACCTCGAGGCCAAGCTCCTGGCCGCCCGCTGGCTGAGGGAGCGGGGCTTCGGCGGGACCATTGCCGCCACTAGCTTCCACCTGGAGGAAGACCCCGCCTTGGGGGCCGCCGGGGTCAGCCTGCTCTTCCACCCCTTCCGCGAGGCGGGAGAACGCCTAGCGGAGCGGGTTCTAGAGGCGCTGGCTATAATGGGTGAGGTGAGCCATGGCCGGTCATAGCAAGTGGGCACAGATCAAACGCAAGAAGGCCGCCAACGACCTCAAGCGCGGCAAGATCATCTCCAAGCACCTCCGGGCCATCCAGGCGGCGGCGCGCGCCGGGGGAAGCCCCTACCCCGAGGCCAACGTGCAGCTCCGGAACGCCATTGAGGCGGCGCGGGCCGACGATGTGCCCATGGAGAACATCGAACGCCTCCTGCAGAAGCTCCAAGGAGGCGGGGATGGGGCGGAGCAGTTTGAGGAGATCGTCTACGAGGGCTACGCCCCCGGCGGGGTGGCGGTCTTGGTGTATGCCCTCACGGACAACCGCAACCGCACCGCCGGGGAGGTGCGCCACGTCTTCGGCAAGTACGGGGGATCCTTGGGCACCACGGGCAGCGTGGCCTGGCAGTTTGAGCGCAAAGGGGTGATCGTCTGCGAGAACACCGAGGCCGCGCAGGAGGCCGCCATTGAGCTAGGGGCCCTGGACCTGGAGGAGGAGGGCGCAAGCCTCACCGTCTACACCGACCCCGCCGAGGCCTACCGCGTGGCCGAGGGGCTGAAGGCCCGGGGCATTAAGGTGGAGGCGGTGGAGGTGGTGCAACACCCCCAGAACACCATCGCCCTCGGCCCCGAGGAGGCCGCCAAGGTCCTGCGCCTGGTGGAGGCCTTGGAAGACCTGGACGACGTGCAACACGTCTACACCAACCTGGACCCGGAAAGCCTTCAGGTGGAGGCCTGAGGCTTAGTACCCCGCTCTGGCATTCGCCAGAGCGGGGGCCCCAAAGTTGCGAAACGAAAGCACAGGCGCTTAGCCCTATTCCTTCTTGCGCTTCTTCTCCTCCCGCATCATCCGCCGCCTCTCCGCACGGGAAAGCCCGGGCTGGGGCGGCGGGGTGGCGGGCCGCTTGCGCTCCACCCCAAAGGGCCTGGCCTCGGCCTGGGGCTCGGGCACGGGCACGTAAGGGGCCTCCCGCACCGGGCGCACCGGCTCCGCCTCCACCTTGAGGCGGAAGAGGAACTTGGCCACCTCCCCCTTGATGAAGCCCACCATGTCGTTGAAAAGGCGGGTGGCCTCGATCCGGTACTCCTGGAAGGGGTCCTTCTGGCCGTAACCCCGCAGGAAGATGCCCTGCCTGAGGACGTCCAGGTTGTGCAGGTGCTCCTTCCAGGCGGAGTCCACCACGTTGAGGATCACGAAGCGCTCCACCGCCCGCATGAGGGGAGGGGAAAGCTCCGCCTCCCGGGCCTCGTAGGCCTTAAGGGCGGCCTCCACCAGCCGCTCCACCCCCTCCTCGGGCTTTAGCCCCCTTAGATCCGCAAAGGGGAAGCCCTGAAGCTGGGGGGCCACGTCCAGCAAGGCGGCCTTTAGGGCCTCCAGGTCCCAGTCCTCGGGGTGGATCTGGGGGTTCAGGAAGTTCTCGGCCACCCCCGCCACGGTCTCCTCCACCATGCCGATGGCGGCCTCCCGCACCTCCTCGTCCTTGCCCAGAAGGATGAGGCGGCGCTGGGCGTAGATGACCTCCCGCTGGCGGGCCATGACGTCGTCAAACTGCAAAAGCTGCTTGCGGATGGCGAAGTTGCGGTCCTCCACCCGCTTCTGCGCCCGCTCTATGGAGCGGGTCACCATGGGGTGCTCAATGGGCTCGGAGTCGTCAAAGCCCATGCGGTCCAGCATGGCGATGACCCGGTCCGAGGCGAAGAGGCGCATGAGGTCGTCGTCAAAGCTCACGTAGAAGCGGCTCCCCCCCGGGTCCCCCTGGCGGCCCGCGCGGCCCCGGAGCTGGTTGTCAATGCGCCGGGACTCGTGCCGCTCCGTACCCAGGATGAAAAGCCCGCCCAAGGCCCGCACCCGCTCCTCGTCCTCCTTGCACTCCTCCCGGATCTGGCGGATCCTCTCCAGGAGTTCCTCCCGGATGCCGAGCTCCCCCGCGAGGGCCCTGGCCTCCTCCTCCTTTTCCGCCACCATCTTCTTGATGAAGAGCTCCACCCGCCACTCGTAGCGGTCAAAGCCCTCCTTCTCCAAGAGGGCCGCCGCCAGGTACTCGGGGTTCCCGCCCAGCTTGATGTCCGTGCCCCGGCCCGCCATGTTGGTGGCGATGGTCACGGTCTTGCTCCGGCCCGCCTGGGCCACGATCTCCGCCTCCTTGGCGTGGTGCTTGGCGTTCAGCACCTGGTGGGGGATCCCCTGGCGGAGGACCGAGAGGGTGTGGACCGCCCGCTTGAGGCCCTCCCAGGCCGCCCTGAGGTTCCCCTTCGGGGGAATAAGCCCCTCAAAGGGGGCGAGGTCCTCGTCCTTGAGCCCCGTGGGCCTCTCCAAGAGCTTCCTTAGGCGCTCCCACTCGGGGCCCTGCTGCTTCTGGCTCGCCTTCTTGAAGAGTTCCAGGCGCATCTCCAGGCGGGGCAGGTAGAGCCGGGGCTCTTTGAGCATCTGGGAGAGGCGCTCGGACTTCTCGATGCTGATGGTCCCCACCAAGACCGGCTGGCCCCGCTCGTACTTCTCCGCGATCTCCTCCACCACCGCGTAGAACTTCCCCTTCTCCGTGCGGTAGACCACGTCGGGGAAGTCCTGGCGGATCATGGGGCGGTTGGTGGGCACCACCACCACGTCCATCCCGTAGATCTCCTGGAACTCCTTTTCCTCCGTCTTGGCGGTGCCGGTCATGCCCGCCCGCTTCTCGTAGAGGCGGAAGAAGTTCTGGTAGGTGATGGTGGCCAGGGTCTGGTTCTCCCGCTCGATCCTCACCCCCTCCTTGGCCTCAATGGCCTGGTGGAGGCCCTCCCCGTAGCGCCGGCCCGGCATGAGGCGGCCGGTGAACTCGTCCACGATGATGACCTGGCCGTCCTGGACGATGTAGTCCCGGTCCTTGTGGTAGAGCTCCTTGGCCCGGATAGCCTGGATGAGCATGTGGGCGAGCTCCATGTTCTCCGGGCTGAAGAGCCCCTCCACCCCGAGGAGCTTCTCCGCCTTGGCGATGCCCTGGAGGGTGAGGTGCACGGAGCGGTTCTTTTCCTCGATGGTGTAGTCCCCCGTGGGCTCCTTCCGCACCCCGGGCTCCGGGGGGAGGCCCCTTTCCAGCCGCTTGGCGATCTCCGCCATCTTGTAGTAGAGGTCGGTGGCCTTCTCCGCGGGGCCACTGATGATGAGAGGGGTACGGGCCTCGTCGATGAGGATGGAGTCCACCTCGTCGATAATGGCGTAATGCAGGGGAAAGTCGTGGCGGAGCACCAGCTGGTCGGGGCTGATGGCCATGTTGTCCCGCAGGTAGTCGAAGCCGAGCTCGGAGTTGGTCACGTAGGTGACGTCGGCGAGGTAGGCCTTGCGGCGCTCCTCGGGGGTGGAGGCGTGCTGGATCACCCCCACACTGAGGCCCAGGCCCCGGTAGACGGGCCCCATCCACTCCGCGTCGCGCCGGGCCAGGTAGTCGTTCACCGTGACCACGTGCACGCCCTTCCCCGTGAGGGCGTTCAGGGCCACGGCCAGGGTGGCCACCAGGGTCTTGCCCTCGCCGGTCTTCATCTCGGCGATCTTGCCCTCGTGGAGGACCGCCCCGCCGATGAGCTGCACGTCGAAGTGGCGCATGCCCAGGTAGCGCTTGGCCGACTCCCGGGCCAGGGCAAAAGCCATGGGGAGAAGCTCGTCCAGGGAAGCGCCCCGCTCGTGCTTCTCCTTGAGTTCCCGGTAGGCAGCGGCCAGGTCCTGAATCTTCTCCACCTCGGCCTCGAGGCGGTTCACGGGCTCCACCACCTGCTTGTAGTAGCGGGCGATCTCCCGCTCGTTGTTGTCGAAAAGCTTCCGTATGAGGCCCAGCATCCTAGGCCGATTGTACCCCTTCGGGATGAGAAACCCCTTTATACCACCCCATGCTGGCTTGCGGCCCCGGTAAAGGGGCCTCGTGCCCCAATTTCGGACCCTACAGGGGGAAGGAAACGGGGAGAAAGAGCATCAGGCTTCCTCCAGAGGCCAGTAGGCGGTGGCCCCCAAGGAGAGGGGGCTTGGGGGAAAGCCACGCCTATAGCGCCTCCAGGCCGCCAGGGCCACCATGGCCCCGTTGTCCTGGGAAAGGCCCTTGGGGGGGAAGAAAACCTTCAGGCCCGCCTCCCGGAAGCGCGCCTGCAAGGCCCGGTTCGCCGCCACCCCCCCGGCCACCAGGAGGACCCTATGCCCCGTGGCCTCCGCCGCCCTCAGGACCACCTCGGAGAGGTGGGCGATGGCCGCCTCCTGGAAGCCCCGGGCCAGGGCGGCCTTGGGGAGGCCCTTCTCCACCAGCTGCAGGGCCCTCGTCTTGAGGCCGGAGAAGCTGAACTCGTACCCCTCCTGGCCCCTTAGGGGCACAGGGAAGGGAATGGCCTCCTGGGCCCCTTCCGCCAGGCGCTCAAGCTCCGGCCCCCCGGGAAAGCTGAGGCCCAAGAGCCTCGCCACCTTATCGAAGGCCTCCCCCGCGGCGTCGTCCCGGGTGGCGCCCAGGAGGCGGTAGCGGCCCAGGTCCAGGACCTCGTAAAGGTGGGTGTGCCCCCCGGAGGCCACCAGGGCCAGGAAGGGGGGGTCTAGCCCCTCCGGCCAGGCGGCGGCGATGTGGGCCTCGAGGTGGTGCACCGCATAAAAGGGCCGGCCCAGGGCCCAGGCCAGCCCCTTGGCGAAGGTGTAGCCCACCAGGAGGGCCCCGATGAGGCCGGGGCCCCGGGTGGCCGCCACCAGCCCCAGGTCCTGGGGGCCGATGCCCGCCTCGGCCAAGGCCCTCTCCGCCAAGGGACGGATCACCCTCAGGTGCTCGCGGCTCGCGAGCTCCGGCACCACGCCGCCATACGCCTCGTGCAGGACCACCTGGCTCGCCACCAGGTTCACCACCACCTCCCCCTCCCGCACCAGGCCCACCCCGGTGTCGTCGCAGGAGGTGTCCACGCCCAGAACCCACATGCCCCCCCACTCTAGCAGACCCCAGGAGGCCGAGGGTACGCTGAGGGCACGTGCTCTGGCTCCTTCCCGCCATCCTCCTTGGGGTCTACCTCCTCTACCGGGCGAGAAGGCCCAGGCCCACGCCCTGGGCCGGGGTGTGGCTTTGGCAAAGGGGCCGGAGGCGCCTCCGGCCCCGGCTGGACCTGAGGCTTTTCCTCCTCCTCCTGGGGGCTGGCCTCATGGTCCTGGCCCTGGAGGACCCCCCTTTGGGGCCCTCCCCCCTGGTCCTGGTGGTGGACGCTTCCGCCAGCATGGCCGCCCGGGAAGGGGCCAAAACCCGGTTGGACCTGGCCAAGGAAAGGCTCCTCCCCCTCCTGGAAAGGGCCCCGGAAGCGGTCCTGGTGCGGGCGGGGGAGAGGCCCGAGGCCTTCGGCCCCGCCCCCGGGGTGGCCCTGAGGGGCAGGCTCCTCGCCCTGGAGGCGGGGGACCGGGAGGCCCGGCTGGAGGAGGCCATGGCCCTGGGGCGGCGGCTCCTCCAGGCCCCGGTGGTGGTGGCCACGGACAGGCCCCCACCCCCCGGGGCGGAGGGGTACCTGGGCGTGGGCACCCCGCAGGAGAACCTGGGGATCGTGGCGGTGGACCGGGGCTTCCTCGCCCTGGGGAATAGCGCCCAAAGGCCCCTCACCGCCCGGGTGGCGGTGGGGGGAAGCATCCGGGAGGCGGCCGTGCCCGCCCGGGGCTACGCCCGCCTCGAGGACCTCCCCCCCGTCTTCACCGCCCGGGTGCTAAACGGGGGCGCCCTCGAGCTGGACGACGAGGCCGCCTTCGCCCTGAGGCGCCCCGGGGTGGACTACCCTCCCCTCCCCGCCCTGGAGAGGCTTTTCGCCCTGCTGGGAGCCGTACCCGGGACCGAGGTCCGGGTCCGGGTGGCCGTGCCCGAGGGCCCCCCCGAGGCCCCCACCCTCTTCCTCGCCCCCCGGGGGGGAAGCCCCACCTCCGTGCGCCTCACCACGCCCCACCCCCTTTTGGAGGGCGTGGCCCTCCTGGGGGAACGCCTCCCCCCGCCGCCCCCGCCCCCCGCCCCCTGGCAGCCCCTGGCGGAGGGGGAAGGGGGCGTGGGCCTCCTCTACTTCACGGAGAAGGGCCTTTACCTGCCCCCCCTGGAGGCGGTCCAGGACCGCCCCCTCTTCCCCCTCTTGGTCTACAACTTCCTCCGCCCCTACCGGGAGGTGCGCACCGGGCTCCTCTCCCCCGGGGAAACCCTGCTTCCCGTACCGGGGGAGAGCTTCCTGCCCAAGACCCCCGGGGGCGCCGGGCGCTTCCTGGCCCTCCTGGCGGCCCTGGTGCTCCTGGGGGAGGCCATCCTCTACCGCCCAAGGCCCCTTCCCCCCCAAGAGGCATAATGGGCCCATGCGCGTCCGTCCCTTCACCGAGCTGGACCTGGAGCGGCTCAACCAGGTGGCGAAAGACCGCCCCCTAAGCCTGGGGGCCGTGCGCTTCTTCGCCCGCACCGGCCACTCCTTCCTGGCGGAAGAGGGGGAAAGCCCTCTGGGCTTCGCCCTGGCCCAGGCGGTGTGGCAGGGGGAGGCCACCACGGTCCTCCTCACCCGGATTGAGGGCAAGGACCAGAAGGTGCTGGAAGGCCTCCTGGCCGCGGTGGTCAAGAGCGCCTACGATGCTGGGGTCTACGAGGTGGCCCTGCACCTGGACCCCGGGCGCAAGGCCCTGGCGGAGGCCCTTCTGGCCCAAGGGTTTGCCGTGGGCCCCTTGGTCCTGGCGGTGCGGGTCCTGGGAAGCCGGGGTAAGCGGGGGGAAACCCGGGGGGTCTTAGAATAGGGGGCATGAGCCGGGTGATGATCGGCATCCGGGGGGAACCCACCCCGGAGGGCATGGAGCGGATCCTCACCGCCCTAAAGCGCCTGGAGGGCGTGGCGGGGGCCCAGGCCACGGGGCCCAGCCAGCTGGAGGTGGAGTACGACCCCCAGGCCCTCACGGTCATGGACCTCATCCGCACCATCCGGGAGGAGGGCTTCCTCGCCGGGATGCTCTGATACCCCCCCGCGCCGGCTTGCCCCGGCGAAGGACCCCTCTTGGGCCAGGCCAGGGAACGGCGCGGGGTAGACTAAAGGCCGAGGTGCACCATGCTGGACTTTTACGCCGTGGAGGAGCTTCTCACCCCCGAGGAGCGGGAGATCCAAAAGGCCGCCCGCCGCTTCCTGGAGAAGGAGGCCCTGCCCTACATCCGCGACTGGTGGGAGGAGGGGGTCTTCCCCACCCACCTCATCCCCAGGTTCGCCGAGCTGGGCTTCCTAGGCCCCACCCTGCCCCCCGAGTACGGGGGGGCCGGGGTAAGTAGCGCCGCCTACGGCCTCATCGCCTACGAGCTGGAGCGGGTGGACTCGGGGCTCAGGAGCTTCGTGAGCGTGCAAAGCTCCCTGGTCATGTACCCCATCTACGCCTACGGGAGCGAGGCGCAAAAAAAGGAGTTCCTCCCCAAGCTCGCCCGGGGGGAGATGGTGGGGGCTTTCGGCCTCACGGAGCCCGACGGGGGCTCGGACCCCTACGGCAACATGAAGACCCGGGCCAGGCGCGAGGGGGACACCTGGGTCCTGAACGGCAGCAAGATGTGGATCACCAACGGCAACCTGGCCCACATCGCCCTCATCTGGGCCAAGGACGAGGAAGGCCGGGTCCTGGGCTTTATCGTCCCCACCGACACCAAGGGCTTCCAGGCCCGGGAGGTGAAGCACAAGATGTCCCTCCGCGCCTCGGTGACGAGCGAGCTCGTCCTGGAGGACGTCCGGGTGCCCGAGTCCTTGCGCCTCCCCAAGGCGGAAGGCCTGAAGGCGCCCCTCTCCTGCCTCACCCAGGCCCGCTTCGGCATCGCCTGGGGGGTCTTGGGGGCCCTCGAGGCCGTCTACACCGAGGCCTTGGAGTTCGCCAAGAGCCGGAGCACCTTCGGCGAGCCCATCGCCAAGAAGCAGCTCGTCCAGGCCAAGCTGGCCGAGATGCTCGCCTGGCACACGGAGGGGCTTCTCCTGGCCTGGCGGCTTGCCCGGCTCAAGGACGAAGGACGGCTCACCCCCGCCCAGGTCTCCCTGGCCAAAAGACAGAACGTCCAGAAGGCCCTGAAGGCCGCCCGCCTCGCCCGGGACATCCTGGGGGGAAGCGGCATCACCCTGGAGTACCACGCCATCCGCCACATGCTCAACCTGGAAACCGTCTACACCTACGAGGGCACCCACGACATCCACACCCTGGTCCTGGGGCGGGAGGCCACGGGCCTGAACGCCTTCTAAATGCCCCAGGGAAGCGGGGATCCCGTGGGGCAAATGGGAGGTGCAAACAGCTGGGAAATAGCGCACACCACTTCACCCCGGCGCTCACGTGCCCTCAGTCCCCGCCACCTCACCCCAGCGAGTCCCCGCAGCACGCGAAAAGTCCCGAAGCGCTATACTCCCTCACAGGAGGCCTCCGGTGAAGAAAAAGCCCAGGGTCACGCACGGACGCTCCCCCAGGAGGAGGAACAAGACTTTCACCGGGGTCCACGCCCTCCTCTTCTTTCCCTTCGTAGAGGACCTCCACCTCCTCCTGGACCTCATGCGCCGCTTCTCGGCGGCCGTGAGGTACGCCTACAACCGCCTCTTAGAGGGATGGAAGCGGGAGGACTTGAAGCGGGAAGATGGACCTCTGTGTACCCGCAAGGTAGCCCCTTCGGGGCTGACCTTCGGCCTCAACACCCGCTACGCGGACGACGCGGTCCTGAAAGCCCATGCCCTCATAGACGCCGCCAGGGAACTCGGCGAAGACCCCCGCAAGGTGGTGTTCGGGGGGAGGAAGCTCTTTGAGCAGTTAGGACGTAACCACCTCTCCGGTAAACGCAGGGAGAAGCTCAAGCGGGAGTGGAAAGAGAAGCGGCAAGGCTTGCTTTACTCCCGAGGGGACAGGACAAAAGGAGGCAACCTCAACCTCCGCCTGGAGGCAAAGGACGGAGCCCTTTGGCTCCGCGTCAACCTGGGAAACGGGAGGCACGCCCACGCCCTGGTGAAGACCTCCCACCCCAACCTGAGCGCCCTGGTGGAGCGTGTCCACGCCTCCCTCCCCTACAACGTGGAGCTCTCCCTCAAGGAGGGGAAGGTCTACGCCGCCTTCACCTGGGAGGAGGAGCCTGTGCCCCTCGTGGCCACGAAGG